>WLNW01000099.1 GCA_009699605.1 Actinomycetota bacterium | reverse complement strand
TTCGTCCTCGACGGTGGCGCGTGGATCGGTGGCGCGTGGTGCACCGCGGGAACGCACGTACACGTGCCGCTCGGCGCGGCCTTCGGGCCCATCGTCGCCGGGCCAGAGGGTGTCACCTGTTGGGAACTGAGCTTCGGTGAGTTCGGCGGGTGGGGCGATCAGCTGGAGCTCTACGACCACGAGATCACGGCTCGCGGCATCACTCCCCTGCCCGATCCGCCCCTCGACCTCGGCGACTGGTTCCGCGACCCGCGCGGCGATACCGGCGCCGAGCGAGCCACGCCCAGGCTCGAGGGTCTCGCCGAGACCGTCACCAAGATGGACGACCTCGTGTTCACCGAGGTTCGGCGGCAGCGCAACGCTGACGGCACCGTGGCCGTCACCCGCGAGAAGTGGCCGATCCTGCAACCCGATTTCCTGAGTGCGTACGTCGAGTTCTCGCCGGGGATGATCGTTCGGCAGCACGGCCACCTGGGGCATCACCTCGTGTTCCTGATTGCCGGCGGGGCCTGGTTCGGCGACCGTTGGTGCCCGGCTGGCACCCACATCGAGCTGCCGTTCGGCGCGGCCTTCGGCCCGATCATCGCCGGAGCCGACGGGGCACTCTTCCTCGAGATCACGAACGGCGACTTCCGCAGCTGGGGTGATCAGCCCGAGCGGTACGAAGCGGCCATTGCCGCGAACGGCGTCACGCCGCTGCCCGATCCACCCATCGACCTGGGCGAGTGGTTCGTGGACAAGCGCGGTTACTGGGCCTCGGAGGACCAGCCCGCCCCTTCCTGAACCGACTGCGTCATCGACGACTGATGGTGATGGGCATCGCGCAGAAGCCTTTGAGGAACTCGCCTCGCCGCCGACGAACCGCGTCGTGGTCGATCTCGTAGCCGGCGATCGAGCCAAAGAGCTCCTCGAGGATGACGGTACCCATGTGGAGCGCGGTGTGTTCGCCGATGCACTTGTGTTGGCCGTGGCCGAACAGCAGGTCGCGTTCATAGCGCCGGTGGATGTCAAACCGATCGGCGGCCGGGAACTCGCGCTCGTCGCGGTTCGCCGACGCCCACAACAACAGGACACCTTGGCCGCACTTCAGCTGCTTTTCGCCGACTACGACATCGCGGCTGACGACGCGGCAGAGCATGTCGGTGGGGTGGTCGTGACGGACGGCCTCGGCGAAGGCCCAGACCCCGAGCGTGGGGTCGGCCAACACCTCGGCTTGCTGATCGGGATGCGCGTCGAGCTGGAAGATGGCTGCGGCCACGGCGAGCTCGATGGTCTCCGAGCCGGTGACGAGAAGCGTGTGGAGCTCCGCGGCGATCTGCGTGTCGTCGAGGGGTGTGCCATCGACTCGTGCATCGAGCAGGTGAGCCAACATCCCGCTCGCGAGCGAACGGTCGCGGCGACACGACTGGATGAGCTCGTGGAGATAGCCGAACACGGCCCCCATCGCCTGCTGGTTCTGATCCGACGAGCTTCGTTGCCCGGGCACGCGTTCGATCGCGGTGTGCAGCTGGCGACGGATTCGATCGGCCTCGGCGACCGGAACACCTGCCTTCATGGCCGCGAACCGCGCGCTCACCGCGCTCGCGTACTCGTCGAAGGCGTCGAACGATCCCCGTTCGAGCAGCGGTGCGAGCACGTCGCGCGTGACGGCACGGATGGTCTCGATATCGGCCGCGGCGGCTTCTCGCGTGAAGTGAGGCGCGAGCACACGCCGCCGCAGGCGATGCTCGGGCGGATCGAGCTCGGGGAAAGTCAGATTGGCCGCCGGCTCGCCCAACAGGACCTGGTTGGGTGTTTGACCCCGTCGGACCGAGAAGCTCGCGGTGTCGGAGCAGGCCTGCCAAACGGCGTCGAAGCTGGCCAGCGCCCAGGCGTTGTACGCGGGCATGAAGTGGACCGGGTCGTGACGCCGAAGTTGCGCGTAGAGGCCTTGTGGGTCGTACATCGCCTCGTCGGAGTACGGGTCGTAGTTCACTGCGCGGCCACCGAGCGAGCCAGTGCTTCCGCGGTCAGGCCGTGATGGCCCCATTCGTCGCCACCGGTGAACTCGTTGACCACCCATGTGCGATCGTCGACGAGGCGACCGTCGCAGCCGATCTCGACTTCGAATCCGGCGGGACTGCGAAGGTAGAACGACAACATCCGATCGTTCTTGTGCCGACCGAGCGATGCGGTGATCGCGTGCCCGGCGCGCGTGGCGCGTTCGAGCGCGAACCCGACCTGATCGATATCGCCGACCTCGAACGCCACATGGTGCAGACCAGGCGCGGGACCCAACGCAGCGAGGGCCACCGAGTGATGACGAGGAGTGCAGCGCAGGAACTGCACCGACATGCCAGGGCCGATCACCACGTAGTCGCTGAGCTTCATCCCGAGGACCCGACGGTAGAAGTCCATCGATGCTTCGAGATCGGGCGCCAGGATGACGACATGCCCGAAGCCGAGTTCGCCGCTCACGAAGCGGGGCACGCCGACGGGCGATACGAAACCACCGTCGACCGTGGGGCCCCAGCACAGCTCGACGCGCACGCCGGACGGGTCACGCAGGACCACGAGGTCACGGACGCCGCGAGCTTCACAATCGGCCGCGGCTCCGTGGCCGAACTCGACGCCGGTCGAGTCGAGATGCGTCAGCCAGCGCTCGAAGGCCTCGGGTGAGCCGACGTCGAACCCGACGTAGCGCAAGCCGGGATGTTCAGCTCCATAGACGGCGACTCGCCACTGTCGCTCGTCGGCCTTGAAGAACCGCGCCTCGTCGGGCGCGGCCTTCGGCGGATTCGGCGCGGGCATCAGGCCCACGACGGAGGTGGCGAACTCCGCCCAGGCCGCAGGGTCGGGCACGTCGAGTCCGATGTAGCCAATTCCGAGCAAGTTCATCGGATGTCCCCCGCGCCCACGGTCGTTCACCTATATATGAACGGCCCGTACAGTAACACGATGTTCGGACGTGATCGTCGAGGACTCGATCGGCGCACGACGCGACGAGGTACCCGGGGCCGGCGAGCCGGCTCATGGATCACGATGGGGCGTTGTCTGGCCCGTCATAGGCAAGAATGACGACGTGATCGACGCACGGGGATCCGGGAAGACCTCTTCTGACGCGCTTCTCCCCGACTGGCCCGAGCATGTGGATCCGACCGAGTGGCCGGAGTTCTCGTATCGCTTCGATCTCACCGATGGATTGCCGACCTTTCCACCCGAGCGCCATCGGGTCGACGCCCTTGTCGCGGCGTCCCAACGCGACGGTGACGAGGTGATCGGCCCAATACCACCAACGGGGCGCTCGGCGACGATCACCGCAATCGCCGCGAACGCCGCAATGGCCGGGCTGCAACCCCACCTGATGCCGGTTGTGATCACCGCGCTCGAGGCGATGCTCGAGCCGCGGTTCAACCTGAGTGGGCTCGTGGTGACGACCCATCCCGCGTGGCCGTTGGTGATCGTGTCGGGTGCGGCGGTGAGCGACGGCGGCTTCGCGACCGGTGAGTCGCTCTTCAGCGGCGGCGGAGCGCGGGCCAACCTCGCCGTTGGTCGCACCATTCGACTCGTCACGTGGAACATCGGCGGGGCACGGCCGCGGCACCCGGTGCAGGAGGTGCTGGGTCATCCCGGTCGCCTCGCGTACTGCATCGCCGAGGAACCCGTGGCGACCCCTTGGCCGGCACTGCACGAGGCGCGCGGCGTCGACGCGCCACACGGCGCGGTCACGGTGTTCGGCTGCGACGCACCACACTCGGTGATCGCGGTGGGCACCGCGGAGCGGGCAGAACTCATGCTCGAACAGGTCGCGGAGCAGATCCGCGCCGCGGGCAACTCCAACACGCACACCATGGGCGAGACACTGGTGGTGATGGCGCCCCAGTGGGCACGGCTGCTGGCCCGCCAGGGATGGACGAGGGCGATGGTGCAGGACGAGTTGCATCAGCGAGCGGCGCGCCGCCTCGGTGACATCAAGCGACGTGGCGACGGGACTCCCGCGATCGGGCACGACGACCGGTACCCGTGGTGGCCCGAGTCGATCGACCAGAGCAATCCGGATGAGCTCGTGGCCAGCACGTGGGGCCCGGAGTCGATCCACGTCGTCGTCGCCGGCGGGGACAGCGTCACCTTCGCCGCGGTATGCCCGGGGTGGGGCACCTACGGCGGCTTCGCCGTGACCCGTCCGCTACCGGTGGCCGTGGCCCCGGCGGGCACTGCGAAGGAGCGACCATGATCGAGATCGTCGACCCGCGGGGCGTGGCGGTCGTCCGCACGCTCTCGCTTGCTGTCCGCCCTGCACGAGGCGACCTACGACGCGTCGGCCTGCTGTGCAACGACCCGTCGGTCGCACACGGCACCCACCACTTCGCGCGCTACCTGCGCATCGTGCGACGAGCGCTGACCGACCGCCTCGGGGCGGTCGAGTTCCACGAGGAGACCAAGCCGGTGCTCACCCGAGCCGCCGAGCAGACCCAACTCGACCGGTTCCACGGCTGGCAGGTCGTGATCAATGGCCTCGGCAAATGAGGCTCGTGCACCGCGGGCAGTTTGTCCGACCACGCACGGCTGGAAGCCGCCGGCATCCCAACGGTCACCTTCGTCCTCGACGCCTTCGAGGCCGCAGCACGCGCCCATCTACGAATCCACGGGGCCGACCTGCCGATCATCATCGTGCCGCGCACGTTCCTCGAGGAGCCGTCCGACGATGTCGTGTTCGCGCGTGACCGAGTCATGCTCGACGCCGCGCTTGCTGCGATAACTCGCTGATCATCCCCACGGCCGTTCGCCTATTTATGAACGACGCGTACAGGAACGATAGGGTTCAGACGTGATGGCCGAGGACACGCCGAGCCGGGCAACGACGGGTCGGCCACGCAGCCAAGTGCGCCGCCTGGCGGTACTCGGCGCAACACTCGACGAGCTCGCCGACAACGGCATCCGCAGTATGACGATCGAGTCCATCGCCGATCGAGCAGGCGTCTCGAAGGTCACGGTCTACCGCTGGTGGACCGACAAGATCGCCTTGACCCTTGACGCGCTGAACCAATTGCCCGAGCTCACGGTGCCCGACACCGGCGCACTGGAGAGCGATCTCCGATCGCTGCGAGTCGCGCTCATCAAGTTGATCGACACCACACGCCTCGGCGATGTCCTGCCCGCGCTGATTGCCGAACGACGCCGGTCGGAGCACCATGACGCCATCAGCAACTACATCGAACAGCGCTCCACGCCCTTTCGGATCATCGTCCAACGGGCGATCGGCCGAGGCGAGCTACCCGAGCACCTCAGCGTCGATCTCGTCGCGCACCTGTTCTCGAGCCCGCTCAGTGGTTCGATCTTGCTTCGCGACGCGCCCCTCGACGACCAGCAATGGGTCGCCATCATCCGGGTTCTCGTCGCAGGACTGCACGCGTCACCGGACCACATCACAGAGGAGCACCGACATGACTATCCACGCCGTTGATCTCGGCATCGTCAGCGCCGACGCGACACTCGTCGACTTCTACCAAGAGGTTCTCGACGCGACGCTCCTCGATGCGCGCCCGCTCCCCATGGGCACGATCCATCGCCTGAGCGTCGGACCGGTCACCCTCAAGATCATGGTGCCCGTGGAACGACCGACGCCCGATGAGGCAGCAGAGGCCTTCTGGCATCGCGCGGGCATTCGATACTTCACGCTGTGGGTCGACGACCTCGACGACCTGTCCGCCCGATGGGCCGCACGCGGTGGCGTCGTCACCATGGCCCCGTTCGAGTTGCGGCCCGGCGTACGCACCGCGGTGCTGACCGACCCCGACGGCAACACGATGGAAGCGATGCAACAGGACTGACGCCCCGCAGATGTCTGCATCGTCGACCGGGGCTACCTGCGCGGTAGTCGGGGTGCGACACGCCGAGCGCGTCGCACCCCTCCCGGCCCGTTGTGGCGTGCGGACGGCTCAGCCGGCGAGGCGGCTGTAGTCGACGCGGTGGCCACGCTTTTCGAGCTCGGGCACGACCTTCGTGCCGAGCAACTCGATGTTGCGCATGATCTTCTCGTGCGGCAGGTCGCCGAACTGGCAGTAGCACAGGAGCTGATCAACACCGGCCTCCGCGTAACGAAGGATCTTCTCGAGGCACTGCTCGGGCTCGCCGATGATGATCATGTCCTCATTGGTGTACTTCTGGACATCGATTTTGCCCTCGATGCTCGGCCGCAGAAGCGGGAACACGGCGTCCTGTTCCTCCTGGGTCAGGTTCGGCAACTCCCACTTGAGCGTGAACTCGGCGTTGTGGCGATACCACCACGTGACCGACTCCCACAGCCCGTAGTCCGCGGCTTCGTCGAGGTCGTCGGTGCAGTGAACCAGCGTGTAAACGCCGACCCGGTCGTTCTTCACACCGGTGAGCTGCTCGGTGGCCTCTTTCTGCGCCTTGCGGTACACGTCGATCGTGGCCTTCATCGCGGCGACCGGCTGGAACAACGCGAACGACAGCAGCCCCAACCCGTAGAGGCCGGCGCTGCGAGCGGAGGTCTCGCTCGCTGCGGCGAGCCAGCACGGAGGGTGCGGGTCCTGGTAGGGCTTCGGCGTCTGCATGCGGTTGGGGAACTTGATGAGGTCGGTGTCCCAGCTGACGGTTTCGTTCTTCCACGCCTCGACCACGAACTCGACGGCTTCCTTCCACATCGCACGCGAGCGGTCGTCAGAGGGTACGTGGAAGGCCAGTTGCTCCATAGGCGTGGATCGACCGGTGCCCCACTCGACACGGCCGCGGCTCAAAATGTCGACGGTGGCCACCTTCTCGGCCACGCGGGCCGGGTGCTGAAAGCCTGGCGGCATAAGGCTCACGCCGAAGCCGATACGAATGTTCTCCGTGATCTGCGACATCGCGGCGAGCACCGACTCGTTCGACGGGCAGGCCGAGCGGCCCTCACGGAAGTGGTGTTCGACGCACCACACGGTGCCGAACCCCATGCGATCGGCGAGCTTCACCTGCTCGAGGGCCTCGTAGTAGACGATCTGCTCGGCCTCGCGCTGACCATACGGGTGCGGCTTCGACCATGGCTGCGGTTTCGGTTGCAGTTCGAACAACATGTCGAGCTTCATGACTCAGCGCTCCTGATGGTGAGATCGGTAATCCGATTGATTAGCACGGCAGAGCCCTGTGGCGCCGAAGGCATCACCGCCGGCGACAAGACCGATCTTCCGCATGTACCCACCGAACGCCGCGCGAGTCGCGCGCAGTGTCGATGAGCGTTGGGTCAACTAGGTCGAACGTCGTCCGGAGCGCGAGTCGAACCAGGCGGCCAACTCGATGAGCCCATCGTCGACAGACACTGTGGGAACCCAACCGAGATCGTCACGGGCGGGGCGAGGGTCGAACCAATGGGCAGTACCGAGTTGCTCCGCGAGAAACCGCGTGAGAGGCGGCTCGGCCCCAATGTGCAGCATGGCCCATGCACGCTCGATCACGGACCCTACGGCGAGCGCGATCGGGCGTGGCACGTGACGGGGCGCGACGTCGACGCCGGCCGCATGACAGATGCCCGCGATCAATTCGGCCACCGGCCTGGGCTCACCGTTCGCGATGACATACGCACGGCCGTTGCAGCGCGCGCCCGGCACTGCAGCGTCGAGCGCGGCCACCAGCGCAGAGGCCGCGTTGTCGATGTACGTGGAGTCGATGAGCGCGCATCCATCGCCGACAAGTGCGAGTCGACCGGCGCGTGCCCGCTCGACGATGCGCCCGACGAGTTGGGTATCGCCCGGCCCCCAAACCAGATGGGGACGGATCGTCACGATGGGCAGCACCTCGCTGTTCACCGCGCACACCAACTGTTCGGCCAAGGCTTTGGACTCGGCGTAGAACGCGCCGCGGCGACCCGTCGCGGCAGCGGTAGCACCCACACCCACCAGCGCCGTGCCCTCGTGCGCCACCGACGGCGTCGAGACGTGAACGACGCGCGAAATGCCGTGGCGTCGGGCTGCGTCGACGACATTCTCGGTGCCTCCGACGTTGATGCTGCGGTACTCGCTCCAGCTGCCGACGACACCGACCTTGGCCGCGCAATGGATCACTGCGTCGCAAGATCCCACTGCACGGTCGACGACGGCTTTGTCGCGGACATCGCCCAGCACCTGCGCGACGTCGAAGGCGACCGCGTGTCGCTGGAGCAGCGTGATGTCGTCGCCCCGCGCGAGCAGTTGTTCGGCGGTGCGGCGCGCGAGCAGGCTCGAGCCGCCGGTTACCAGAACCCTCATCGTGGTCGTCGAGCGCGGTCGCCCGCGAGCACACGCGCGCCCCATGTCGCGAGCGCAGTGCGATCGATCTTGGTGTTGTGGCGGATGTCAACGGGCAAAGCGCAGACGCGCAGCACCGCAGCGACCCGTGAACCGGTTTCGCGCGCAACGATCTCGCGGAGGTTTGCGGTAAGCGTGGCGTCGGCCAGACCGTCGTCGGAGTCGGGGTCCTCGACCACGACGACAAGTTGCTGACAGCCCACCGGACCAACCCCGATCGCGGCGCTGCGAACGACGCCGCCGTACTTCTCGACCGCCACCTCGACCGGCACCGGCGTGACCGCGCCCAGGTCGGTGTGGATCACGTGAACCGAGCGACCCTCGATCCACAGGCGCCCGTCGATGTCGAGATGGCCCACGTCGCCGGAGCGATGCCAGATGAGGCCCTCGGAGTCGACGGGTCGCGCGTCGCGTTGCGTACGCCAGATCTGGTCGTAGCCATCCGACATCCACGCGGCGCGCACCAGCACCTCGCCCGTGACACCGACAACCTCGCCCAGGAGGGGCTGCTGCGCGTCGAAGCCCAACGGGGCGACGATCACGGTGGACCCGGCGACCGGGACGCCCACGCAGACCCCACGGGCCGCCGCGCATGCCACGACGGTTTCGAGCGCGGCGAGGTCGATGTCGGCCACGGGAAGGCACTCGGTCATGCCGTAGGGGGTGTGCACTTCGGCTGAGGGGCACAAGGCAGCGGTGGCGCGCAACGTGGCGATGGGTACCGGCGCGCCGGCGGAGAGCACGAGCCGCACGTGGGCAAGCCGCGAATCGGCGGTGAGAGGGGCGGTGCGAACCACGTTGGCGAGCGCGGCCGGCGACGCGAACACGATCGACGCGTCCACTGCCTCGACGGCCTCGGCCAGAGCGTTCGCGGTGAGCGAACCGGGGTGGGTGACATCGACGGCCGGGATCGTCGAGGTGATGCCGAGTGCCGGGCCGTACAACGCAAACGGTGCGAACGCCGCGACAAGGCGGTCGTCGGAGGTGATCGCGTACGTGCGGGCGAGCGCATCGCGTTGCGCGGCCAGCTGTCCGTGCCGATAGCGCACCCCCTTCGCCGGGCCGGTCGCGCCTGATGTGTAGAGCACTGCGGCCGGTGCGGAACTATCGGGTTCGATCGGCATCGCGCCCTGCGATCTGCTGAGCGCTTCGAGGGTGGTTTCGGCGGCGGTCGATCCGGCGCGGCCAACCGCTATGAACCGTGCGCCAGGCGCCCACCGCAACGCGCGCGCCGCGGCGAGGGCGCGTGCCGGGCCGATCACCCAATCGACGCGGGCGGCTCGCACGGCACGACCGAGGCCCCGCACACCAAGGCCGCGATCGGCGATCACGGTCACCGCTCCGGCACGCCAACAGCCATACACCGCAGCCAGGAGATCGGCGCTCGGGGGAACCAGGAGGGCCACGCGATCGCCCGGCATTACTCCTTGTTCGGCGAGCCCACGGGCGATACCAGTGACCCGTTCGTGTAGTTCGGCGAACGAGACTGTCTCGCCGGTCCTGCCGTCCGCGTAGGCGACCGTGGTGTCGTGCGCCCGGGCCGCCAGCGCGGCCCAAATGGGGGTGCACGAAGCGGTGTGCGTGAGCGGGGCGAGGTCCCCGGCCGAACGCCCGACGTGATCCGTCAGCCACGCGTCGATGACGCCCGCGACGTCAGCGGACCCGTGCTCGGCGGGGCTGAGATGGCCCGCGCCGGAGAAGCGGTGCACGTCGGCATGCGGGATTCTTGAGGCGAGATCGTGTGCGAAGTCGTCGCCGAACACCGGGTCGAGCGCACCCCACAGCACGAGCGCGGGCGTCCGGAGCGAACGGAGGCCCTCGGCCACTGCACTGACGGCGGCCGCGGACGGGTGCGAGGGTCCGAACGGGACGTCGGCCACGAACTCGGCGATGGCCGGGCGATCGTGGGCGCCTCGATAGGGGGCTCGCAAAGCTGCTCGCGCCGGTCCGTCGAGACGACGACGCGAGAACGCCAGTGTTCCCTCGACGAAAGCTCTCGTGCGACGACCGACGAGATCGGTGACGGGGCCGGTCGCGGCGAGGCGGATGAGCCACGGGGCGCGACGGCCTGCGGGCACGGCCACCCCCGTGTTGCAAAGCACGACACCCGCAAGTCGATCGCCCGCCGCCAATGCCCAGCCGAGCGAGATCGGGCCGCCCCAGTCGTGACCCACGGTGACGACCGGGCCCTCGATGCGGAGCGCGGCGAACACCGCGGTGAGGTCGGCGACGCGTGCGGCGAAGTCGCGAGGTGCCGTGCGTTCGGAGAACCCCATGCCGAGTTGGTCGACGGCCACGACGCGGTAGCGGTCACCGAGCCTCTGGAGCACCGAACGCCACAGGTAGGACCACGTGGGGTTGCCGTGGACGCACACGATCGTGGCGATGGGGTCGGTCGGGCCACACTCGAGCAGGTGCCATTGCCGGGCGACGCCGGTGGCGTCCACAACCGCAATCGTGCGTGACCAGGTCGGGTCGATGCCCCACTGCGCGAGCTCGACCGCAGTGGGCATCGGAGGCCCGCTCACGCCTCGCTCACCAGACGATCTCGGTGAAGCTCGCGTTCAGGCCCGAGCCGATGCCCATGCACAGCACACGCGCACCGCGGGCGATCGTTGGTGCGTCGCCGGCCAGGGTGATCGGGATCGCGGCGGGCCCCACGTTGCCGTACTTCGGGAACGTCAACGGGACCTTGGCCGGATCGATGCCGAGTCGCTCGCACATCATCCGCGTGTGCACGGCACTCACCTGGTGGATGACGTAGCGTTCCATGCCCCTGAACCAGTCGAATACCTCGGCCGCATCGGCCCACGCCGCGTCGACGAGCTCGAGACCTGCGTCGAGGAGCCGCTTGGTATCCGTGTGCATGCGGTCGAGGTCGCCGACACACAGCGTGTGGTGCGCGGTCGCGGCGCGGGCGATGCCGCCAACCAGACGATGTGCACCGGGGTGGTCGTCGAGCGAGCCGAGCACCATCGCCGCTGCGCCGGAGCCAAGCGTGAGCGACGCGAACTCATCGAACACATCGGTGGCTGTGGTCTCGTCGCGTTGCAGCCGAGCGATGGTGGCCAACTGGGTGCGGCGGCTGCCTTCGGCGTCGACGAGCAGCACGTACTTCACGAAGCCGGCGTCGATCGCCGTAGCCGCCAGGTGCATCGCGTTGACGAAGCCGAGGCACGCGTTTGCGAGGTCGAAGTTGGTGCAGGACGTGGACAGGCCGAGGTGATCGTGCACCGCTGACGCCATGGACGGCTCGAGATGGTGCTTGCATACCGAGGTCGAGATGAGCATGCCGATCTGCGATGGATCGATGCACGCAGCGGCGATGGCCTTGCGCCCCGCCCACGCCGCGGCCTGGTCGAAGGTGACATCTTCGGGCCACCATCGCCGTTCGTGCACACCCGCGAGATCGGCGAGGAGCCCGCCCCGCAGACCTAGCCGCTTGTGGGTCGCCGCGAGCTGATCGTCGATCCACGCCGACGTGACCACTTCGGGCGCCTCGACTGCCTCGACGCTCAACACGCCGACGCCTCGGTGGTGGTATTTCGAGTTTCCGCTCACGTTGCTGGCACCCGTCTCCGACACCGAGCCCAACGGCCCC
>WLNW01000098.1 GCA_009699605.1 Actinomycetota bacterium | reverse complement strand
CCAAGAGACGCGTCCGCTGTCGAAGCTGAAGCGCTGGCGCCTCGTCGATGTTCTCGAGAGGGCGAAGTAGCCATGATCCAACAAGAGTCGCGCCTTCGCGTCGCCGACAACTCTGGTGCGAAAGAGGTTCTCTGCATCAAGGTGTTGGGTGGCACGCGTCGCCGTTATGCATCGATCGGCGACATCTTTGTCGCCACCGTGAAGGATGCCATCCCGGGCGCTGCGGTCAAGAAGGGTGACGTCGTGAAGTGCGTCGTCGTCCGCACGAAGAAGGAGAAGCGCCGTCCCGACGGTAGCTACATCCGCTTCGACGAGAACGCTGCGGTACTCATCAAGGACGACCAGACGCCGCGTGGCACGCGCATCTTCGGCCCGGTGGGCCGGGAGCTCCGTGACAAGCGCTTCATGCGCATCGTGTCGCTCGCGCCGGAGGTGCTGTGAGATGAGAATCAAGAAGGGTGATCGCGTGCGCGTGCTCACCGGCAAGGACCGCGGCAAGGAAGGCCTCGTGGTGACCGCTCTGCCGGCTACCCGCAAGGTCATCGTCGAGGGCGTCAACACCGCCCGCAAGCATCAAAAGCGCACCCGCGCCACGATGGACGCCGGCCTGCTCAACGTCGACATGCCCATCCCGGTGGCCAACGTCGCGGTGATCAGCCCCCAGGACGGCAAGCCGACGCGTGTTGGCTACCGGATCGACGCTGACGGAACCAAGGTTCGCATCTGCAAGCGCACCGGAGCGGAGATCTGATGGCCGCGGCAACAACCACCATCCCGCGGATGCGGGCGCTCTACGAAGACACGCTCAAAGCGCAGCTCAAAGAGTCGCTCGGTCTGGGCAACATCATGGAAGTCCCGAAGCTCGAGAAGATCGTTATTAGCATGGGTGTCGGGGCCGCGGTGCAACAGCCCAGCCTGCTCGACAATGCCGTGCGCGATCTGACCATCATCGCCGGCCAGAAGCCGGTCGTGACCCGGGCCAAGAAGTCAATCGCCGGATTCAAACTCCGTGAAGGCAACGCGATCGGCTGCAAGGTCACGCTTCGCGGCACCCTGATGTACGAGTTCCTCGATCGTCTGATCTCCCTTGCGGTTCCTCGCATTCGAGACTTTCGCGGACTTCCGCCGAAGGCCTTCGACGGCCACGGCAACTACACCTTTGGCGTCAGCGAGCAAACGATCTTCCCGGAGATCGAGTACGACAAGATCGACGTCACCCGCGGGATGGACATCACCATCGTCACCACCGCAAAGTCCAACGCGCACGGCAAGGCTCTGCTCGACGCGTTCGGCTTCCCGTTCCGACGTGAGGGGCAGCAGTAATGGCCAAGACAGCGCTGAAGAACAAGCAGGCGAAAACGCCGAAGTTCAAAGTCCGTGGCTACACGCGGTGCCGTCGCTGCGGCCGCCCTCGTGCCGTATTCCGTAAGTTCGGCCTCTGCCGTGTGTGCCTGCGAGAGCTGGTTCATGCGGGAGAGATCCCGGGTGTAACCAAGGCCAGCTGGTAGGGAGGTGCGCGCGACATGACGATGACCGATCCGATCGCGGACATGCTGACGCGTATACGCAACGCCAATACGGCGATGCACGACGACGTGTCCATGCCCTGTTCAAACCTCAAAGAATCGCTTGCGAAGCTCCTCGAAAAAGAGGGCTACATCGCGAGCTTCAAGATCAGTGAGACCGACGGCCGTCCCGGTCGAACACTCACGATCGACATGAAGTATTCGCCCGAGCGCCAACGCGTGATCTCGGGTTTACGCCGGGTGTCCACACCCGGTCTTCGTGTCTATGCCAAGGCCGAGCGCATCCCGCGAGTTTTGGGCGGGCTGGGCGTGGCCATCGTGTCCACCAGTAGAGGTCTGATGACCGACCGTGAGGCGCGCAAGCGTCGCATGGGCGGCGAAGTCCTCTGCTACGTCTGGTAAGGAGCAGCTGATGTCGCGTGTTGGTAAAGCACCCATCGTCGTTCCGAACGGCGTAACAGTGACCATCGATGGGCGCACGGTCGCGGTGACCGGTCCCAAGGGTTCGCTTGCCCGAGATATCCCGGGTGAGATCACCGTCCGACAGGACGAGGGGAGCCTCCTCGTGGAGCGCCCCGATGACGAGCGTCAGAACCGGGCCTTCCATGGCCTGACCCGAGCACTCGTCAATAACATGGTGGTCGGCGTCACCGAGGGCTACAAGAAGCAGCTCGACATCGTCGGTGTCGGCTATCGCGCTGTAGCCAAGAACCCGTCGACCCTCGAGCTCGCTCTCGGGTTCAGCCACCCGGTGGTGGTCAACGCCCCTGAAGGTGTCGAGTTCGTGGTTCCGTCGCCGACGCGAATCGAAATTGTCGGTATCGACAAGCAGATGGTCGGCCAGGTGGCCGCAAACATCCGCTCTATCCGTAAGCCGGAGCCCTACAAGGGCAAGGGCGTGCGGTACGTGGGCGAACACGTCGCCCGCAAAGCTGGGAAGGCTGCCAAATGAGCGATCAGGCGAAGGCACGGCGCGAAGGGCGCCTCCGGCGTCACCGCCGAGTCCGCAAGAAGGTGGCCGGCACGGCCGAGCGTCCTCGCCTCGCGGTGTACCGCTCGAACAAGCACATCAGTGTGCAGGTGATCGACGATCTCACCGGCTGCACCCTCGTCGCTGCGTCGTCCACGGAACTTGCGTTGCGTGACGGCAGCGGGAACGCGGACAGCGCCAAGAAGGTTGGCGCACTCGTTGCCGACCGGGCCAAGGCCGCCGGCATCACCAAGGTCGTGTTCGACCGAGGCGGCAACCTCTATCACGGCCGTGTCGCGGCGCTGGCTGACGCCGCCCGCGGCGCTGGCCTCGAGTTCTGAAGCGGAAGACGGGAGTACTGATGTCGACATCATCAAATGATGCGCCGCTTCGTGAGTCGCGAGTCATCAACATCAACCGCGTGGCCAAGGTCGTGAAGGGTGGCCGCCGGTTCTCGTTCACCGCGCTCGTGGTCATCGGCGACGGCGCGGGACGCGTCGGGCTCGGCTATGGCAAGGCCAAGGAGGTGCCCCTCGCTATTCAGAAGGGCACGGAAGAGGCTCGGAAGAACCTGTTCCGCGTGGCGCTGGCCGGATCCACGATCACCCACCCGGTGATCGGGGAGACGGGTGCCGGTCGCGTGCTTCTCAAGCCGGCGGCTCCCGGCACCGGCGTCATCGCCGGTGGCGCGGCACGGGCCATCCTCGAGGAGGCCGGCATTCATGACGTGCTCTGCAAGTCGCTTGGCTCGTCGAACCACATCAACGTCGCTCGCGCAACGATTGACGGACTGCGGTCGCTCAAGCGTCCCGACGATGTCGCTCGTCTGCGTGGCTTGTCGGCCGAGGAGTTCGTCCCCGCCGGGATGTTGCAGGCGTTCCTCGAGAGCGAACGTGGCGCGCATGTCCCCACTGAGGTCGCGTGATGGCTGAACTCCAGGTCACCCAGGTCAAATCGGCGATCGGCACCAAGCCCAAGCAGCGCGGCACACTCCGTGCGCTCGGACTCGGCCGCATCGGTAAGACCAACACACTTCCGGACCGTCCCGAGATTCGCGGCATGATCTCGCGTGTGCCCCATCTCATCAAGGTCGAGGAGCTCGATCGATGAAACTGCATGATCTAAAGCCCCCTCCGGGCTCGAAGAAGAGGGCCAAGCGCGTCGGTCGCGGCATTGGTGGCAAGGGTGGCAAGACTGCGGGCCGTGGCACCAAGGGTCAGCGGGCCCGCAACACGGTTCGACCCAACTTCGAGGGCGGGCAGATGCCGCTCACCCAGCGGGTGCCGAAGCTCAAGGGCTTCAACAACCCGTTCCGGGTCGAGTACCAGGCCATCAACCTTGACACGATTGCCATCTCCGAGATGAGCGAGATCAGCCCCGAGACGCTCTACGCCAAGGGCCTCGTCTCCAAGGGTTCGCTTGTCAAGATCCTCGGTCGTGGCGAGCTCGGCACGGTTGTGCACGTCAAGGCGCACAAGTTCTCGAAGTCAGCTGAGGCGGCCATCACCGGTGCCGGTGGCACCATCGAGATACTGCCTCCGCCGTTCGGCAACGGGCGCCCGCCGGTCAAGGGCAACGCGCACGCGAACCGCTGATCTTCTGCAAACTGAACCCCGAACGCTGGCGGCTCGCGTCGGCCGGCGTCGTCACGCCGACGGCTCGAGGAGACCGCAGTGCTCGATAGCTTCCTAAACGTATTCCGCGTCGCCGAACTGCGGAAGAAGATCGCCTTCACCTTGATGGTTGTCGCCTTGTACCGGCTGGGCTCGTACATCCCCTCGCCGGGCATCGACGTGTCGCAGCTGTCGAGCTTCAAGGACAAGGCGAATGAAGGCGGCGTGCTCGGCGTCCTGCAGCTGTTCTCGGGTGGCGCGCTCACACAGATGGCGATCTTCGCGCTCGGCATCATGCCGTACATCACGTCGTCGATCATCATGCAGATCCTCGGCATCGTCGTGCCGAAGATCGAGCAGTGGCAAGAACAGGGCGCAGTCGGTCAGCGCAAGATCACGCAGTGGACTCGCTATCTCACCATCGTCATCGCGATCGTGCAGGGCACGAGCTTCGCCTTCATACTTCACAACAACAACGCCATCACCGGCGGTGCTACTGCTGATCTTCTGCCGGTCTTCAACGCCGGTCGGGTGTCGATCGTGGTGCTCGCGCTGGCCGGTGGCACGGCGCTGCTCATGTGGATGGGCGAGCTCGTCACCCAGCGTGGGATCGGCAACGGCATGTCGTTGCTGATCTTCGCGTCGATCGTGAGCAGCTTCCCGGCGCAGGGTTCCACCATCCAGGCGGAGAAGGGCTGGTTCGTCCTCGGCCTTGTCGTGATCGTGATGATCGTGGTGATGTACTCGATCGTGTTCGTCGAGCAAGGCCAGCGGCGAATCCCCGTGCAGTTCGCGAAGCGAGTGGTCGGCCGGCGCCAATATGGCGGGCAGAGCACGTACATCCCGCTGAAGGTGAACCAGTCGGGCGTCATCCCGCTCATCTTCGCCAGCTCCGTGCTGTACCTCCCGAACTTGCTCGCGCTCGCTCTGCCCTGGAACGGGCTGCAGTCGTGGGTCAACGGCAACCTGACCCAGCCCGACCAGCCGGTCTATCTGGTGTTCTATGGCCTGCTGATCATCGGGTTCGCGTATTTCTACACTGCCATCAGCTTCGACCCGGTTAAGCAGGCCGATACCATCCGCAAGCAGGGCGGGTATATCCCCGGCATCCGGCCCGGCCCTCAGACCGAGCGCTACCTCGGGCGGATCCTCAACCGCATCACCCTGCCCGGCGCACTCTTCATCGCGGCCGTGGCAATCGTGCCGTCGCTGTTCGTCAGTGAAGTGCTCGGCGTCACCGCCAACAACAGCGGCAGAGGCGGTGGCAGCTTCCGTTTCGTGGGCACCTCGTTGCTGATCGCCGTAGGCGTCGCGCTCGAGACCATGAAGCAGATCGACAGCCAGTTGACCATGCGCAACTACGAGGGCTTCTTGAAGTGACGCGACCGCTTCGCCTCGTCATCCTTGGCCGTCAGGGCTCGGGAAAGGGCACGCAGTGCGCGCGGCTGGTCGCGCATTACGGCACCGTCCACGTGTCGACCGGCGACATGCTCCGCGCGGCGATCACCGAGGGCACGCAGCTCGGCGAGCGGGCCGATGCCGTCATGAAGGCCGGCAACCTGGTTTCCGACGACATCATCAACGGCATCGTCGGGGAGCGGCTGGGCCAGGACGACATTTTGGCTCGCGGCGTCTTGCTCGACGGCTTCCCACGGACGCCGAACCAGGCTGACCGACTCGAGGAGCTGATCGGCGTAGGCGGCCTCGACCTTGCGATCAACCTCGAGGTGCCGGTGTCCGTGGTCAAGAGCCGCATGGTTCTCCGTGGGCGCGGCGATGACACCACCGAGGCCATCGAGCGCCGTCTTGCGCTCTACGTCAAGGAGACCGCCCCCCTGCTCGAGTGGTTCGCCGCCCGAGGGCTGTTGGTCGAGGTCGACGGCCTCGGCTCTGAGGAAGAGGTGTTCGGTCGCTTGGTGTCCGCCATCGACGCCCGCCGATGAACTCGTCCATCTGTGCGTCGGGTTGGACGTGGCGGTTGTTCCCGCTAATGTGGTCGGTCGGCCCTGGGCCTGCCGCTGCATGCGCGGCCCTTCGCCCTGCTAACGCCTTTCCGGCGCTGCTCACCGCACGTTTCCGAGCGTGAGTTGGCCGTGTCCCCGTATCCGTTCGTACCAGGAGGTCGGTTCTGCCGAAGCCGAAAGAAGACGCGATAGTCCTCGAGGGGACCGTCGTCGAGCCGTTGCCGAACGCCATGTTCCGCGTCGAACTCGAGAATGGTCACAAAGTGCTGGCCCACATTTCCGGGAAGATGCGGATGCACTACATCCGGATCCTGCCGGGTGATCGCGTCCAAGTCGAGCTGACGCCGTACGACCTCCAACGAGGTCGCATCACCTACCGCTACAAGTAAAAACCGTCCATCGACGACAAGGCCCAAAAATGAAGGTCCGTCCAAGCGTCAAGAAAATCTGCGAGAAGTGCCGCGTAATCCGCCGGCACGGCAGCGTCCGCGTGATCTGTGACAACCCGCGTCACAAGCAGCGGCAAGGGTAAAGAGGAACCATGGCCCGTATCTCCGGCGTCGACGTCCCGCGCGAAAAGCGCGTCGAGATCGCCCTCACGTACATCTTTGGCATCGGCCGCACCACGGCGCAGCAGATCTGCGACCGCACCGATGTCAACCGCAACACTCGCGTTCGCGACCTGACCGACGACGAAGTCGGACGGATGCGCGTCTATATCGACCAGAACCTCCAGGTCGAGGGTGATCTGCGCCGCGAGGTCACGCAGGACATCAAGCGCAAGATGGAGATCGGTTGCTACCAGGGCATCCGGCATCGCCGTGGTCTGCCGGTGCGCGGTCAGCGCACGCACACGAATGCTCGCACGCGTAAGGGCCCGAAGAAGACGGTGGCCGGGAAGAAGAAAGCGGTGCGCAAGTAATGGCAAAGCCAGCAGCGGGCGGTCGTCGTCCACGCAAAAAAGAGCGCAAGAACATCAGCTACGGCGTTGCGCATATCAAGAGCTCGTTCAACAACACGATCGTCACGATCACCGACCAAGAGGGCAACACGCTCGCGTGGGCCTCGGCCGGCAACGTGGGATTCAAGGGGTCGCGTAAGTCGACCCCTTTCGCGGCGCAGATGGCAGCTGAGCAGTGTGCCCGCCGCGCGATGGAGCACGGCGTGCGTCGGGTCGACGTCGTCGTCAAGGGTCCGGGCTCAGGGCGCGAAACCGCCATCCGCTCGATCCAGAACACTGGTATCGAGGTGACGGGCATCAAGGACGTCACCCCGGCACCGCACAACGGGTGCCGTCCCCCCAAGCGGCGGAGGGTCTGACCACATGTCGCGATACACCGGTCCCCGAGCACGAGTCTCTCGTCGCCTCGGCACCAACATCTGGGGTACCAAAGGCGAGAACAAGGTACTTGAGAAGCGCCCGTACCCGCCGGGCGAGCACGGCCGCACCCGGCGTCGGGGCAACGTCTCCGAGTACCTGTTGCAGCTCCAGGAGAAGCAGAAGGCTCGCTTCACCTACGGCCTTACCGAACGCCAATTCCGCAACATCTTCAAAGAGGCCAACCGCCGCGATGGCGTCACCGGTCTCAACATGCTTCGTTATCTCGAGCTTCGGCTCGACAACGTCGTGTACCGCGGGGGCTGGGGCGCCACCAGGCCCCAGGCCCGGCAACTCGTCAGCCATGGCCACATCAACGTCAACGGTCGTCGGGTCAACATCCCGAGCTACCGGCTGCGCAAAGGTGACGTCGTCGAATTGCGCGAGAAGTCGCGCAACATCGTCGTGGTCCGCTGGAACATGGACGTTCTCGACCGGGCAACCGTTGCCTGGATCGACCGCGAAGACGAAGGTCATCGCGTCATCGTTCGCGACCTGCCGATGCGTGAGCACATCGACACGCCGGTGCGCGAGCAGATGATCGTCGAGCTCTACTCCAAGTAGCGCTCGCCCAACACAGTACGCAACAACCCCGGACCGCCACCGGGGGTCGACTTCGAAGTTCCGAGGAGCAAACAATGCTGGTAATACAGCGTCCGACGGTCGAAGCGGTCGGGGAGGCGGAAGGCAACCGGCAACGGTTCGCCATCGGCCCTCTCGAACCCGGTTTCGGTCATACGATCGGCAATTCCCTACGTCGCACACTCTTGTCGTCTATCCCGGGTGCTGCGATCACCCAGGTGCGATTCGACGACGCCCTGCACGAGTTCGACACCATCGCTGGGGTCGCGGAGGACGTCACCGACGTCATCCTCAACCTCAAGGACATCGTTATCCGTAGCCACAGCGACGAGCCCGTCACGCTGCGGCTCGACGTTCGGGGCCCAGCCGTCGCTTCAGCGGCGCACATCCAACAGCACGCCGACATCGAGGTGCTGAACCCCGAGCAGGCAATTGCGACCCTCAACTCGAAGGGTCGAATCGCGGTCGACATCACGATCGGTCGGGGTCGGGGTTACGTCTCCGCCGAGCGGAACAACACGTCGAGCATCATCGGCGTGATCCCGGTCGATTCGATCTTCTCGCCGGTTCGCCGCGTGGCCTTTACGATCGAACCCACCCGGGTCGAGCAGTCCACCGATTTCGACCGGCTCGTGCTCGACATCGAGACCGATGGTTCGATCACGCCGCGTGAGGCGCTCGCCTCTGCTGGCGCGACGCTGCGTTCGCTGGTGCAGCTCGTCGAGGAGATGAGCGATTCACCGCAGGGCCTCGAACTCGGCGAAGTGGCCGGCGTGGCGTCGGGTTCGCCCGATCTCGACCTGCCGATCGAGGATCTCGATCTGTCGGAGCGCCCGCGCAACTGCCTCAAGCGAGCCCAGATCAACTCCATTGGCGAGTTGCTCCAAAAGACCGACGACGACCTGCTGGCCATCACCAACTTCGGGCAGAAGTCGCTCGACGAGGTCATCGCCAAGCTCGACGAGCGCGGCCTGTCGCTGCGCACGAGGGACTGATCCGCCATGCCGGCAACACCGAAAAAGGGCCGCCGATTCGGCGGGAGCGCCCAACATCAGCGCCTCATGATGGCCAACCTGGTGGCCTCGCTCGTGGCCGCCGAGGGCATCGTGACCACCGAGGCCAAGGCCAAGGCACTGCGTCCGATCGCCGAGAAGATGATCACCAAGGCCAAGAAGGGTGGTTTGCACAACCACCGTCAGGTCGTGGCGTTTATCGGCGACAAGGAGATGGCGTCGAAGCTGTTCAACGAGATCGGTCCGCGCTATGCGGAACGTCCGGGCGGCTACACGCGTATCTTGAAGCTGGGCCCACGCCAGGGCGACAAAGCGCCGATGGCCCGCATCGAGCTCGTCTAGCGAAGCCGCGGCCCCGGCCGTGACACTTTTCGATCCCGAACCGGCGCGTATCGTCGAGCCGACGATACGCGTCCGCATGGTGCTCGCATATGACGGCACGCCGTTTCACGGCTACGCCGAGAATCCCGGGGTCCGCAGCGTGGCGGGCACCCTGCGCGAGGCCCTCGAACGAGTGCTCGGTCATGTGGTCGAACTCACCGGCGCGGGCCGCACCGATCGCGGGGTGCATGCGGCGGGCCAGGTCGTCAGCTTTGCGACGCGCACGGACGGGTTCGACCCGGTCGCCCTCGGGCGGTCGTTGAACAAGTTGGTCGGGCCGTCGATCGCCATCCACTCCATCGACGAAGTCCCGGCGGATTTCGACGCACGGTTCTCTGCGACGTCGCGCGTCTATAAATATCGTGTCTTGAACACCCCGGTGCACGACCCGTTCCGGGCGCGGTTCGCCTGGCACGTCCCCCAGCCCTTGGATCTGGCCGCGCTCCGCACGGCGACCGACCCGGTCGTCGGGACGCACGACTTCGCGGCGTTCTGTCGACGACCGCCCATCGCGGCCGATGGGTTCTCGGCGTCGTTGCATCGGACCGTGCGGCACGCCCTGTGGCGCGAACTCGGCGACGGTTTGCTCGAATTCGAGATCGCCGCGAATGCGTTCTGCCATCAGATGGTGCGCTCGATAACCGGCACCGTCATCGAGATGGGCCTCGGTCGTCGGCGTGCGGGCGAGATGCTGGGCATCCTCCGTTCCGGAGATCGGGCCAACGCTTGTCGAGTGGCGCCTCCTCAAGGGCTCACCTTGTGGGAGGTGCGCTACGACGGTGTGAAGCCACGTGGGGAGCGGCCGGTCAGGCGGAGATTTCCGCCGAACCCGACTCAGGGGTTTGCCGTTGCCGAAGGAAGCCCTTAGCATGGTCGACTGGCCTGCGAGGCGCTATCCGCGCTGATCGCCCATGTCTTCTGCAAGAGGAACGATCCTTCGTGTCGACGTATTCACCCAAAGCAAGTGAGATCGAGCGCGCTTGGCACGTCGTCGACGCCGAAGGCCTGGTGCTCGGTCGGCTTTCGACCGAAGTCGCCAACCTCTTGCGCGGCAAGCACAAGCCGACGTATACCCCGCACATGGACACCGGCGATCACGTCATCGTGATCAATGCCGAGAAGGTGGTCCTCACCTCGGCCAAGGCCGAGCGCAAGATGGTGTACCGCCACTCCGGTTACCCGGGCGGCCTGAAATCCCGCACCTACGCTGATCTCCTGCGGAACAAGCCCGAGGAAGCGGTCCGGCGCACGATCCGGGGCATGGTCCCGAAGAATCGCCTCGGTCGCCAGATGCTCACCAAGCTCAAGGTTTATGCGGGCCCGACGCATCCCCATGCGGCGCAGATGCCCCTGCCGTACGCCATCGAACACGCCCAAGCGGCGAAGGCCTGAGGATTAAAATGTCGAAGCCGCTCGTGCAATCCACCGGCCGCCGCAAGCGCGCCGTCGCCCGGGTGCGGGTCCGCGCCGGTTCGGGTCAGGTCATCGTCAACGGTCGCGCGATGGATGATTACTTTCCGTCCCGCACGCACCGCATGCAGGTGCTCGAACCGATGAAGCTCACCGAGACCGCCGAGGTCTACGACATCGACATCACGCTCCATGGTGGGGGCCCCACAGGCCAGGCCGGCGCAGTGCGCATGGGCATTGCTCGGGCGCTCATCGTCCTCGACGCCGAGCTGCGCCCATCGCTGAAGAAGGCCGGCTTCCTCACCCGCGATTCGCGTGAAAAGGAATCCAAGAAGTACGGCCTGAAGAAGGCCCGCAAGGCCCCGCAGTACAGCAAGCGCTAGTCCGCCTCGGTGCCGCCGGCTCGGGTGCACGTGTTCGAGCGCCCGCGAACGGCGGCACGGCTGCGGCCGATCTGGCCTTCATGAACTTGCGTTTCGGTACCGACGGCGTCCGTGGCCGGGCCTTCGACGAGCTCTCCGAGCGCGATATCGAAGACCTCGGGGCGGCCGCCGCTGCCGTTTTCGGTGCCTCGCGCTTCTACGTCGCCCGAGACACGCGCGAGTCGGGACCCGCGCTCGTACAGGCGTTGTGCGCCGGCTTATCCGCCGACGGTGCAGAGGTGGTTGACCTCGGCGTGGCCCCCACGCCTGCCGTGGCCTGGTTAGCGGCGGCCGACGACGCGCCGGGCGCAGTGGTGTCCGCGTCGCACAACCCGTACCACGACAACGGGGTGAAGCTTTTCGCCGCGGGCGGGCGAAAACTGGCCGACGCACAACAAGACGCGGTCCAAGCGGCGATCGACGCGGGCAACGCGGGCAACGCGGGCAACGCGGGCAACGCGGGCAACGCGGGCAACGCGGTCGGCCGCGGCCGGTCGGGTGAGCGCCGGGTAGGTCAGGTGCGCGACGGAGCGGCGGAGGTCGAGCGCTACGTCGATGCCGTGCAGTCGTCGATCGCAGGCCGGACCTTCGACGGGTTGTACGTCGTCATCGACTGCGCCAACGGCGCGAGCAGTTCGATAGCGCCGCGTGTGCTCCGTGCGCTCGGGGCCACGGTCGACGTGCTCT
>WLNW01000097.1 GCA_009699605.1 Actinomycetota bacterium | reverse complement strand
GGCAACGGGACGCTCACCGTCGTCGGCATCGTCGACACCGGGGCGTCGTTCACCGTGTCGGGCCTCGACCTCATGATGGGCAAGAAGGTGCAGCAGTCGATGATGGGGTCGAATCGCTTCGTGGCCGACATCCCGCGTCTGGTCGACCACTACCTCGCCGGACGACTCGACCTCGACCACATGGTCGGCGCTACGGCCACGCTCGAGGATCTGCCCCGTGTGCTCGACGATCTCGAGGCTGGCCGCGTCCTCGGGCGCACGGTGATCACCTACTGATCGGCGAGCCGGCAGGAGCGCTGCTCTTACCGGGGCGTCGTGGTCGAGGTTCGCTCGAGAGAGAGGCTCAGTTATGGGTGAGCACTGGACCCGCACTCGTCGTCGTCACCCCCACCGCTCATGAAATACCGGCGATCGTCGAGCACAACCCGTATCCGGGAACCGACGGCACCAACCTCGTGGTGTGGACCTCCTCGGGACCGATCGCCGCGACACGATCGGTCCCGAGGAGGTCACGTTGCGCGGCCGCGAGCTTTACTTGTTCCTCCCCAATGCGCAGGGCCGCGGGCTCCAGACGGTGGCAACGCCCTCACTCCCGCAACTGGTAGTTCAGAAGCGCGGCTGGCCGCGCTTCTGAACTACCAGTTCCAGGGGAGGGGGTGTGCGGGGGACGGAATGGATGCAACTACCCTGGGTAGGTGAACGTCGACCGGGTGTTGCTTGCCGCGCCGCGCGGGTTCTGTGCCGGCGTCGAGATGGCGATCAAGGCGCTGGCGTGGATGGTGCGCGCATTCGACCCGCCGATCTACTGCTACCACGAGATCGTGCACAACCAACTCGTGGTCAAGCGATTCGAAGACCTCGGCGTGGTGTTCGTCGACGACATCGCCGAGGTGCCGGCCGGCCGGCCGGTGATGCTCTCCGCTCACGGCTCCGCGCCGGAGGTTGTCGCCGCAGCGCGAGAAAAAGCGGGCTACGTGATTGACGCGGTGTGCCCGCTCGTCACCAAGGTGCACCACGAGGTCAAGGTGCGGGCGAGTAAGGGCTACCGCATCGTCTACGTAGGCCACGAGGGCCACGAAGAAGCCGTGGGCACCATGGCCGTCGCACCCGATTCGATCCACCGGGTCGAGACCATCGCCGAGGTCGCCGCGCTCCCCCAGTTCGACGAGCCAGTCGCGCTGCTCGCCCAGACCACGTTGTCGCATCGCGACTGGAAGAACGTCCTCGACGCGACGGCCGAACGCTTCCCCGACATGTGGAAGCCCGAGCGCAGCGACCTCTGCTTCGCCACTACCAACCGCCAGAGCGCCCTCATGGCCATCGCGTCGCGCTGCGACGCGATGGTGGTGATCGGCTCGGCCAACTCGTCGAACACCGTCGCGCTGGCCAAGCTCGCCAACGAGTCGGGATGCACGCGCGTGTTCCGCGTGAACAATGCCGACGAACTCCCCGACGACCTGCAGGGCGTCGTCGGCGTCACCGCAGGTGCGAGCGCGCCCGAGGATCTTGTCGCATCAGTCATCGCTCGACTCGCGCCCAGAGATGGCGTCGAGGAAGTGCGCATCACCGACGAGGACGAGTACTTCCCACCGCCACGCAACCTGCGCGAGCTGCTCGCGGCAATCGACATCGCGGCCACCCTCGGCTTCGGTGGTCCCGTCGATGATCGCCCCAAGGTGAACGACCGCCAGGTCCACGCCAGCGACGTACTGTCGACCCTCGCCCACTGACCGCGGCGGCTGCAGCGACTGCAGCGGCCGGACGCCCAAACGTCAGAGCACCGGGAGGACCTCCGCCGCCACGAGATCGAGCGCGGCGACGCATCCGGCGTAGGTCGGTTCACCGGCCGTGCGTACTCCCGCGACGAGGTGATCGAGACCTGCGTCGGCAAAGCGGTGCAACCCCTCGATGATCTGCGCCGCGTTGCCGTGCAGCGGACTGCGATCGGCGCCAAGGGCATGCGGCGTGACCACGATCCCGTCGATCAGTGCAACCGTCAACTCCGACGGGTCGCGTCCCGAATCCTCCGCGAGGTGCCGCAGTCGAGCGACTTCGAGCGCGAGCTCATCCGGATCGGACGAGATCGCGAAGTACCCGTCACCCATCTGCACCGCGCGTCGCAACGCGCGCTCACCCTTGCCGCCGATCCACACGGGGATGTGGCCCGCGCGCGGTGGTTGCGGCCGTGTGCCCACGGGCCCGAAGGCCACGTACGGGCCGGAATGCTCAGCCGTCTCCGCAGCGGTCCACGCGGAGCGCATCGCCCCGAGCCAATCTTCGGTCACCGATCCGCGGTGGTCGAACAGCGCGTCGAGCCCGAGGGCGTCGAACTCGTCGCGTAGCCAACCGACCCCAGCACCCAGGATCAGGCGGCCACCCGCGATCTGGTCGATCGTGGCGAGCATCTTCGCGAGCAACAACGGGTGCCGATAGGGGATGACGAGCACGGCGGTACCGATCTCGACGCGCGAGGTCGCCTGTGCGAGCGCGGCCATCAAGGACACCGGTTCGTGGATGTCCTGCTCCCACGTGTAGGGGAAGTGACCGGAATCGTTGTGCGGGTACTGCGCCTCGCGAGAGCGCGGCAACACGATGTGATCGGTGACCCACACCGAATCGAACCCCACGCGTTCCGCGTGCACCGCAATGTCGATGCACGCGGCCGCGCTCCTTCCCGTATCGGGGAAGCCTGCGAAGTTCTGCACCAACGCACCCACGCGCATTCGAGTCGTCATGCACCGACCCTATGACAGGTGGCATGAATCAAACCGCGCATCAGGCCTCGGCGCGCACGGGCGCGAGGCGACGCTCAGCGAACGCCGGCCTGACCCTGTGCTTCATCAAACAGCCTCTGCAACTCAACCTGAAGCTCCTCGGTGAGCTCGCGCACCACGCGTCGCGGCACTCGGCCGCTCGACACCGGCGGCACGATCGGCTTGCCCACGATGAGCACCACCTTCTTCGGCCGCGGGAATCGTGCGCCCTTCGGCATCACGCGTTCGCTGCCGCCGACGGCCACGGGAACGATCGGCACGCCCGTACGCGCCGCGATGAACGCCGGGCCGTCGAACAGGTCGGTTATCGACTCGCCGAAGCGACGTGTGCCCTCGGGGAACATCACGAGTGGTTCCTCGCGCTCGATGATGGCCTGACACGCCCGCAGAGCCTCACGATCCGCGGTGCCGCGCGCCACGGGGAAGCCACCGAGCGCGGTGAGGTACCAGTTGCCGAAGCGGGGCTTCCACAGCGTGTCCTTGCCCATGAACCGCAACCGGCGCCGCGTGATCCACGCCAGGATCGGCGTATCGAGATTGCTGCGATGCACGGGGGCCACCACGCATGCGCCCGACGCGGGGAAGTTCTCGAGGCCGGACACCTCGACGCGGAACATCACCCGCGAGACGAAAAGGATCATCAGGCGCGTAGATCGATAGACGATGCGATCGCCGAACGTCATCGGGCGTCCGAGGCTCAGTGCGTCGGTCTCCGCGGCTGCAGATCCTCGGACCGATTCGTCGGCGTTCGGTGTGTCGGTCACAGGAGCAGCTCCAAGATGCAATCGACGACACCGTCGATGGTGAGTTCGCTGGTGTCTACGTGGACGGCGTCGGCCGCCTCGGAGAGCGGATCGTGGTGGCGACCCGAGTCGAGCGCATCGCGCCGCGCGATGTCGGCGGCGACCGTTTGGTACGACAGGTCCGTCACCTCTTTGGTACGGCGCGCCGCGCGCACCTCGGGGTCGGCGGTGAGATACACCTTGAGCATCGCGTCGGGGAAGACGACGGTGCCGATGTCACGTCCCTCGAGCACGCCGCCGCCACGGCGACGGGCCCACGCTCGTTGCTGATCGCGCAGCGCGGCCCGCACCTTCGGATTGGCCGCAACGATGCTGACCGCACGGGTGACCTCGGGGCCGCGAATCTCGATGGTCGCGTCGACACCGTCTACCCGCACACCCATCTCGTCTACATCGATGCGGGCCCGTTCGGCGATGTCGGCGACTCGGTCCGCGTCCTCGACATCGACCCCACCCGAGATCGCCGCGAACGCCACCGCGCGATACATGGCCCCCGTGTCGAGATACTCGAGGCCGAGGCGCAGCGCGACGGCTTTGGCCACGGTGGACTTGCCGGAACCCGCTGGGCCGTCGATGGCGATGACCCGCAACGATATGGGCGCCTCAGGGTTGCTGGTCATCACGATCCCTCCAAGGTGTGGCGCCACAGGTCGACGAAGTCCGGAAGCGTTTTGCTCGTCGTGGCCACATTCTCCACCAGGACGCCCGGCACCACGAGACCGAGCACCGCGGCGGCCGTGGCCAGGCGGTGATCGTCGTAGGTATGGAATGTCGCGCCGTGCAACCGTGCGGGGTGAATCGCCAGGCCGTCGGCCAGCTCGCGCACGTCGGCCCCCATGGCGCACAGCTCGGCAGCCAAGGCGGCGAGTCGATCGGTCTCGTGCAGGCGGAGGTGGGCGATGCCCCGCAACGTGGATGGGCCGTTCGCTAGCGCGCACACCGCGGCGACCACGGGCGCGAGTTCGCCCACGGCGTGGAGGTCGGCGTCGAGCCCAGCAATCGCACCGACACCCGGACCGGTAGCGACGAGCGCGTCGTCATCGAAGGAGAACGTGCCACCCATCTCGCCGAATAACGAACGCAGGGCGTCGCCCGCTTGTGTGGTGACGCGGGGCCAACCCGAAACACGCACCGTGCCGCCGGTGACCATGGCCGCAGCGAGGAACGGTGCGGCATTCGAGAGGTCCGGCTCGACCGTGAGATCTCGCGCGCCTACCGGGCCAGGGGCAACCGCCCAGCGATCGGGGGTCGACGTGTCGACCACCACACCGGCTTGGCGCAGCATGGCGACGGTCATGTCGATGTGCGGTTGGGACGGCACCGGCGCGCCACGATGCAGCACCTCGATTCCGTCGACATAGCGCGCGCCCGCGAGGAGCAGGGCGCTAATGAACTGGCTCGATGACGACGCGTCGATCTGGACCGTGCCTCCAGGTACCGAGCCCGTGCCATGCACCGTGAAGGGAACTCGATCGCCGGTGACCGACGCGCCGATGGCCCGGAGTGCGCGCAGCACTTCGGTGATCGGACGCTCGCGTGCGCGCGTATCGCCCCGAAACGCAATGTCACCCACGGCGAGCGCGGCCACTGGCGGCACGAAACGCATCACGGTGCCGGCATTGCCGACGTCGATGGAACCACCGTGCCAAGAACCCGGCGTCACCAACCAGGAAGATCCGGCGGCGGGCGCCGGATCGGCAGCGTCGACGACCGATACGCCGAGCGAGCGCAACGCGGCCGCCATGAGTTCGGTGTCGCGGGCCCGAAGCGGGCGGCGGATGAGACTGGGCCCATCCGCCAGCGACGCGAGGATGAGCGCCCGGTTGGTGATCGACTTCGAACCGGGTAGCTCGACCGTAGCCGTGACCGGGCCACCCGCAATGGGTGCCGGCCAGAGCTCGCGCGGGGTCATGAGAACAGCCGGGTCATGGGAGCGGCTGGGCTGACGGACGGTAGCCCTTGGCGATGAGTCCATCGCGCAACAGGTCGCTGTGTGACGTGTCGATGACCACGATGACCACACCGCGATTGCCCTCGGCTGAGTGCGCTATCTCGATGTCATACACGTCGACACCGAGCTCGGCCGCGAGCGTGGTGATCTCGGCCAGCACGCCCACGCGGTCGGGTACGGGGATGCGTAGCTCGCTGAGATCGGCAGGACGCGCGCCACCGCGCACCGGCAGGTTCTGACGCGCTTCGCGCGCGGTGACCAGTGCGTCGAGCAGAACCTCTCGGTTCCCGGTGGCCACCGCGTCGCGCATGCGTTCTAGACCGTCGATGAGCCCCGCGAGGGTGTCCACGATGGCGTCTCGGTTCTCGGCGCAGATGTCGGGCCAGATCGCCGGATGGCCAGACGCGATACGGGTCATGTCGCGAAAGCCGCCCGCAGCGAGCCGCAACAACGCCGCGTGATCCTCGGCACGCGACGCCGCCAAACCCATAAGGGTGACCGCGGTGAGATGGGGAACGTGCGACACCACGGCGACGAGCGCGTCGTGACGTGCAGGTGGCAACGCGACCACGTCCGCACCGAACGAGGAGATCACCGCACGCACGTCGGCGAGTGCTTGGTCATCGGTCTCGTCGGTGGGCGTGAGCACCCACACGGCTCCTTCGAACATGTGCGCGTTCGCGCCGTCGAGACCGTCTTGTTCGGAACCGGCCATGGGGTGACCGCCTAGATAGCGGTGGTCGTCGACTGCGGCCACCACCGGGGCCTTGACACTGCCCACATCGGTGACCAGACCGGTGGTCTTGGCCAGCGCCTCGGTGACGGCGTCTGCGATGCCGAGCACGGGCACCGCAACGAACGTGATGTCGCTCTTGGGATCGAGCCCGGCGACATCGATGGCGCCGATGCGCAACGCGTGCGCAATACGAGCCGGATCACGGTCGACTCCCGACACATGCCAACCGCGTTCGCGTAGCGCAAGGCCGATGCTGCCGCCGATAAGACCGGTGCCGTAAATCGAGGCGCGCTTCGCCGACATGGACGATGCGGACTCGGAAGAGACAGACGAGGCCGACATGAACGAGCTCATCCGGGCAGATCGTCGCGCAGGCCTGCGGCACCTTCGAGGTACACGTGCCGCAGTTCCTGACGGGTCTTGTCGGTCTCGAGGTGGGCGAGCACCCGAATGCACAACGGTGTGGAGCCCGGGACGGGGATCTCCTGCGCACACATGAGCGGCACGTCGCCCAGTCCGATCTCGCGCGCCGCCGCCGCCGGGAAGCACGAACGGATGTCGTGGGTGACGGTGAATAACAGCGAGATCAGGTCGTCGTGTTCGACGTCGTTTCGGCGCCACATCTCGGCCAAGAGCGCTATCACCCGAGCGAAGACCTCTTCGCGCGTATCGGCATCAACCGTGGTGGCGCCGCGCAGCGCACGGACAGATCGGGGACTAGAGCCAGGTCGGGACACGGAACGGGATCCTACCGCTCGACGCTTGCGGCACGTTCCAGCGCGCGCACCTCGTCGACGGTGAGCACCCGCCACGCCCCCGGCTCGAGCGACCCGTCGCGGAGTGGCCCGATCCGTGTGCGCACCAGGCGCTGCACCGGATGACCGATCGCCTCGCACATGCGCCGTACCTGGCGATTGCGGCCTTCGTGGATCACGATCTTGAGCAGCGAAGGGGAAACAGCCGAAACCTTGGCCGGAGCGGTGATGCCGTCGTCGAGCGCGACGCCTTCGCGCAGGATGCGCAGACTGCCTCGTGACGGTTCACCCTCGACCTCGGCCAGATACTCCTTCTCGACGCCGAACGACGGATGCGTCAGTCGATGCGTGAGCTCACCATCGTTGGTGAGGAGCAAGAGCCCTTCGGTGTCGGTGTCGAGCCGGCCCACCGGATACACCCGGGCGTCGGAGGGGACCAGCTCGACGACGGTCGGGCGACCCTGCGGATCGGAGGCCGTGCACACCACGCCGCGGGGCTTGTTCAGCAAGTAGTGCACGAGGCCCGGCGCAACGCCGATGATGACTCCGTCGACCGCGACCTGATCGGCGGCGATCTCGACCCGGCGACCGAGGATGGCGACCTCGCCGTTGACGGTGACTCGACCTTCTTCGATGAGCTCCTCGCAGGCGCGGCGCGACCCCAGCCCGGCCCGGGCGAGCACCTTCTGGAGCCGTTCGCCTTCGAACAGGATCATGCGGGTTCGGTCGGCGTGGTCGGCTCAGCCGACACGGCGGGCTCAGTCGACACGGCGGGCTCGACCAGCACGGTGTCAGGGTCGGTCACGCGCAGCGTGCGCTCGAGTTGTTCGACCACGTCGGCGCCGGGCACGAACGCGCCGAGGGCCGGCAGTTGGTCGACGGTGTTGAGCCCGAGTCGTTCGAGGAAGGTGGGCGTGGTGCCGAACAGCACCGCATTGCCGGGCCCCGAATCGCGGCCGACCTCGGTGATGTACCCGCGACCCTGCAGCGTGCGCATCACGCCGTCGACGTTCACGCCCCGGATGGACGCGACCTGAGCCCGGGAGATGGGCTGCTTGTACGCCACGATGGCCAACGTCTCGAGAGCAGCAGCCGACATGCGGGCGCTCTGGCCTTCCAGCACGAACCGCTCGACGTAGGCCGCTTGGTCGGGGTGGCTCTGGTAGCGATACCCACCGGCGACGCGCGCGAGTACGAAACCGTGGGCCGAAGCCTCGTACTCGGCCGCCAGCTCGGCGCACAACGCGTCGACAATGGCCACCGGGATCTCGCACACCTGGGCCAGGAGGTTCGGCTCGATGGGTTGATCGGCCACCATCAAGATGGCCTCGATCGCGCGACGGGCCTCGCCGAGCGAGTGGCCTTCGAAGAGCGGTTGGGCGTCGGCGTTCACGAACTCATCCTTCGTACACATCGACCGACTCGAGGTCGGGTGCGAGATGCTGGCCGGCCGTCCACTCGATCTCGATCTCGCCGAAGTTCGATGCCTGCCCGAGATCGACATATCCCTGCTTGTAAAGCTCGAGCAGCGCCAAGAACCGTACGACCACTTCGAGACGATCGACGAACGATGACGTGAGCGCCCGGAACGTGGTCTTGCCCAGCCGGGGTAGCTCGTCGGCCAGCTCCACGATGGCCTCGGCCACGGACAGGCGGATGGTGGCCACGTGATGCAAGTCGACGGTGGGCACCGGCTTGGGGGTGACCGCTCGGAGGTAGGCCGCTCGCAACTTGTCGGCGGTGACGCCGGCCATGAGGTCGGGGGTGAGCTCGAGGAACGGCTCCTCGAGGCCAGCGGTGCGCGGAAACGACCGTGATGCTTCGGTGGCCAGCCGTTCGAGCTCGCGGGCCGCGTCCTTGAACGTTTTGCACTCGAGCAGGCGCGCCAACAGAAAGTCGCGCTCTTCCCACAGGGCCAACTCGTCGTCAAGATCGAAGCGCTCGTCATCGGGGAGCAGGCGGCGGACCTTGAGCTCGATGAGCGTCGAGGCGATGAGCAGGAACTCCGTGGCGACCTCGAGGTTGCAGGTCTGCATGGCATCGAGCTCGGCGAGATAGGCGTCGACGATCGCGGTGAGGGAGACCTCGTAAAGGTCAACCTGGTCCTTCAGGATGAGGTGGAGCAGTAGGTCGAACGGTCCTTCGTAGACCGACGTCTGCACCGCGAATGACATGGATGTAACCATACCTGTGTGGGCCCGTAACCTGCGGGCGTGGCCACATCGATGACGCACAATGAGCTGGTGAAACACATTGACACCCGAGCCATCGTGTGGTTCCGGCGCGACCTGCGACTCGACGACAATCCTGCATGGGAAGCCGCAGTAACCACGCACCGTGAGATCGTTCCACTCTTTGTGCTCGACTCGCGGCTGATGGCGGCAGCGGGGGTGTTCCGGCGGCGTCAGATCCTGGCCGATCTCGCGGCGCTCGACGCGCGGTGCCGGTCGATCGGCGGCCGGTTGCACCTGGTAGAGGGCGACGCAACCACGGTGGTGCCCGCCATGGCGGCGCGCCTGGGCGCAACGGCGGTTCATGTCAACCTCGACGTTTCGCCGCTGGCCCGCCAGCGCGACCGCGTGGTGGCCGACCGGCTCGCCGAGCGCGACGTCCGCTGGGATGCCCACTGGGGTGGGCTCGTGCACCCACCGGGCGCGGTGCGCACGGCCAAAGGTTCGTTGTCCCAGGTGTTCACGCCGTTCTGGAAGACGTGGCGCACCGTGCCCCACGGCCTGCCCCACGCCGATCCCGTTCCGTCGCAGCTCGCCGAGGTGCTCGATGTGGGCGATTGCGTCGCCCTGCCGGCCGCAGATGCTCCCCCGCCGTTCGCGGGCGGCGAGCATGGCGCACACGAACGCCTGCGCGCGATCGACGCCACGGTCGACGACTACCCCGCCACGCGCGACCTACCAGCTATCGACGGCACCACACAGCTGTCGGCCGCGCTGCGCTTCGGCACCTTGTCGCCGCGACGCGTCATCTCGGTGCTTGGCACCCATACCCAAGGGCGCGAGGCGGTCGCACGCCAGCTCGCATGGCGCGACTGGTACGCGCACATCACGTGGCAGCACCCGACCATCGCGTCGAACGCGTTGCGCCCCCAGTACGACGCAATTGCCTGGAACCAGGACGACGCCGGATTCGACGCGTGGTGCCAGGGCCGAACCGGCTTCCCCATCGTCGACGCAGGCATGCGTCAGCTTGCGCACACCGGCTGGATGCACAACCGCGTGCGCATGATCGCCGCGAGCTTCCTCGTGAAGGATCTGCTCATCGACTGGCGACGCGGCGAGCGATGGTTCCGCACACTGCTCGTAGACGGCGAGGTGTCGCAGAACGCGGGCAACTGGCAGTGGGTCGCCGGAACCGGGCCCGATGCGGCTCCCTACTTCCGCATCTTCAACCCCACATCGCAAGGAAAAAAGTTCGATCCCGACGGTGCATACATCACACGTTGGGTGCCCGAACTCGCGCACATCGACACCCGTTTCGTGCACGAGCCGTGGCTCGCCGGCTCACTCTTCGGTGCGGCCGACTACCCCGCGCCCATCGTTGACCACGCCGCGGCGCGGGCCCGCTGCCTCGATGCGTACAGCATCGTGCGAGACATCGCTCGATAACTCGCCGGGCGCCGACTCGACCATCAAATCGACCGGGCTCCGAAACGCCAGCAGCTACCCTTCCCGCTCATGGCACGTGTGTTCTCAGGCATCCAACCGACCGGCGAGGTCCACCTCGGCAATCTCCTCGGCGCCATTCGGAACTGGATCGTCGACCAACACGAGGCCGATTCGGTCTACTGCGTGGTCGATCTGCACGCGATCACCCAGCAGCAGGACCCCGCCGAACTTCGGAACAGCACGTTGCGCCTCACGCAGATGCTCATGGCGATCGGGCTCGACCCCGACGTGTGCACCCTGTTCGTGCAGAGCCACGTACACGAGCACACCGGACTGAGCTGGCTACTTGAGTGCACCACCTCGTTCGGCGAACTGCGGCGCATGACACAGTTCAAGGACAAGAGCGACAAGACCGATTTCGTCTCCGCCGGGCTGTTCACCTATCCCTCGCTCATGGCGGCCGACATCCTCCTGTACGACACCAACCGCGTCCCGGTCGGCGACGATCAACGCCAGCACCTTGAGCTCACCCGCGACGTCGCGGTGCGTTTCAACGCGCGCTATGGCAACACCTTCGTGGTACCCGAAGCAGCGATACCTCGCGCCGGTGCTCGCGTCATGGACCTGCAGACGCCCACCAACAAGATGTCGAAGTCATCGCTCTCGCCGCAGGGCACCATCAACCTGCTCGACGACCTCAAGTCGGTCGAGAAGAAGATCATGCGCGCCATGACTGATACCGACGGCGACGTGCGGTATGACGTCGCGTCCAAGCCCGGGGTGTCGAACCTGTTGTCGATCCTGGGTGCATGCACTGACCGCACACCCGAGGACGCAGCCGAGGGCTATGCCCAATATGGCGCACTGAAGAAGGACACCGCTGCCGCCGTCGTCGAGACGCTGCGTCCCATCCAGGCGCGATTCGCCGAGCTGTCGAACGACCCGGGCGAAACGGCGCGCCTGCTCGCCATCGGCGCCACGAAAGCCCGCGAGGTGGCCGGCCCCGTGCTGGCCCGAGCCCGCGAGCACATGGGCTTCCTTACGAGCTGACAGGCCTGCTCCTCGCTCAGCGTGCGACTGCCATCAGACGATGGGCCAGGGCGGCCGATCAGTCGTTGTCGCAGGCGTCGAGCACGTTCGCGATGTCGGGGTCGACGGTCCAGGTGTCGCGGGGGTTGTGATGCTCGCGGGCCCACGCAACGGTCAGCGGATCGCTACCTGCCAGCTCGAGGAGATCGCCACCGATCGCGGGGTGGTCAACGTACAACGCGATGCGGCGATGCAACCCGCGCGACCGTCGCCACCCGAGCACCTCGTCGCGGCCGACGATCTTGGTGGTGAGCGTGGCCATCACTCGACCGTAGGTGCGGAGGCGCGAATCGATCTTGCCGACGTCGTGCAACAACGC
>WLNW01000096.1 GCA_009699605.1 Actinomycetota bacterium | reverse complement strand
TCGCCGTCGGCGGTGAGGGTGCCGATGCCGATGCTGCCTGCTCGCGCGTAGAGATCGACGCGGACAGAGGGCCTGCCGGTACGCGCGAGTTCCTTCGACTCCACGAACACGGTCTTCTCGACGCGCTGTTCCTTCGCGTCCCGGCGCGGCTTCTTCGCTGATGCCTTTGCAGCGGCGACGCGGTTGATGGGGATGAGGCCGAGCTGGCGGAGGATGGTTTGGTGGTGCACGCCGCGCAGCGCATTGGGCAGTGTTGCGGCGTTCGAACTCGCAACCTGCATCTGACTTCTGCGCGGATCGGGCTCGTCGACGCCACGAGTTCGAACAACGCAACACTGCCGTTCCACGTCGTGCCGAGCTGGCGGGCGACGCCGGCGACCGAGGCGTGCTCGTAGCGGATCTGACGAATGGTTCTGCCGAACGATCTGGCGTAGGAACCACAATCGTCCCAGGCCAAGGCCTTTCACGCGGATACGCGACCTACCTCACACCCAACACATCGGTGGATCGAGGCATAGGCGGACGCTGAGGTGGAGCCCGACGACTGCCGGCAATTGGCCAGCGTGTCGACGACTCGCAAGAATCGACACCTTCGTTCAACGCAACTCGACGACGGCATGTGGTCCGCGGTGGACTCGAAACGCCAGTTCCCGCGTTGGCGCAGCGACCACAAGTGCCGCCGTACGGACTACGAGGCATCGGTCGAACCTGACGAGCCCGCCTCGCCTACGCCCTGAGCATTGGTCGAGGTGAGCAGCTCGAAGGCTCTGCGTGCCAGGGCGGCAATGTCGGTCTGTGGGCCGGCTGGAAGGGTGAATGCGCCGATGCCTGACTCGTCGGGCCGACCGGAGAAGTAGAATCGGCCGTCGTCGGCGGTGACGCTTTCGTCCCACTCGACCGCGAACGTCAAGACGCTCTGGAAGTGCAGGCACTTCAGCTGCCAATGGCAGCGACCTCCGTGAGGTGAACCCACCCCGTCGTTCAGCAGAATACCGGCGGTTCGGAACATCGTCATGAAGCCCGGCAGGTCCCATCCGGGGTAGTTCTCCTCGAAGAACTTCGCCGTGAAGCCACGTAAATTCGGGATCCAATGCGTGTAATGCAGCACCCTGTCGATGTCGTACCGGGTGAGGTGCATGCCGTACGCCGACCAGTCGGGCGGCGTTACTGGGTTGCGGTGGAGCTTGGTCAATGGTCGTGTGTTCTTGGGCATGGTTGCTCCTCGTGCTGGTGCAGCAACCAGAACGGACAACGGGGCCTCGCCGAGCGGACTCGGACATTTCGTTGCTCCTTGGTGGAGCCACATGCCACTTGCGTGGAAGCACCTTGGGTTGTCCGTCCCAGGTTGCTGGACCCCCGGAGGGGTCGCTCTTCATGACACCCCCATTGTAGGGGCGGCAACGGCTCGGCGGCGGTCGATTTCACGTTCTGCGCCAGCGACGCCTCGTCGTCGCGGCATTCGTGGCAGAGGCCGATCACGCCGCGATCCGGGACGACCTCGTTGTTGCAACGAACAAGGCACTCGATTGGGTCGAGTCGAAGATCCCATTGCTCGATCCGGCGTGGGGCTTGAGAGAATGATCGCTTGCCTCGCACACGTGGACGATGCCGACGAGGGGCCGTTCAACGACGTAGCTCGACGTAGTCGTCATGCGCGAATCGCCGTTTCTCGCGAGCGACGCTGTCCAATGCCAAGAGGTTCGGCGCTCGTCGCCCAGGGGGCTGGTTTCGTGGCCCCGCCGACTCGGCCGCGTAGGCGGCGGTGCGTGACAGCGAGTCCGAGGTTCAACGAACGCCTCAGGCGTTCGAGCGCCAACGAGAGAGGATCACTCAGCGCACAGGCTCCCGCTCGACGATCCGGACGAGGTCATCGACCTCCGCGCACGCCGCGTGCGCTCCGTTCAGCTGACCGTTGCGGGCAGTGTTGCGTTCGACGAACTCGCCGCGGCGATCTGACCGAACGCCATCACTCCGGCCCACCGCGTCACACGATCGAACAACGCAACAGTGCCCTCTCGAGTCCATTGGACGCCACGAGTCGCCCAAGTCGGCCGCACTCGAGCTCGCGCTCCGGCTCGGCCTGTCACTACCTCTGGCGGCGGTCGCGCACGACGAGATGCCCGCCGTGTGGGGCGTTGCCGACTCAGCCATCGGCGCTTGAGAGTTACATCTGAATCTGCAAGAGTCATGTCTGAAGTGCCATCGGGTGACAACAGGACGAAGGTGTGAAGCTCGACATCACCGCTCGCCGACTGGTGACCGTCCAACAGGGGGACTAGTCATGCGATCTGTCGCAGTGTTTGGCCCGGGCGACGTTCGGACCATCGATGCCGAGGCGCCGAGGTGCGGGCCGCGCGACGTCATCGTCGCCATGAAGGCGTGCGGTGTCTGCGGCACGGACGTGACGTTCGCTCACCTCGGTGGACTGCCGATGGGGGTCGGACCGTGCCCGCTGCCGCTTGGGCACGAACCAGCGGGAGAGGTCGTCGAGATCGGAGCCGATGTGCTCGACATCGCGCTGGGAACGCGAGTGGTGTTCAACCCGGCGTTCGACGACACCAATCAAATCGGCTGCGGTAGCGCGCAAGGTGCGCTCAGCGAACTCGTAGCGGTGCGCGACGCGGTGCTCGGCAGGAACGTCTTCCGAATGCCGGACGAGGTCCCATTTGAGGTCGCGGCGCTCACCGAGCCGTTGTCGGTCGCTCTGCACGCAGTGAATCGGGCCGCGCCGGAACCCGGACAGACGGCTGTGGTGTTCGGTGCTGGCCCGGTCGGCGTCGCGATCGTCGTCTGGTTGAAGCTCCGGGGGGTGCGCGACGTCGTTTCGGTCGACCTGTCAGCCGAGCGGCTCCGGCTCGCTGGCGTGCTCGGCGCCGACGCCACGATTGAAGCAACCGATGACGTCATCGCTGTTCTGCGCAGCCGACACGGAACGGCGTCGGTGCTCGGTTCACCGGTCGCTGCCACCGATATCTGGATCGACGCCGCCGGCGCCCAGCAGGTGATCGACACGATGCTGGCCGGCTCCAGGAGGCACGCGACGGTCGTGATCGTCGCGGTGTACAAGCACCCGGTGCAGTTCGACCTCGTGACGTTCCTCACCAAGGAACTGCGCTTCACCGCATCGATCGCGTACCCGACGGAGTTTGGCGATGTGGCCGAGGCCGTAGCGGGGAACTGGGAGCACTTTGCTCCGATGGTCACAGATCGCGTGCCTTTTGCCGACGCCTCCGATGCGATCGCACGAGCCGGCGCGTCGAGTGCCGTCGGCAAGGTGACCGTCGTCTTCTGAACCACTTGGGAGGGTGTCGGGAGTCCATGTGGTGGATGCCAGAGCGAAAAGTATCTCAAGTACCGACAGCGGAACGAGGGTGCAATGACATCGATGTTCGACCTCACGGGCAAGGTCGCACTGGTCACCGGCGGCAACAGCGGGCTCGGCCTCGGTTTCGCCACCGGCATGGCCAAGTGCGGGGCCGACGTGGTCGTGTGGGGACGGCGAGCCGACAAGAACGCTGCGGCGGAAGAGATGCTCCTCGCAGCGGGAGCTCGACGCGTTTGGTCGCAGACCGTTGATGTGTCCGTCGAGGCACAGGTGATCGACGGTATGGCGACAGCGGCGGCACACATGGGGCGCATCGACTGCGTGGTGCAGAACGCGGGCATCGCGACGATGGCCCCCTTCCACGAGATGACCACTGAGCTCTACCAGGAGTTGCTCGCGGTCGCTCAGCACGGCGGGTTCTGGACGCTGCGCGAGGCGGTCAAGCACATGCTCGAGCGCGCCGAACGGGGCGACCCAGGCGGTTCGCTTCTGCTCTGCGGCAGCCTCACGCAGTTCCGTGGTGAGCCGACGATTGCGCACTACGGGGCTGCGAAATCTGCGATGCAAGCAATGATGCGCACCGTGGCTGTCGAGTACGGCCATCTCGGCATCCGGGCGAACATGGTGTGCGCGGGCTGGTTCTACACCGACCTGTACGGGGGAGCGCCGAAGGAGGCGTTTCCTTTCGATGCAACGATCAAGGAACGGAACCCGATCCGCCGCTGGGGTGAGATCGCGGATCTCGAAGGCATCGCCGCGTACCTGGCTAGCGACGCAGCGAGCTACCACACCGGGGACGTGATCGTGATCGACGGCGGCACGACCCTCCTGATGCCCTGAGCCGTCGTACCCGGCAGATGGGCGACGAGATGAAAGAACGACAAGGGGAGCGGCACATGCCCGAGAAGATCCGGATCGACGATCTGGCGAACCCACGGTTGACCGACATGCAGAAGGCGGCGCTTGCCTACGGGAATGAGCACCGTGTCGATCTCACCGTCGATGCTGTGCTCGGTTCGGCGGCTGCGGCCACCGGCCTCGACGACTTCGGGCCCGATGACTTTCACGAAAGACTCGGGTTGTGGCTCTCCGAGATGGACGCCGACGACGAGCGCACTGGGCTCGGTCGCCTCGGCTTCTTCGGCGAATGCGTTCGGTACGCGTCGACGCGGCTCCGGATCCGTGATCTGTTGGCGCGTCATCCCGAGATTCTCGAGATCCCGATCGAAAGGCCGGTCATCGTTGTCGGTCTCCCTCGTTCTGGCACCACGCACCTCGTCAACCTGTTGGCAGCGGACCAGCGGTTCCGTTCGATGCCGCTCTGGGAGAGCTACGAACCGGTGCCCGACTCTCGAGAGTCGGTCGGGCCCGGCGGCATCGATCCTCGCTGGCAACGGTGCGAGGACGCCTGGCAGGCCATGCAGATCTCCATGCCGCTCATCGCGGCGATGCACCCAATGAACCCCGACCATGTTCACGAGGATCTGGAGCTCATGCTCCCGGACTTCACGAGCTACAACATCGAGTGGATCTCGCGCTCGCCGCGCTGGCGGGACCACTTGCTGTCGCACGACCAGACCGAGCACTACCGGTCCATGAAGGTCGGGCTGCAGATCCTGCAGTGGTTCAAGCCTCGTGAGCGATGGGTGCTCAAGTGCCCCCAGCACCTCGAGCAACTCGGTCCGCTCATGACGGTGTTCCCTGACGCCACGGTGGTGGTTACCCATCGCGACCCGGTGTCGGTGGTGCAGTCCACTGTCACGATGGTCACCTACGGAGCGCGCATGGGCTATCGCTCGCCGCGACCCGAGTGGTACCTCGAGTACTGGAGCGATCGCATACGTCGTCTCCTCGACTCGTCGGTCCGAGACCGGCACCTGCTCCCTGCTGGCCGAACCGTCGATGTGCTCTTCCACGAGTTCATGGCCGACGACATGGGCATCGTGCGCAACATCTACGAGACCGCCGGGCTCGAACTGACCACCGAGGCAAAGGGCCAACTCGACGCGTACATCGCGACGCACCCACGAGGCAAGGACGGACAGGTGGTCTACGACCTCCGCTCCGACTTCGACATCACTCCGGCCGAGGTGCGCCAAGCGTTCGACTTCTACATGGACCGGTTCGCCGTGCAGGTCGAGGTTTCGTGATGGGCACGTCTTGGTGTTGCGACGGCACGGTCGCACGAGGCCTGACCGGTGCACAGGTCAAGAGCTTTCTCTTAAACGTCCGGTGACATCGCGTCTGCCGCTGGTCACCACTTGGACCGGGTTGGTTCAGTCGATACATGAGGAGTCGCACAATGTCGGGGCACAGCACTGCAGATCATCGGATGTTGCGTGAGGCGCGATGGGTGCCTGAGGACGCGGCCGAGCAAGTCAGCGACCGGATCTGGACATCGCACGGGGTGACGGACAGTCATCTGGTGACCACGAGCGAGGGCGACGTGGTGATCAACACCGGGTTCGCGTCGCATGGTGCGCGACATCGTCAGCGATATGAAGAGGCCCTTGGCCGACCGCTCGATGTGCGAAAGGTCATCTTCACGCAGGCCTACTACGAGCAGATCGGCGGGTGGGAGGCCTTCGTCGGGTCCGATGCCGAGGTGCTTGCACACCGTTTTCACGACGAGACGATCCACGACCAGGAGGTGGTGGAGCAGGTCCACGGTCGGCGAGCGATGCGGGTCCTCGCCCGACTCATGCCAGCGAGTGGCAGCGGCGTGCGACTGATGGCGAGCACGCCCCCGGAAGTAACCACATTTGTCGACGATGCGCACTCGTTCTCCCTCGGTGACCGTCACTTTGATCTGTTGTCGGTGCGGGGTGGCGAGGCGATGGACTGCCTCGCTGTGTGGGTGCCGGAGGACCGAGCGGTGTTCTCGGGCAACCTGGTCGGCGCACTCCATGGTGCGCTTCCGAACCTCTACACCCTCCGAGGTGCGCGCCTGCGCAGCGCATGGCGGTTCATCGAGGGGATGGAGCGGATCCGAGACCTCGATGCAGAGTTCCACGTGCCTGGGCACGGTCCGGTGATCACCGGGGCGGCACGCGTGCGGCAGGAACTGCAAAGGGTGATCGACGCGGTCCGTTACATCCATGATCGCACGGTCGACGGTATGAACGCAGGAGTCGACCTGTGGACGCTCATGCGCGAGGTTCGCCTGCCAGCAGACCTCGAGTTGCGGCCGGGACGGTGCCCTACCCACTGGTTGGTGCGCTCGGTGTGGGAGGACTACCTGGGATGGGCACGCATGGAATCGACCACCGAGCTCTACGGTGTCCCGCCGCAAGCATTGTGGACGGAGCTCGTTGAGCTTGCGGGCGGTCCGGACGTCCTGATCGAGCGCGCCGAACGGCATGCTGCCCATGGCGAGCCGTTACATGCCGTCCACTTCACCGACATGGTGCTGTCGGTCGACCCGAACAACCGGTCGGCGCTGCGGATCAAGGTGGCCGCGCACGAAGCGCTGCTCCAAGCGGCGACGGACAGCTTCGACGAGCTCGGGTATCTCGAGAGTGAGATCTCAAGGGCTCAGGCGCAGCTGGACCGATGCTGACCGTTGCTGAGGGTTGGGTCTGCCCCTTGTCCTCGCAAGGAGGTCAACCGCGTGAGTGATCTGGGCGTGGGCCTGTACGACCGCCTAGTCGATGTGGCGTTGCGGAGCGGGCTCGACTCGCTTTCGGCCCGTCGCTTGCGTGCAGAACTACTAGACGTCGACACGGCCGAAGTTCCCGGTCGGGTAGCGGAGGTCGTTGCCGGCTGGGTGCGTAACGCTTTGGCCGAAGTGGGCACTGACGATCGCGCTGTTCGAGCTATCGAGATCGCGCAAGCGATCGCCGGCCTCCTCGCAACCGCCGTGCCCAACTCCACACTTCCGGGCGACGAGCTGGTGTTGCCAATTCAGCGCCTTGCTGCTGTCGAGCGACTCTCGCCCGTCGAGGGCGAAGTGCTCAGTCTTCGCCGCCCACTCACCCCACTGCGCGACACCGTGCTGATGACGAACGCACGCGGGCAACCGTCGCTGAGTCACGAGATAGCGGCCGAGATCGAGTCGGCCGATCGCATCGATGTCGTTCTTGCGTTCATTCGTTGGACCGGCATCCGCGATCTTGTCGGCGCGCTGCGTCGCCACACCGAAGCCGGCAGGCCGCTACGGATCATCACCACGATCTACACCGGCAGCACCGAGCTGCGCGCCCTCGAGGAACTACATGCGCTCGGCGCGCAGGTGAAGGTCTCCTACGACATCTCAAGTACTCGGCTTCACGCGAAGGCATGGCTGTTCCATCGTGAGTCGGGGTTCTCGACCGTGTACATCGGCTCATCCAACCTCACCTTCTCCGCTCAGGTCACCGGCCTCGAGTGGAACGTGCGTGCCGCGCAACGCCTGAACCCCGAACTCGTCGCGGCGTTTGATCGCACGTTCGCCACCTACTGGGCCGACGTGCACTTCGAGGACTTCGACGCCGAGCGCTACGCCGCGGCCACTGCGACGACGCCGACCGATGACACGATCGCAACGCCGTTCGACATTCAGCCCTATCCCTTTCAAAGGCAGATCCTCGACCGGCTCGAACTCGAACGTGAGCGCGGTCATCCGCACAACCTCGTCGCGGCGGCCACCGGTACTGGAAAGACGGTGATCGCCGCACTCGACTACCGGCGACTACGAGCGACGCTTCCTCGAGCACGGCTCTTGTTCGTCGCGCACCGCAAGGAGATCCTGCAACAGAGCCAGAACGTCCTTCGCCATGTACTGCGCGATGGATCGTTCGGGGAGCTGTGGGTCGATGGTCAGCGACCGAGGCGATGGGAGTACGTCTTCGCGTCGATCCAGTCTCTCAGCGCAAGTGACGTGACCGCACTCGACCCTAAGCAGTTTGACGTCGTGATCGTCGACGAATTTCATCACGCTGCGGCCAGCACGTACGTCGCACTGCTCGACCATTTGCGGCCGCAGCACTTGCTCGGGCTCACCGCTACACCGGAACGCACCGACGGCCTCGACGTGCTGCGTTGGTTCGGCGGCCGAATCGCTGTTGAGCTGCGCCTGTGGGACGCGCTCGAGCAGGGTCTGCTCAGCCCGTTCCACTACTTCGGCATTCACGATGGCACGGACTTGTCGCGCGTTCCGTGGCGTCGAGGTATGGGCTACGACTCCGAGGAGCTCACGAACGTCTACACCGCCGATGACTTCTGGGCCTCGAAGGTGATCGCCGCGGTCAACGACAAGATCGGCGTACCGAAGCGCATGCGCGCGCTTGGATTTTGCGTGAGCATCAAACACGCCGCGTTCATGGCTGATCGTTTCACGCAGGCCGGTATCACGGCTCGCGCAGTCACCTCAATCACCTCCGCCGAGGACCGGCAGCAGGCGCTGAGCGACCTGCGCGATGGCAAGGTCAATGTGTTGTTCACCGTCGACCTGTTCAACGAGGGCGTCGATATACCAGCGGTAGATGTCGTGCTCATGCTGCGGCCAACAGAGAGCGCGACAATCTTCCTGCAACAGCTTGGGCGTGGATTGCGTCGCGCCGAGAACAAGGACGTGCTCACCGTCCTCGACTTTGTCGGCCATCAACGCAAGGAGTTCCGCTTCGACCTTCGCTACCGGGCGATGCTCGGCCGAACGCGACGCGAGCTCGAGCGCGATCTCGATGAGGGCTTCGCATACCTCCCCGCCGGGTGTCACCTTGAACTCGATCTGGTGGCTCGCAAGATCGTGCTCGACAACATCCGCAACGCGTTGCCGAGCACGTGGAAGCAGCGCGTCTTCGAACTTCGCTCGCTGGGTGACGTTTCGCTCGCGACCTACCTCGACGAGACCGGACTCGAACTCGACGACCTCCACCGCGGCGACAAGTCGTGGACGCAGCTACGACGTGACGCCGATCTGCCTGCGCCGGCGATGGCGGACGGGGAGGACAAGATCGCGCGCGGCCTTGGCCGGCTTCTTCACGTGGACGACCAGCCACGCATCGCGGCGTATCGGTCGCTACTCGATCGGCTCGTGCCGCCTCGCGCCCACGAGCTCGACGAGCGAACGAGACGCCAGTTCGAAGGCATGCTGTTGACGCTGATGCCGCGGTTCGGCAAGTTCGAATCTCTCGACGCGGCCGCTACCGCACTTTGGCGTCACGAAGGGTTGCGGGTTGAACTCCTCGACATCCTTGCGATCCGCGAGCCCACGATCACCCATCTGCATCGGCCAATCGGGCTTCTTCATCCGGTGCCGCTTCAGGTGCACGCGTCGTATACCCGCGAGGAGGTACTCGCCGGGTTCGGGGCAAGCCGCGTCGACAAGCGGCTCGAGCTCCAGACTGGCGTGTACTTCCACAAGGACACCCAGACCGATCTGTTCTTCGTGACGCTGCAGAAGTCGGACCGCGACTACTCGCCCACTACGCGGTACCTCGACTACGCGATTAGCGACACGCTCTTTCACTGGGAGTCGCAGTCGACGACGTCGGTGGCGAGCCCCGTGGGTCAGCGGTACATCAACCACGAACGACTCGGGACCAGCGTCGCGCTCTTCGTCCGGTTGGCGAAGACGACGGAATCTGGACGCACGATGCCGTACTTCTGCGCAGGCACCGCGCGATACGTCGAGCACCGCTCGGATCGACCGATCCAGATCACCTGGGAACTACACACCCCGTTGCCTGGTGACCTGTTCGCCATGTACCGCGCTGCGGTCGCCTGAGGGGGAAAATACTGGCAAGCAACGGAGCGGTCACGCTCCTGACCGACGAGCTCGACGCCAGCCTGCGTCCCAACCTCGTTGCCGAGCTGCCATCTCAGGGTCAGCCGATCTTGGACGGCACTGTTGCGTTGCTTGATCAAGGCGCGTTGATGCCCCGGTCCCATTCGTGCTTCAGATCGACGAGCTCGCCGCGGCGATCTGACCGAACGCCATCACTCTGGCCCACCGGGTCACATGATCGAACAACGCAACAGTGCCGTTTTGGGCCCGTTACCTTGATCTCACTCCGGTTGCGGAGGCCATCGCGACGTGAACGACGGAACCGACCAGCGGCGTCACGAAACGGCTCTCATGCCTCGAGGCCTACCTTTGTGGACGATAGGAACCTTGAGAATCGTGTAAGAGTCTTGACGACCAGAACCATTCGGCATATGTTCGGGTCGTGACGACCAATACCTCGAAGGGCTATGACCCCGCCGACTACCCGCCGTTCGCGGTCACGGTCGACGTCGTGATCTTCACGATGGTCGACGGCGCCCTGTCGGTGCTGCTCGTGCGCCGCGGCCAGGAGCCGTTCGCCGGCATGTGGGCGATCCCGGGCGGTTTCAAGCTCCCGACCGAGTCGCTCGACGACGCAGCGCGCCGCGAGCTGCGAGAGGAGACCGGCGTCGATGCCGCGAGTCTGCTCGTGCAGTTCGGCGCCTACGGCGACCCGGGCCGCGATCCCCGTATGAACGTGGTGACCGTCGCCTACCTCGCCGTGCTGCGCGACTTGGAGGGGATCGTCGCCGGCACCGACGCGGCCGACGCGCAGCTCGTGCCCGTCGAACGCATCGTCCGCGGCAAGGTCGCCCTTGCGTTCGACCATCGACGGATCGTGCGCGACGCGGTCGAACGGGTCCGCCGCGACCTCGAGTCCACCGGACTCGCCACCGCGTTCGTCGGCCCGACCTTCACGCTCAGCGAACTGCGCGCCGTCTACGAAGCCGGCTGGGAGGTCGAGCTCGACGGCGCGAACTTCCGCCGCGCCGTCACCGCCGCCGCCGGGTGGGTCGTCGCGACGGGCAAGCGCGCCGCGCCGGGCGCCGAGGGCGGCAAGCCACCGGAACTCTTCCGTGCCGGCCGCGCATGGAAGCACGGCGCGCCGATCCGCCGCCCCCGTAACACCACACGAGGTGGACGATGAGGACTGTCGGCGAGATGCCGGCGATCGACGCGCGATGTGACGCCGTTCGTGGCTGCCTGCTCGGCGGCGCGGTGGGCGATGCGCTCGGCGCGCCGGTCGAGTTCGACTCGCTGCACGACATCCGCAGCCGGTTCGGCACGGGTGGCGTCACCGACTTCGCACCGGCGTACGGCCGACTGGGCGCGATCACCGACGACACCCAGATGACGCTCTTCACCGCCGAGGGCATCGTCCGTGGCCGGGTCCGGTGGGACGAGCGCGGCATCTGCCACCTGCCGTCGGTCGTGCACCACGCCTATCTCCGGTGGCTGTTCACCCAGGACGGCGACTGGTCCCGCAGCGGCGGCGGGCTCGCGCACGGACATGACGAACCCGACGGCTGGCTTGTCGCGCAGACCGTCCTCCATGCGCGGCGCGCACCGGGCAGCACCTGCCTGGCGGCTCTGCGCGCCGGAGCAATTGCGAGCGGAAGGGCGCGCAACAACTCCAAGGGGTGCGGCGGTGTGATGCGCGCCGCGCCCGCCGGCGCAATGGCCCGGGACCGGGCGTTCGAGGTCGGCTGCGATGTCGCCGCGCTCACCCACGGGCACCCCAGCGGCTACTTGCCCGCCGGGGTCCTCGCCGCCACCGTCGCCGGGCTGCTCGACGGCATGGCGCTCGAGGCGGCCCTCGCCGACGCTCGCGGGCAACTCGTTGTCCGCGACGGTCACCAGGAGACCCTGGCTGCGCTCGACGCAGCGATCGTGCTCGGTCGGCGCGGCCTCCCGGTGCCCGCCGACCTCGAGACGCTCGGTGGCGGATGGGTCGGCGAGGAAGCCCTCGCGATCGGCGTGGCGTGCGCGCTGGGCGCCAAAGGCTTCGAAGACGGTGTCCTCGCCGCGGTCAACCACAGCGGCGACAGCGACTCGACCGGATCGATCACCGGCAACCTCCTCGGGGCGATCCACGGCGT
>WLNW01000095.1 GCA_009699605.1 Actinomycetota bacterium | reverse complement strand
GTGGCCGCCCACACCGGAGAGCAGCCGAGCCGGGCCCGATTGCTGTACCTCGGCCAGCGCACCATCGACGTCGCGGTGACCCCCTCAGCCGTCGAGCCGGTGGTTGACGCACTCGGCGTCACGTGGTCGCACATGCACGACGCGTGCACCACCGAGGTGTTCGAACCGCGACCCGGACCGCTTTGCGGATGGTGCCCGTACACCGCCCAGTGCCCCGAAGGCCAAGCCGAGATCCAGCGCCGGGTCGAGCTCGGCGTGCTCGGCGACCACGCGCCGGCCGTGGCCCAGCTCGCCGCGTCGAGCTGACGCCGCCACCTCGTCGCCGCGAGGGTTTGCTCAGCGCCGAGCCGCGCGACGACGCAGCGCGAACGCGACTGCGGCCACCGCCGCGACACCCGCCGCAGCGATCAATCGCAGATCGGGTCCGCGCTCGTGGACGCAATCGTGCACCGCACGCTCTGGCTCCATCGTTCCGCCGAGCACCGCACGCTCTGGCTCGATCGTTCCGCCGAGCACTGCACGCTCTGGCTCGATCGTTCCGCCGAGCACTGCACGCTCTGGCTCGATCGTTCCGCCGAGCACTAGGTCGACGGGTGCGGCTTCGTCCGCGGCCGGTCGGGCCCGGGCCCGATTGCGCTGAGGGTCATACGCCATCGGGGCCTCCTGGGCGGGTTCGTGTGGCCTGCACGACCCGGCGGAGCAGTGCGTCGAACTCGGCCGCAGCCTCGGCGGCACCGGGGCGGGTGCCGAGCATGTGCACCGGCAACGATTGGGCGGTGGCCTCGACGACGGCGGCGCGCATGTGCACAGGCGGCAGCACCAGCTCCGAGTAGGCCTCGCACAACTGCTGGTACCAGTACTGGGCATCGCGCGTGCGACCCAGCCGGTTGACAGCGATGCCCGCCAGGGCTAGCGGGTCGCGCCGGCGCTGGCTGATGCGGTCGACGGTGCGGATGATCTGCGCGACACCGTCGGTGGCCCACGCGCCGGGTTCGGTCACCACGAGCGCCCGGTCGGCGGCGAACAACCCGTTGATGGTGAGCAGCCCGAGCGATGGGGGGCAGTCAATGAACACCATGTCGAAGTCGAGGCCTTCGAGCGCGACGCGCAACCGGTCCTGGGCACCGAGCGGATCGAGCGCGAGCTGTGGCTCGCGCGAGGCGAGCGCCGGACTTGAGGCGACCACCATGGGGAGCCGCCCCGCCGCGCCGGGCCACCCGGAAGCCAACACGCATTCGCGCAGCGAGCCGGGACGTTCCTCGGCCAGGGCGTGATCGACCGTAATCGGCGGGTCCCAGACCCCGAGGCCCGATGTGGCATTGGCCTGCGGGTCGATGTCGATCACCAGGGTGCGGATGCCGGTGGCCGCGGCCGCACCAGCGAGTCCCAAGGTGACCGTTGTCTTGCCGACGCCGCCTTTTTGGTTCACAAGTGCGACGACAGCCATGAAGCTGCACGTTAGCCAACCACTGCGCGCGATCCGTGGTTGCTCGGGCGCACCGATGCTCGCCCGGCAACTCCTCCCGCTACGGTGCGGCGTGCGGCACGGCGAACGCCGCCAGTGCGGGAGGTGGGGATTGTGGGCCAGCAGGTGATCTCGGCCGACGAGCATCTCGTCGAATCGTTCGAGTTCTGGGACGAGTGGTTGCCCCACTCACTGCCAGCAAAGTGGCGTGATCGCGCCCCGAGGCGTCTCGGGCCCGGAGTCGCGCTCGACGGCACGACCGTCATGCGGACATTCACCCTGTTCCCCGAACTGGTCACGCTCTCCGACGACGCGCCGGGTGCCACCGACCTCGCCGCGCGGGCCGCAGTGCACGACGGGCACGGCATCGACGCGGCGATCGTCTACCCGCAGCGAGCCATGGCCATGTGGGGCATCGACGACCACGACCTGCGCGACGCGTGCTTCGATGCGTACAACTCGTGGCTCGCCGAGCAGTGCCGGCTCAGCGGCCACCGACTCATAGGCGTACCGATCCTGGCCACGGTTCACCGGCCCGAACGAACCGCCGATGCCGTCGAACGCCTTCGCGAGCTGGGCTTTCATACCATGATGCTGCCGAACTACCCGCGGCAGGCCCACTACGGCTCGACCGACATGGCGCCGCTGTTCACCGCGATCGAGACCAGCGGAATGCCGCTGAGCTTCCACATCAGCGAAGCGCCCGATGGCAACGGACCGGGCGAGCTCGGCAGCTACCTGATGCAGTCGTTCCAGCCGTTCCGCAAGCTGTGGTCGTACCTCGTCTTCGCCGGGATCTTCGACCGCCATCCCGGGTTGCGAGTCGTGTTCGCCGAAGGCGGGATCTCCTGGATCCCCTCGGCGCTCGATCACGCCGACCGCATCGCCGCCGAGTTCCGGGATCATCTGGCACCCACGCTCGCCCACGAGCCGAGCCACTACTGGCACACGCACTGCTGGGCTACGTTCATGGACGACCCACGCGGCCTCGATCAGCTCGGACACATCGGAGCCGACCGCGTGCTCTGGTCGAGCGACTACCCACACCCCGAAGGCACGAACGATCGGACGGCCGACGTACTCGGCGACCTTCGCGACCGTTTCGGTGCCAACACGGCGGCGGCGATCACCGGCGGTACCGCTCGCGCCGTCTACGACCTCGAGTGAGCGGCGGTCGCACGCCCGACCGCCTCGCGCATTTGGGCCGGACTGCTCAGGCCATTGTTGACCCTCGTCGTTATCATCCGTTGCCGTGAGCGCAGCCCAAAAACGCGGACTCGGACGCGGCTTGGCCGCCATCCTCCCCACCGCCGAATCCAGCGAGAACGAGCTGCTAAGCGACAACGGTCGGATCCTGCAGAGCCTCGCAAACGCTGGACTCGACCAGCTCGCGTCCACCACCAAGCTCGACCTGCTGGCCTATCTGCACCTGCCCCGATTCAACGAACCGGTACTTTTCCTACGCAAGCCTGAGCTTTCGATGCTCTCCCCGACGAGGGTGTACCGATTGTTCGACCGCTTCGTGCAAGCCGCTCGATCGGGCATGCTCGAAGGGACGTTCACCGAGGAAGCGACCGTCACGGTGTTCCTGCGCACGCCGGGCACCACCTCCGACGGCGTGCACTTCCTCGGCCGCACCGACGCCCTGATCGATTCGACGGCGCTGCGCACCACCACGCACACGTTCGCGTCGATTTGCAACCAGTTCGTAGCCGGCATGCCCACCGACCTGCTGACACCGCGCTTGATCGTCGAGCTGAACGACGAGGGCACCACGGTCCACGTCCTACCCGGCGACGATCTGCGCAGAGGTCGCGCCGTGTCGACCGATCCGCAGGAGGCCGTTGTGCGCGCCGTGCTCGAAGCGTCAGGCAGTGCCCTCGCCTACCGAGACGCCCGCGAGGTCATCATCGGCGACGAGCACGCCGTGCTGGTCGTGCTCAGCGAGCACAACGGCACGCCCCACCCGGGATTCGTCCTCTCCGAGGACGACCTGCTGCAGGCCACCGCCGCCGCGACGCTGCGCGCCTTGGCCGGTCGCTGAGCTGTCGGTCAGCCCGACCCGCCACCGCCCCAGGCGCAAAGTAGCGACCGCGGCACGAGCCATGCGCCGAGTGGCGTGAGCCGGCCGTCGTCGTCGATCGCCCCGGTCAGCTCCCAGGCGTGCAGCATCCGCGAGAACACGTCGGCCACCACCGGCGCATCACGCTTGGGCACCGTGGTCGTCACCTCCGGGCAGCGGTTGATGTTCTGCACGAGCTGCATCGGGCTCGCATCAGCGCCCGCGCCGGCACGCACGAGCGGGATGACCGCGCCCAACCAGTCGGCCCACTCGAGGCCTCGCAGCGCGTCGCGCTCCGCGGCGGCGAACGCCATCAACTCGCCGGGCACGACGAACGCCCCGGCGAGTCCGGCGAGCAACTCGTGGTCGCCAACGCGTGACGTATCACCGAGCGCGATGTCGTCGGCGAGCGCGAACAGGTCAGGGTCAGTCGCTGCCTCGAGCGACTTGCGTACCCGCGCGGCCGCTTCGGCGACGGCCGCTTCGGGCGCGGGCCGCGCCAGCTCACGAGCAAGTGCACTACGCAACGTGGAACACGCTGCCGCGTCGGCCTCGGCATCGAGCGGGTCGCGTGCCGGTCGACCACTCACCGGCGACCTCGCCTCAGTCACGGGGATTGCCCGCGCGAGCACTTCGGCGTCGCCAAATCCGTGCAACCCGACCCGGGCCATGGCGATGGCCGCATTCATCACGTAGTCATCGGTGACCGGAACCTCGGGATCGGCCGCGGTGCGAGCCATCGCCGCGCCGATGGCCGACAGCGCGCGATCGGCCGGCCACTCGTGCACGCTCAACGAACGGGTATCGGACTCGGCGAACGCGTCTTCGACCAGGCCGGGCGGCCCGAAGTTGATGTCGACGGCGCAGTCGTCCTCGAGCTCGACCAGCATCGAATGACGAATCGCGTCGCCGTGTTCGAACTCGACGACGAGCGACGAGTTGCCGCTGAACGGGTCGACGATCTCCCAGGCGAGCAGCGCCACGGCGGAGCCGACCATCGCGCCCCATTCGGGCTCGGCCACGCCGGCCGAGGAAAGGGCGGCGGCGGCATCGGCGGCATCGGGCACGAACGCCTGGAGTGCGCGCGCGATGGCCAGCGCCTCGGGCCGATCGGAGGCACCCAACTGGGCGAGCAGATCATCGGTGTCGACCCACTCGGCGACGAGGCCCGACACCCAGACCTCGGCGCGCGCCGCGTCGAGGTCGAGCAACATCGTTGCCTCGTCGAGGATCTCATTGAACCGTTCGCTCACGAGCGCCGACGCTACCGTGACAAGGTGCCCGAGCTGCCCGAGGTCGAGACCATTCGGCGCCAACTCGCCCCGCGACTGGCCGGCCGTCTCATCCTCGACGCCCGCGCCCACGAGTCGGCCAAGTTCGCCTCCGCAGTTGCCGCGCGCGGCGCGCGCATCGGCGAGGTCCAACGTCGCGGCAAATACCTGCTGTTCGCGCTCGACAACGATCACGAGCTGATCGTGCACCTCGGCATGACCGGCATGCTGCGCATCGCCGAGCCCGGGGTCACCGACCAGTACGTGCGGGCCGCGTGGGACCTCGACGACGGCGCGGTTCTCGAGTACCGCGACGTACGTCGATTCGGCCGCATCGCGGTGGTTCCCCGCGGGTCGTACGCGTCGTTGCCCACGCTCGCCGCACAAGGTCCCGAGCCGTTCGACGACGCGTTCACGCCGCAGCAACTGTGGACTGCGCTGGGCACCAGCACCGCTCGGGTCAAGACCCAATTACTCTCCCAACGTCCCGTCGCCGGAGTGGGCAACATCTACGCCGACGAGGCGTTATGGCGATCCCGGGTGCACCCCGCGTCGCGCCACGTCACCAAGCCCCAAGCCGCTCGGCTGCACGAGGCGGTGCGCCACGTGCTCGCGCAAGGCATCGACAACGGCGGCACCACGCTGCGCGACTACCGCAACTTCGAGGGCGGCCGCGGCGAGAACCAGTTCGCCCTCGCGTGCTACGGCCGCGGTGACGAGCCGTGCCTCCGGTGCGCCACGCCACTGCGGCGGACCGTGATCGACGCAAGGGGCACCACGTTCTGCGGCACCTGTCAACGCCGCTGAGCGGTCACGTCGCCGATCCGCACGCCTTCGCGCTCATGATCAGAGCCCGCTACGGTGCACGAGAGTTCCCGGCCGACACCGGGCAGACAGAGGGGGATGCATGAGCGACGCTGACGACGCGACGTTCCTCGCCGGATTGCAGGCACACGTAGGCGCGACCGGCACGGCCGTCGCGTCGCGGGACGCGGTCAATGAGCCGATGATCCGCCACTGGTGCGACGCAATGGAGGACGCCAACCCCAACTACACCGACCCAGAGCATGCCTCTGGGGGCCCACACGGCGCGTTGGCCGCACCGCCCACCATGCTCAACGCGTGGACCATGCTCGGCAACATCCCGCGCATCCTCGACCCGAACGATCCGCAGGGCGGCGTGAACGCCAAGCTCGACGCAGCTGGGTACGTCGGCGTGGTCGCCACCAACAGCGAACACGTCTACAAGCGCTACCTGCACCCCGGTGACCTGCTCACCAGCAAGCAGAAGCTCGTCGAGGTCAGCGAGGAGAAGCAGACGGGGCTCGGCATCGGCCACTTCGTCACCACCGAGACCGAGTACTACGACCAGACCGGCGAGCACGTCGGTTCGATGTTCTTCCGGATCCTCAAGTTCCGCCCGGGAACCGGCCGCCCAGCCGCCGCGACCGCAGGCGGTGTCGAACGCCCGAAGCGCCCCCGACCGAGCAGCAACCCCGACAGCGAATGGTTCTGGGAAGGGTGCCGCGAGCGCGAGCTGCGCGTGCAGACTTTCAGCGATGGCACCACCGTGTACCCGCCGATGGTCCGCAACCCACGCACGGGCGAGATGCCCGACACGCCGGCCTGGCAGGTCTCGTCCGGGCGAGGCAGCTTGTACAGCTACGCGATTCCCCATCATCCGCAGGTGCCGGCGTTCGACTACCCGCTCGTGGTCGGCCTCGTCGAGCTCGAAGAAGGGGTGCGCGTCGTTTCCAACGTCGTCGACTGCACCCCGGCGCAGGTCGAGGTGGGGATGCCCCTCGAAGTGTGCTGGCTCCAGGCCGACGACGACGTCGTGTTGCCACAGTTCCGCCCTGCTCGTCCCGAACGCCGCACCACCACGCGCACCTTCGACGAGGTCACCGTGGGCGAGAAGCTCCCACTGTGCCCCATCCCGATCACCCCCACGCTCATCGTGTCGGCGGCGATCGCATCGCGCGACTACCAAGCGGTGCACCACGACCGCGACGACGCGCACAACAAGGGCTCGAAGGACATCTTCATGAACATCCTCACCTCGAGTGGGTTGTCGGGCCGCTACATCAACGACTGGGCGGGTCCCGACGCGGTGTTCAAGAACCTGAAGTTGCGCCTCGGCGCACCGAACTACCCCTACGACACCATGACGCTCTCGGGCTCGGTGACGAACAAGGAGATCGTCGACGGCGAGGGAATTGTCACGATCGCGTATCAAGGACTCAACAGCTTGGGTGCGCACGTCACCGGCACGGCCGACATCGCGCTTCCCCTCGTCGCGCTGGCTCGGAGCTGACCCATGAGCATCACCAACAACGCAGGCACCACCAACTACGCCGGCACCACCGCTATCGCGGGAATCGGCGCAACGGCGTTCACGAAAGACTCGGGTCGCACCCCGATGCAACTGGCCGTCGAAGCGTGTGTCCTGGCATGTGAGGACGCCGGGCTCGACCCATCACGCGTCGACGGCATGGTCACGTTCTCGGCCGAGCAGAACCCCGAGATCGAAGTGGCCCGCAACCTCGGCATCAAAGAGCTGAAGCACTTCTCGATGATCCACCACGGTGGCGGCGCGGCGTGCGGCACCATCGCGCAAGCCGCCATGGCCGTCGCATCCGGCCAAGCCGACTATGTGCTCGCGTACCGAGCGTTCAACGAACGTTCGTGGCATCGCTTCGGCACCGGCGTGCAGGCCAACCCTGCAGGCGCCGAGGCATCTGCGACGCAATACGCGTGGACCTCGCCGTTCGGCCTGCTGACCCCGGCTTCGTGGGTCGCCATGTTCGCCACGCGCTACATGCACGAATACGGCGCCACGTCGCTCGACTTCGGCCGCGTCGCCGTCGCCGACCGCAAGCACGCAGCCACCAACCCCAAGGCGCACTTCTACCAACGGCCGGTCACGCTCGAGGATCACCAGAACTCGCGCTGGATCGTCGAACCGCTGCACCTGCTCGACTGCTGCCAAGAATCCGACGGCGGTCAGGCCATCCTCGTCACGACGCTCGAACGGGCGAAGGACCTCAAGGGCGTCCCTGCGGTCATCGCGGGTGCGGCACAAGGGGTGGCCGAGGATCAACACATGATGAGGTCGTACTTCCGCGACTCCATCACCGGCATCCCCGAAATGGGGCTGTGCGCGCGCCAGCTCTGGGCGCAGAGCGGGCTCACCACCGCCGACATCCAGGCCGCGATCTTCTACGACCACTTCTCGCCGTTGGTGCTTCCTCAGATCGAGGAGTTCGGCTTCTGCGAGCGCGGCGAAGCCAAGGACTTCATCGCCGACGGTGCCATCGAGCTCGGTGGCCGCCTCCCCATCAACACCCATGGCGGCCAGCTCGGCGAGGCATACATCCACGGCATGAACGGCATCGCCGAAGCCGTGCGCCTCGTGCGCGGCACCTCGGTCAACCAGGTCCCCGGCGCCGAGAACATCATCGTCACTGCCGGCACCGCTGTGCCCACCAGCGCGCTCATCATCCAAAAGTACCGCTGACCCAGGCCATCCGCCATGGACCACGGGGTGGTCGAGGGGAAAGCTCCGCGTCCCCTCCGGCCGGATTCGCCCCAACTGCGTGGGCGGGTCAGGCGTGGACGAAGCGCATCTGACGGCCTTGGCAGAGCAGCTCGCCCGCCGCGGTCCATACCTCGGTGTCCTCGTCGACGAACCCACCGGCACTGGCCGCGGTACGCAACTGCACGAAGACCGGTTCACCGGGGGCGACAGCCGCGGGCAGCGCTCCGCGGAACTGCGTGGTGATGTCGGCCGATACCGCGACGTGGCCGACCTGCCACAGGTGATACGCCGCGGGAACCCAGAGGTCGTTGATCATGACCAGCGTGAGCTCGTCGAGCACCGGCTCGTCGCGCATGCGCACCCATCCGCCGACGCGGTTGCCGTCGGCGCGGTGCTCGATCGACGATCCGACGCGGGGCCAGAAGTCGAAGTGCCGGTGGGTGGGGATGCCCATGCCCGGGTCGTGCGGCGCCTCGTCGACGCCGACGAGCGACACCAGCTCGGGTGGCGGTTCGGCCGCAAGGAACGATCCGACCTCGCGGCGCCGCCCGAACGTCGCGATCGCCTCACCGGCCAGCTTGCCCGATGAGTACACGTCGGCGCGGAGGTTGGCCATGTTCCGGCCACGACGCACCACGGCCACCTCGCACCGGAAGAGCCCGGTGAGAAAGGGCCGGATGAAGTGCATGCTCATCGATACCGGTGCGTACTGCGGGTCGGCGATCTCGCTTTTCATCGCCGCAACCACGAGGGCGTGAGCGAAGCCACCGAACTGTGCTTCGTGACCCCAATAGCTCTCGTCGAGGATGCGTTCGTAGACGCCATCGGCCACTCGCTCGGAACGGCATGCGTCATGGAACGATATGCGTGCGCTCACTTGCCCTCGAACGCCGCTTGTTCCTTGCGCGCCTTCGCGGCGAACCCGTTCGTGAGGTCATCCGAGGACCACAGCATCGACGACGCCATCGCTTCGAACTTCGCCGCCTCCTCGAAGCCGCGGTATGCCACGAAGTTCACGGCGCGCTTGACGCCCTGCACCGCGAGCGGCGCGTTGTTCGCGATCTCGTGCGCGAGGTCGAGCGCCGTCTGCTGCAGTACCTCGGGCGCGACCACGTCTTGCACCAGGCCCCATCGCTCGGCCTCGACCGGCCCGAAACGACGCCCGGTCATCGCGAGCATCTTGGTCCGGCTGGCGCCGAGCTCGCTCACCATGCGAAGGTCGGCACCACCGACGATCTGGGTACCCAGGGTGACCTGGGGCAAGGCAAAGATGGCGTCGGTGGCCGCGATGCGGATGTCGGCGAGCATCGCCAGCTCGAGCCCTGCACCGAGGCAGTACCCCTGGATGGCCGCGACCACGGGCTGAGGCAACTGATCGACGACCTTCCATCGGTCGAAGCAGTAGCGGGCCCGCTCGTAGGCGATGTGCGTGCGCTCGGCGGCCGAACGACCGGGATGACGCTCCTCGACATCATCTGTGTCGGGCTTGAGATCCTCACCGGCACAGAACGCACGGCCCTCACCGCGCAGCAGCACCGTGCGCACCGAGGTGTCGAACCGCAACTCGTCGGCGATCGCACATAACTCGTTGGTCGGGCCCCACGCCCACGCGTTGAGCTTCTCGGGTCGGTTGAACGACACGACCGCGACGTGGCCGTCGCGCTCCAGCTTCACCAATGGCTTCGTCATGAGATGCACCATACGCGCCGCGAGGGGAACGAACCCGAGTGAAGCGGCCCGGTCGAATCCAGGCCGTAACCTGCTCGGAGTGAGCGAGCGGCTGGATTTCCAGAAACTTCGTACCCATAACCGTCGCTGGACCTGGGTGCTGCTCGCCGCGTCGTTCCTCCTCCTCGCCCTCGTCGGCAGCGTGGCATCGGTCGCCATCGGTGGCGGCGCCGTGGGCATCGGCGTGGGCGTCGCGTTGGCCGTGCTCCTCACCTGGATCTCGTACGCGAAATCCGATTCCATCGCGCTCAGCGCGACCAACGCCCACCCGGCGTCGATCGAACAGTTCGGGCAGCTGCACAACGTCGTCGAGTCGATCGCCGTTGCGGCAGGCATACCCAAACCGAAGGTGTACGTGGTCAACGACCCGGCGCCAAACGCGTTCGCCACCGGGAAGGACCCCGAGCGCGCCTCGGTCGCCGTCACCACCGGCCTGCTGCAGAAAATGAACCGCGACGAGCTCGAAGGGGTGATCGCCCACGAGCTCGCACACATCCGCAACTACGACATTCGTGTCATGACCGTCGCCGTGGCCACGGCCGGCGCGATCGCCGTCATCACCGATGTCTTCTGGCGGATCATGTACTTCGGCGCGCTCACCGGTGGCGGTCGTCGCGGCAACGACCGCGACGGCAACGGTGGGAACCCGTTCGCCATCATCGCGATGATCTTCGTGGCGATCCTCGCGCCGCTCGCCGCCGCGCTCATGAAGGCCGCTATCAGCAGGCGTCGTGAATCGCTGGCCGATGCCACCGCGGTGGCGTTCACGCGCTACCCCACGGGGCTTCGCCAAGCGCTCGAGAAGCTCGATGCCGACTCGTCGGTCGTGCAACGGACCTCGCACGCCACGTCGCACCTATGGATCGAGTCCCCCGACGACCGCGCACAAGGCAACCGCGGCGCGAAGTTCAACGAGATGTTCAACACGCACCCGCCGCTGCGCGAGCGCATCAATCTGCTGCGCCGCATGGAAGGCCTCGATCCGTACACCGGGCCCGACGCCTCGATCGTGCGCGACCTCGAGCAGCGCACGCAGCACACCCCTCCGGCCACGCTTCCCGCACCCGCGGTTCGTTCGGGGGCCGCCGCATCCAATCCTGCGGCGGCATCGATGCCCAACCTGCCCCAGATCTTCGGCACCGTGCCCGCTGCATCGGCCGTCGTGCTGCCCGAGCCCGCGCTGGCGACGACGAGCGACCGCGAAGCATCCGCCCCGCCCCCTCCCGGCTGGTACGCCGACCCGTCGGGCAAGCCTCGATCACAGCGTTACTGGAACGGCACCCATTGGACCGATCACACGGCACGCCGATGAACCAACACTCCCCCTCGGGCCGGTGCAGCACATCGCGTCACGCGGCCCGGCGAACGCGCGTGCTCCTCTCGCTCGTGGTGGCGTTCGGCCTCGCCGCCGCATGCAGCGGCGACTACGACCGCCTGACCACGGCCACGACGACCACCCGCGCCACGACCACCACGGCCCCGGGCGCCACCACGAGCACCACCGCCCGGCCCGCCCCCACCACGACGACACCCCCGGGCGTCACCGCGGCGCCGGGCGTCCCGACCACCACCGTTCCCGGATCCCTCGCAGGGCTCCCCGGACGCCTGGCCGTGATCGCGCTCGACGGCTCCTTGCTGACGATCAAACCCGACGGAACCGATCCGAAGGTGCTCGCCATCGGCAGCCCGGGCGCGAGCGTGGCCACGCCCACCTGGTCGAGCGACGCAACCCGCCTCATCTGGACCGCGTTCGCCATCAACTCCGTGCGGGTGCGCACCGCGACCGTCGACGGCTCGAACCAACTCGATGCCGCGTTGTCGCCTCAACCCACCGTCTACTTGTGGAACCAATCGAGCACTGCAGTCGCCGCGCTGCGTACCTTGTCGACCACCGCGGTCGAGCTCGATCTGCTCGCTCTCACGACGTTGGTGGCCACGCCCCTGCGCACCGGTGGGCCCCTCTACGCGGCGTGGTCCCCTGATGGCACGCAGCTCCTCGTGCACGCGGCCGCCGACGAGCTCAGCGTCGTCCGCGCGGCGAGCGGCGCCGTCACCCGGCTCCCCGTTCGCGCCGGCTCGTTCGGCACACCGCAATGGCTCGACGACAAGACGGTGCTCGTCGGCGTGCGCGACGGTTCGTCGCAGTTCCTGTCGCTCGTCGACATCACCACCGGTGCCCGGCGCGACCTCGTGGGCTACACGGGCAGTATCCGCTTCCAGATGAACGCTGCGGGCACGCAGGTGGCCTACCAGGTGTTGCCCGAATCAGGTGGCGGAACCAGCAGCAACGTCGCGTTCCCCCAGACCACCACCCCGGCCCCGGTGCCACAGGCCACGCAGAACCAGCTCGTGGTGTTCGACATCGCGACCCGCAAGGTCACCACAGTGAGCTCCACCCTCGCGGCTGCGTTTGTCTGGAGTCCTGACGGCCTGCGGCTCGCTTATCTCACCACCGAGGCCGACGGCACCTATCGGTGGCGCTTCTTCACCAAGGAGCGCACCGTCGACGGCGCAGCCTTCGTCCCCACGCGCGAGTTCCTCCGCCTCTCGGTCGGGCAGTTCGACCAGTTCACCCAGAGCGTGCGCTGGTGGTCGCCCGACAGCGCGGCGTTC
>WLNW01000094.1 GCA_009699605.1 Actinomycetota bacterium | reverse complement strand
GGGTCGACACGTTCACCGACGACGGATCGACTCACGACAAGTGGGCGCGCACGAACCCTGGCACGGCTGCGGCCCGGCGGTTCTCCAGATCGACACCGACATAGGTCACTGTGGCCGACACGCAACGCAACCCGTCGGCCAACACGATGGCCTCGACACCGACCTCAAACGACGAGGTTCCCCACCGCCGCACATCGAGCTCGAGCTGGAGCACGTCGGCGTGGCGCGCCGGACCATGCCAGACGATGTCGGCCCGCTTCACCATGAAGTCCCACCCGGACGCTATGCATTGCTCCAACACCGGATGGGTCCAGACATCGACCGCGTCGTCGATGACCGCGAGATATTGCGAGTTGTGCATGACGCCCTGCATGTCACACTCGACATAGCGAACGCGATGGAGCTGACGAAACGCCATGGCTCAGGCGAGCCGCGCCGCGTCGGCCGAGAGGAGTGCGCGGAAACGCCCGAGCTGAATCGCGACCGGGCCGGGCCCTGCTCCACCCGGGGTGGTGCGACGAGTCACCGATACACCGGGTGCAAGCAGCGCTGAGCCGTTCGCGCCAAGGCGGGGTTCGGCTTCGACCAGCTCGTACAGCGGCGCCTCGCCGTCGAGCGCGCGTCGCACCAGCGCGCCGACGATGGCGTGAGCTTCGCGAAATGGCGTGCCCTGAGCGACGAGCAGCTCGGCGAGATCGGTGGCTGCGGCGTATGGCGAGTCGGCTGCGGCGCGCATGCGGTCATGCTTGAACGCGAGCGTGGCGAACATGCCCTCGACTGCGGACAGGGCGAGCGTGATCTGCTCGACGGTGTCGAACAGCGGCTCCTTGTCCTCCTGAAGGTCGCGGTTGTACGCGAGCGGCAGACCCTTCAGCGTGGCGAGCAGGCCCGTGAGGTTGCCGATGAGCCGGCCAGCCTTGCCTCGTGCCAGTTCGGCGATGTCGGGGTTCTTCTTCTGCGGGAGCATCGAACTGCCGGTGGAGTACGCGTCGTCGAGCCTGATGAAACCGAACTCGTCCGTGGACCAGAGCACGATCTCCTCGCCGATGCGAGACAGGTGAACACCCAGCAGCGCCAGCACGAACAGGGCCTCGGCGACGAAGTCGCGGTCGCTGGTCACGTCGAGCGAGTTCTCGAAGCGCGCGGCGAAGCCGAGGTCGGCCGCAACCGCATCGGGATCGAGAGGCAGCGACGAACCAGCGAGTGCGCCGGCCCCCAGCGGCGAGACATCGCCGCGACGTCGAGCGTCGAGCAAGCGGTCTACGTCGCGGCTGAGAGCCCAACCATGAGCCATGAGGTGGTGCGCGAGCAGCACAGGCTGCGCTCGTTGGAGGTGCGTGTATCCAGGGAGGTACTCGTCGCCTGCTTCTTCGGCTCGGGTCAACAGCACACGCTGAAGACGCAGCACACGCCGGGCGATGTCGAGCAACGCCGACTTGGTGAAGAGGCGGAGATCGGTAGCGATCTGATCGTTGCGGCTGCGGCCGGTGTGCAACTTCGCGCCCGCGGAACCGGCGAGCTCGGTGACCCGACGCTCAACCGCGGTGTGGATATCCTCGTCACTCGGGGCGAACACGAACGACTCGTCGTCCAGCTCGGCTTGCGTGGTGTCGAGCGCAGCGAGCACCGCGTCCCGCTCGGCGTCGGTGAGGATGCCCGCGCGCGCCAACCCCCGCACGTGAGCGCGCGAGCCGACGATGTCGTCGCGGTACAACAGCCGATCGAAGGGGAGCGACACCGTGTATGCGAGCAGCTCGTCGGCCGGAGCGGACGCGAAGCGCCCGTGCCACAGCGTTTTTGCTCCCGCGGGCGTTGCTCCGGGGGCCGGTTCGGGGGGTTCGGGTGCGATCATCGCCGGCGCACCCTACAGGCCGGCCAGGTCGCGCAGCAGCGAGGCGACCTTCTGTCCGCCGGCCTCCTCAGATGCGACCACGAGCAACGTGTCGTCGCCGGCCACCGTGCCGACGATCTCGGTGATGCCGGCACGATCGAGGGCCGACGCGACGACATGTGCAGAACCAGGCGGGGTGCGCAGTACCACGAGGTTGCCCGACACGATCACCTCGACCGCCCACTCGCCGAGCACGCGCCGAACGTGGTCCTCGGGCGCAACCTGGGTGTGTGCGAGTTCGGGAATCGCGTAGATGGTCTCGCCGCCGGGCACGCGTACCTTGATCGCACCGAGGTCCTCGAGATCGCGCGACACCGTGGCCTGCGTCGCCGCGACTCCGGCATCGGCCAAGAGCTCGACGAGCTGCGTCTGACTCGTGACCGAGTTGTCCGCGAGGAGCTTCGCGATGCGATGCTGGCGCTGGGTCTTCGTCATCGCACGGCTTCTTTCTGCTCGCTCGTCGCGAGCAGGAACCAGAGCAGAGCGCGGGCGGTGTGCATTCGGTTCTCCGCCTGGCGCCATACGCGGCTCTGCGCTCCGTCGAGCACGGCGTCGGTCACCTCTTCGCCACGGTGCGCGGGGAGGCAGTGCAAGAAGATGGCGTGCGGCGCGGCCGTCCCCATCAGGCGATCATCGACGCTGTACCCCTCAAAATCGCTGTGCCGCTCCCCCGCCTCGTTTTCCTGGCCCATGGAGACCCAGGTGTCGGTCGAGACGACGTCGGCGCCAGCGACCGCATCTTCGGGACGGGCGTAGGTCTGCGGCGTTGCGCCGGCCAGCGCCAGCCGATCGAGCTCTTCGTCGGTGAACTCGTACTGGGGCGGTGGCGCGACGCGCACATGCATGCCCAACATCGAGGCGCCGATGGTGAGCGAACGGCAAACGTTGTTCGTATCGCCGATCCACGCCAACGAACGGCCCTGCAGGTCGCCGAACTCCTGTTGGATGGTTAACAGATCGGCGAGTGCCTGCATCGGGTGCGCCACATCGGACAGGAGGTTCACGACGGGCACGTTCGACACCGTGGTCATGCGCTCGAGGGTGCGATGCGAGAACACGCGTGCGGCGAGCACGGCATGAAAGCAGCCAAGTGTTCGCGTGACGTCCTCGACGCTCTCGCGCACGTCGAGGCCGATCTCGTCGTTGCGGATGGTGATCGGGTGGCCGCCGAGTTGCACGACGGCCATCTCCGTGGCGTTGCGAGTGCGCGCCGAAGGCTTCTCGAACACGAGCGCTGCGCCGCGTCCGGCGAGCACCGGAGGAAGCTCGGCACGTTGGGCCAGCGCGAGCACGCTGCGCAGTTCGGTCGGGGTGAGATCGTCGATCTCGAGGAAGTGGTTCAACTCGTACCACCACTCAGCACGGCGGCGAGCAGGCCGACGGCAACGTCGATCTCGTCCTCCGACACGGTGAGTGCGGGCGCGAGACGCAGCGCCGTATTCGTGATGCCATTCAGCACGAGTCCGGCGTCAAGACATTGCGCGGCGACGTCCCTTGCGAGCCGTCCGCCGAGCACCTCGGCGTCGAGCTCGACGCCGAGCAACAGGCCTAAGCCTCGGACGCCGATGACTCCCGGAAGCGCTTCGAGTTTCTTGGTGAGCGATGAGCCACGTTGCGTGGCGAGCGCCGGCGCATCGATCGACTGCATGACCTGGAGCACCGCGCGTGCGGCGGCCGTGGACAACGGCTGGCCGCCATAGGTTGTGGCGTGGTCGCCCGGCTGAAACGCCGCGGCCACCTCGGCCTTCGCCCAACAGGCACCGATCGGCATGCCGTTGCCGAGCGCCTTCGCCATGGTGACGACGTCCGGCTCGATGCCCATGTGCTGGAAACCGAACCACTTGCCGGTTCGACCGAAGCCGGTCTGCACCTCGTCGACCATGAGCAGGATGCCGCGTTCGTCACACAGCTCCCGCAGCCCTTGGAAGAACGCCGGGTCGCCCGGGTTCACCCCACCCTCGCCTTGCACCGGCTCGAGCAGCAGCGCAGCGACCGACTCGTCAAGGGCGCGCGCGAAGTCGTCGAGGTCGTTCCACGAGGCGTGTCGAAAGCCCTCGGGCAACGGCTGGAACGCCTCGTGCTTCTCGGGTTGGCCGGTGGCGTGCAGCGTTGCGAGCGTGCGTCCGTGGAAGCTGCGCCACGCGCTGACGACCACGTGCTTGCCTCGACCACCCCACTTGCGCGCGAGCTTGATCGCGCACTCGTTCGCCTCGGCCCCGCTGTTCGCGAAGAACACCTGGCCGCGTGGTGCGGCTTCGCCCGCGATGAGCGTGTCGATCGTACGGGCTACACCGGCTTGGTGTTCGGTGCCGTACAGGTTCGAGACATGCAGCAACGTGCGAGCTTGCTCGGCGATGGCCAGCGCGACGGTGGGATGCGCATGCCCGAGTGACGTGACCGCCAATCCGCTGAGGAAGTCGAGATATTTCTTGCCGTCGGGGTCGAAGAGCCACGAGCCCTCGCCGCGAACGAACATCACCGGCGGCGGGCCGTAGGTGGGCATGATCGGGCACCGCGCCATGCCCTCGGGCGCGTGCATCTGCTCGGAGTGCGTGCTCATGGGTGTTCCTTCGCCAGCGACGTGGGCGCGCCGCCGAGCATCGCGTGCGCGGCCGCATCACCGGAGGTGATCATGGTTCCGACGCCTTCGTCGGTGAAGAGCTCGAGCAACAGCACGTGCGCGATGGTGCCGTTGATCATGTGCACCGACTGGACGCCGGCTTCGACCGCGTCGATGCACGCCTGCGCTTTGGGGATCATGCCGCCACTCAGCGCACCCGATGCCATCATGGCGTGCACATCGGGCACGGTGATCGAGCGGATGAGGCTCGTCGGGTCGTCGACATCGGCGAGCAACCCGTCGACGTCGGTGAGGTACAGGAGCTTCTCTGCGTGCATCGCCTGCGCGATCGCGGTGGCCACGGTGTCGGCATTGATGTTGTACGCCTGGCCGGTGCCGTCGGCGCCGATGGTGGAGATCACGGGGATGAACTCCTCGGCGAGTAACCGTTCGATGATGTGCGGGTTCACCGATTCGACATCGCCTACGAAGCCGAGCTCGGGGTCACGGGGGTGCGCGCGGATGAGGCCCGCATCGGCGCCCGAGAGCCCGACGGCGTGCGGTCCGTGCACGTTGATGGCCGAGACGATCTCGCGCGAGACCTTGCCTTCGAGCACCATGCGCGCGACGTCGAGCGTCGCCGCGTCCGTGACGCGCAATCCGTCGCGGAACTCGCTCGTGATGCCGAGCCGCTTCAGGAGATCACCGATCTGCGGGCCGCCGCCGTGCACGACGACCACGTGGATTCCGACCGAGTGCATCAAGACGACGTCTTCGGCGAATTTCTGCGACAGCGAGGGGTCGGTCATAGCGTTGCCGCCGTACTTCACCACGATGGTCTGGCCGCGGAACCGACGGATGTAGGGGAGCGCCTCGACGAGGATCTGGGCCCGCAGCCCCGCTGCGGTGGGGTCGGATGAGGCCGCGCTCGTCGGTGCCGGGCTCATGGGTACACCCCGATCGCGTCGAGCCCCGTGGTCTCGTCGAGGCCGAGCGCCAGGTTCGCGCATTGCAATGCTTGACCCGACGCGCCCTTCGTGAGGTTGTCGAGCGCGCCGATGGCCACGACCCAGCCCGTGCGCTCGTCGACGCGGACCGTGAGGTGCGCACTGTTCGAGCCGAGCGTGGCCTTGGTGGACGGTGACCGTGAGTCGACGACCACGAAGGGTTCGTCCGCGTAGAAGGCCCGGTAGTGATCGAGCAGATCGTCGGTGGTGAGGGTGCCGGTGGGCCGGGCGTAGCACGTCGCGAGGATGCCCCGGTTCATCGGCGCAAGGTGGGGTGTGAAGAGCACCTGCGCCCGGATGGTGGCCGAGCCATCGCGGCCGGTGGACAGCACTTGTTCGATCTCGGGCGTGTGGCGATGGTTGAGCAATCCGTAGGCGGTGAAGTCCTCGTCGACGGTGCAGAATGCGTTGGTGGTCTTGGGCACGCGACCCGCACCGGACACGCCCGATGCGGCGTCGACGATGATGCCCGTGGGCTCAACCAGCCCGGCACGGATCGCCGGAGCGAGAGCGAGCGACGCCGTGGTGACGTAGCAGCCCGGCGCGGCGATGAGTTCGGCGCCCTGCAGCGTCGGCCGGAACAACTCGGGCAGACCGAACGCAAAGTCGGCCAGGAGTTCGGGCGCTGTGTGCGCGTCGTGGTACCAGGTCGAATAGAGCGCGGCGTCCTTCAGCCGGAAGTCGGCCGCGAGGTCGACGATGTGCGCAACCCGGCCCCGCAACTCGGGCACGATGGCCTGCGATGCGCCGTGGGGCAAGCCGAGGAACACGAGGTCGAGGCCGTCGGCCACGCCGTGCTCATAGCGGTCGAATCGCCGATCGCGGTAACCCGCCGCCAGCGACGGATAGACGTCGGCGATGGCGTTGCCGGCCTGGCTGTCGCCGGTTGCAAGCTCGACGTGGAGGTCGGGATGCCGGGCACAGAGCCGGAGGAGTTCGGCACCGGTGTAGCCCGACGCGCCGATGATGCCTACAGAGATCACACCGACATGATACACAGGCATGCATAGTCATGCGCCTTCATTCGACCCGTTTCCGCATTGGCGAGCTCTTTGGCTTCGGCGGGCGTAGCCGAAAGGGTCAGCCTTGTACCCGGACGACGACTTTGCCGGTGACCTTACGCTCGAGCATGTCCTGCACCGCGCGGGCGCCGTCGGCCATGGCGTAGGGCGGGTGCAGTAGCGGGTCGATCCGGCCGTCGGCGGCCAGCGCAAGCAGAGCGCTGAGCTGACGGTCGAGCGAGCCCGGATCTCGGGCGAGCGATGCACCCCAATGGACACCCACGACCGAATAGTTTTTCAGCAGGATGTGGTTGGTCGGCGCGTCGGCGATGCCGCCGACGAACCCGATCACCAGGAGGCGGCCATCCCAGGCCATGCATCGCCGCACCTGATGGAAGGTGTCACCGCCCACGGGGTCGTAGGCGACATCGACGCCCCGCCCGTCGGTGGCCTCGCGCACGAGGTCGACCCACGCCGGGTTCGCACGATGATCGATCACCACGTGGGCCCCCAGATCGCGACACGCCGCGGCCTTATCGGCACCGCCGGCAACCGCGATCACTCGCGCGCCTGCTGCGAGACCGAGTTGGATCGCCGCGGAACCGGTGCCGCCACTCGCACCAGTGACGAGCAACGTCTCCCCCGCCGCAAGGTGTCCCCGGTCGTGCAGCGCGAAGTAGGTGGTGCCGTAGTTCACGACGAGCGCGACGGCCTTCTCGGCCGGCAGCTCGTCGGGCAGCTTCCAGGTGCGCTTGGCGTTGGCCACGCCGATCTCGGCGAGGCCACGACCGCTGCTCGCGAGTACGCGATCGCCCACAGCGAAACCGTGCACTCCCTCGCCGAGCGCGAGCACGCGCCCCGCCCACTCACCGCCGGGCGTGAACGGGATCGGCGTCGGCGCCTGATACTTGCCCTGGCACATCAACACGTCGGGGAACGCGAGCCCGACTGCGTCGATGGCCACCTGAAGTTCACCTGCTCCCGCTTCGGGCGGCACGGCCTCCTCGATGTGCAACACGTCGAGAGGGTCACCGAGTTCGTGGAGTCGCCATATGCGCATGGACGCGCACGCTACTGCCGGCCGAACATCGGCATCTGGTGGTCAGTGGCGCAGCGTGGCCGGCAGTGACTTCTCGACGGCGGTGATGCAACGCGCCCGGACTTCGGTGATCTCGGTGTCGGTGAGCGTGCGATCGGCAGCCTGCAGCCGCAATGCGTACGCCAGGCTGCGGGTGCCCTCGGCGACCCGATCGCCGCGATACACGTCGAACAGCGCGAGTGACACGAGGAGGTCGCCTGCGGCCTTGCGGATCTGGCGCTCGACATCAGCCGCCGGACACGTCTCGGCGACCTCGAACGCGAGGTCGACGTCGCTTGACGGGTACCGGCTGAACCGGCTGTAGGGACGCTCGTCGTGCGGCAGACCGAGCAGCACGTCGAGGTCAACCTCGAGCCATGCCACCCGCTCGGGCACTCCGAACGACTCGCACACGGCGGGGTCGATCTCGCCCAGGGCACCCACGATCGTGCCAGCCACTTCGATGAGCGCGGTGCGCGACGGATGCAGCCCGCTGGCGGTCGTCTGAACCATGCGGTCCTTCTTCAGCGCGAACGCATCTACGAGCGCGCTCCACACGTCGATCGCGGCCGACGCCTCGCGGCCGCCGAGCGCCACGGCCAGCACCTCGCGCTCATCGGGCAGGCGCTGTTCCCTCTTGGGGTGTGCGTAGACGTGGCCCACCTCGAAGATGCGCAGGCCCAGGTTCCGGTGCGACGCGTTGTACGCCAGCGTCTTGAGCAGCCCCACGCGCAGCGACGTACGCAACACCGATTCCTCGGCCACCAACGGATTGGTGAGCTCAATCGGATGCCCTTCGCAGCCGGCGCGCTCGAGGTCGCCCGGAGCGAGGAACGGCAGGGGAAGCACCTCGTCGATGCCGAGGCCGGTGAGCGTGCGCCGCACCGTGCGTCGTTCGGTCTGACGCGTCGACAGCGTGCCCGTGAGCGGCGAGCGCGGCACGGTCTTGCCGATCGCCGTGAAGCCGACACGGCGAGCGATCTCCTCGATTATCTCGATCTCGTTGGTGGTGTCGAGGCGAAACGTGGGGATCGTGACGTGCTGATCGGGGCCGGTGACCCGAACGTCGAACCCGATCGGTTCGAGCGCGCTCGCGATGGACGCCTGGTCGAGCGCGGTGCCGAGGATGGCGTTGACTCGCGCGGTGCGCACCAGCACCGGCTCGCGCGACGGCGTATTGCCGCGCACGTCGATCGTGCCCGGCGCGAGCGTGGCGCCGGTCTGCGCGAGCAGTTCGGCGAAGCGCCGCGCCGCGCGGTCGGCCAGCTCGGGGTCGCAACTGCGCTCGTAGCGCGTGGACGCCTCGCTACGCAGACCGAGTCGCTTCGCGGTCTGCGCGATCGTCAGCGGATCCCACCAGGCGATCTCGAGGAGCACCGACGTGGTCTGGTCGTCGATCTCCGTGGTCAGCCCGCCCATCACGCCAGCCAGGCTGATGGGGTGGTCGTCGCGATCGCAGATGACGCCGTCGGTCGGGAGCAGCGCGCGCACGTGGCCGTCGAGCGTGGTGAGCGTCTCGCCTTCGACGGCTCGTCGGACGCGCAACGTGCCTGCCGTGACCTTGCCGAGATCGAACGTGTGACTCGGCTGCCCGAGCTCGAACATCACATAGTTGGAGACGTCGACGACGTTGTTGATCGGGCGCTGACCGAGCGCAAGCAATCGTTTTTGCATCCATTCGGGCGATGGCCCGATGCGCACGTCGTCGATGACCCGCGCGAGGAAGCGGCCGCACAGGTCGCGATCGAGCACCTCGATGTGGAGGCGCGTGGCCGCGTCGGCGTTGGACGATTCGGCGACCACTGGCTCGGGTATCTGGAAGGGCACACCGAGGCGCGCCGCGAGGTCACGGGCGACGCCGGCCACCGACATGGCGTCGGGCCGGTTGCCGGTGACGTCGAGGTCGAATAGCACATCGGTCTCGAGGCCGAGCGCCTCGCGCAGCGGGGTGCCCGGTGTGAGCGACGGGTCGAGGATGAAGATCCCTGCGTGGTCATCCGCGAGCTCGAGCTCACGGGCCGAGCACAACATCCCGTTCGACCATTCGCCCCGCAGCTTGCGCTTGGCAATCTCGAGGCCACCCGGCATCACCGTGCCGAGCGTCGCGAGCGGAACGAGATCGCCGACCGCCATGTTGAACGCGCCGCAGCAGATCTGCAGCGCTTCACCGTCACCGAGGTCGACATCAACGAGCTGGATCTTGTCGGCTTGGGGGTGCGGTCGCAGCGCCAGCACGCGCGCCACGACCACGCCGTCGAAGTTGCCGCCAAGGATCTGCATGTCTTCGACCGCGAGGCCGAGATCGGACAACGCCTCCGACAGTTCGTCGGCCGAGCCGTCGATCGGCGCGAATTCGCGCAGCCAGGAAAGGAGAACCTTCATCGTGATGCCCCTACTTCAGAACTGCCGGAGGAAACGGACGTCGTTGATGAACATCTCGCGGAGGTCATCGACACCATGGCGCATCAACGCAAGCCGATCGATGCCGAAGCCGAACGCGAACCCGCTGTACTCCTCGGGGTCGATGCCGCCAGCGAGCAGCACGTTGGGGTGCACCATGCCGCAGCCCCCGAGCTCGAGCCACGAGCCGTCGGGACGACGGATGTCGTACTCCGCCGACGGCTCGGTGAAGGGGAAGTAGCTCGGCCGCAACCGCGACGTGAACCCCGGACCGAAGTACGCGGACGTGAACGCCTCGAGGGTGCCGGCCAGGTCGGCGAAAGTGATACCACGATCGACGACGAGCCCTTCGATCTGATGGAACACTGGCATGTGCGTGGCATCGGCGGTGTCCTGGCGGAACACCCGTCCGGGCATGATCGAGTAGATGGGCGGCGACTGCGACTGCATCACCCGGATCTGCACCGGCGACGTGTGCGTGCGCAGCAGCGTGGATTCGGGCTCGCCGTAGTTCACGTAGAAGGTGTCCTGCATGGCCCGCGCCGGGTGACCGACGGCGAAGTTCAACGCACCGAAGTTGTGCCAGTCGTCTTCGATCTCGGGCCCTTCGGCCACGGTGAAGCCCATGCCGACGAAGAGGTCCTCGAGACGATCGCGGGCCTGGGTGACCAGGTGCAGGTGTCCGAGTCGCGTGCGCTCGCGAATCTCGGTGAGGTCGAGGCGTTCGGTCTCGAGTTGTGCGACGCGCGCCGTCTGGGAAAGCTCGTGTCGACGGGCATCGAGGAGCGACTCGATGCGGTCGCGCACCTCGTTCAGCAGCTGGCCAGCCGACCGTCGGGCGTCGGGGTCGAGAGCACCGAGCGCCTTCTTGGCCTCGGCGAGCGCCGACTTCTTGCCGAGAAAGTCGGTCGACACCCGCTGGATCTCGTCGAGTGACGTGGCCCCACCCGCCGCCTGTTCGGCGCGCGCAGGGAGATCGGCAATGTCGGCGTTCATGATGGGCCAGGGTATTCAGTGTGTGGTATCCGCACCTCACGTTTTGGGTACCGTTGCCCGCGTTTGCCGATGCGTTTCATAATCCCCGGCGTTGGCGCGCCATTTCGAACGCGCACACGGCGCCGGCCATGGCTACGTTGAGCGACTCGACCGCGCCAAGCATCGGGATGCGCACGGCGGTGGTCGCCGAGGCCACCACGTCGGCGGGAAGCCCGTGCGCTTCGCTGCCGAGGAGCAGTGCGATAGGCATGCGGTAGTCGATCGCGGTGTAGTCGGCGCCCGCGTCGATCGAGGTGGCGAGCGTCGTGACGCCCCGGGCGTGGAGCGACGCAAGCACGCCGTGCACATCGGCCAGGGCGAGCACCGGGACACGGAAGAGCGACCCCGCCGCGGCGCGCACCACCTTTGGGTTCCACCACTCAACGCCCTGACCGCATGCCACGACCACGCCGATGCCCGCAGCCTCGGCCACGCGCACGAGCGTGCCCGCGTTACCCGGATCGGCCACGTCGACGAGCACCAGCAGCGCATTCGCCGAAGCGAGCAAGCCGGCTGCATCGCGCACCGGCGGGCGGGCCACGGCGATCGCAGGCTGCGGCGCCTCGGTGGACGCCACGCTGCGGAAGACATCGGGCGCCACGAGGTGCACCACGACATTCGCGGCGCGCAGCGCGCGCTCGAGGTCGACGACGGCAGCCACGTCGACCTGATCGGCCGGCACGTACACCTCGTCGACGACGATGCCCGCGTCGAGCGCTTCGTGGACGAGGCGGGGCCCGTCAATGACGAAGCGGCCCGCGTCGGTTCGCGCACTGCGGCGCCCCGAGAGGCGCCGCAGTGTGGCGAGACGTGGATTGCGGGCCGAGAGGACCTCACCACGGAAGCCGGCAGTAGATGCTGGCTTCGGGCGGTCATCGCCAGCCATGGACGTCAGGATCAGCCGAGTGCAGCCTGCGACGCCGCAACGAGCGACGAGAACGCCGCCGCGTCGCGCACGGCCAGATCCGCAAGGATCTTGCGGTCGACTTCGATGCCGGCTTCCTTAAGCCCGGCGATGAACCGGCTGTAGCTGACATCGTTCTGGCGGCATGCCGCGTTGATGCGCTGGATCCACAACGAGCGGAACTCGCCCTTGCGCGCCCGGCGATCGCGGAACGCGTAGTTGCCGGCATGCATCACCGCTTCGTTGGCGGCGCGGTACGAACGGCTGCGGTTGCCGTAGTAGCCCTTGGCTTTTTCGAGAACGGCTTTGTGGTGCTTTTTGGCGTTCACCGCGCGCTTGACTCTGGCCATCGGTGACTCCTTTCGAGAACGGGGGAATTCGGGGGGTTACGAGAAGATTCCGTGCGAGCCGAGGCTCAGTGGTTGTTGAGCAGCTTGTTGATGCGTGCAGCGTCGCCGGGGGCGAGGTCGGCATCGCCGGCCAGCCGACGCTTGCGGCCCGGGCTCTTCTTCTCAAGGATGTGGCGCAGGTTGACCTGACGACGGCGGATGCGGCCGGTGCCGGTCTTCTTGAACCGCTTTGCGGCGCCTCGGTGCGTCTTCATCTTGGGCATTGGTGTTCACCTCTGGTTCGTGCACACGCCGTGCGGCGCTCGGGCGTGCGGGGTGACCGGACGCGCCGAGGCGCTACCGGCGCAGATCGGGATGTGGCGCACCACGGTGGTGCACCACAGGATCGGATCGGGAATCGGTCAGTTCGGCGAGTCGCCGGGCTGTTCCGGGGCGGAGTCGGCAGTTGCGTCGTCCGGTGCGGCATCTTCGGTCAGGGCATCATCGGCAACGTCGTCATCGGTGAGGGCATCATCGGCAACGTCGTCATCGGTGAGG
>WLNW01000093.1 GCA_009699605.1 Actinomycetota bacterium | reverse complement strand
TTGGTGCTCGGTCGGACCTCGTCCTCGTCCTCGTAGCTCGAGTAGTGATACGGCGTCTCGGCATCGAACTCTGCGGCGCACGTATCGACGGTCTTGTAGGTGGGTACGACACCCGCGGCGATGCGGGCCGCGCGTACCTCAGTCTCGGTGAGATCCCACAAGTACGCGAGCTGACCGTCGCTGAAGCCGAGGCGCTTCGCGCGACGCCAGGAGCGCGAGGTCATCCCGGCGAACCCGATCTCGAGCAGCGCGACGCGCTCCTCGCCGAGCATCGCAATCTGATCGAGGAACCACGGGTCGACCTTGGTGGCCGCGTAGACGTCGTCGATGCTGACGCCACGCCGCAGCAGTGCCTCGAGCTGCGGAGTGCGATCTGGGGTGCCAATCGCCGCGCGGCGGAGGAGCTCGGCGGTGTCGAGCTCGTCGAACTTGCGCTCGGCGGGGTCGCAGTTGAGCCCGAGTCGACCCGCCTCGAGCGAGCGGAACGCCTTCTGGATGGATTCGGGGAAGGTACGCCCGATCGCCATGACCTCGCCCACGGACTGCATCTGGGTTCCCAGCACGCCGCTGGTACCGGGGAACTTCTCGAAGGCCCAACGCGGCACCTTGGTCACGACGTAGTCCATGGTGGGCTCGAAGCTCGCCGGCGTCTTCTTGGTGATGTCGTTCGCGATCTCGTCGAGCGTGTAGCCGACGGCGAGGCGTGCCGCGATCTTCGCGATGGGAAAGCCTGTGGCCTTCGACGCCAGCGCAGAGCTACGCGACACACGCGGGTTCATCTCGATGATGACCTGCGCGCCGGTCTCGGGATTGACCGCGAACTGCACGTTGGAGCCACCGGTCTCGACCCCCACGCGGCGGATGCACGCGAACGCGGCGTCGCGCATCTGTTGGTATTCGACGTCGGACAGAGTTTGCACAGGAGCGACCGTGATGGAATCGCCCGTATGCACGCCCATCGGGTCAAGGTTCTCGATCGAGCAGACGATCACGCAGTTGTCGGCGCTGTCACGCATGACCTCGAGCTCGTATTCTTTCCAGCCCGCGATGGACTTCTCGATCAGGATCTCGGTGATGGGGCTCGCATCGAGACCACGTTGCGCGAGATCGAGCAGTTCCTCGGGGGTGGACGCGATGCCTGTTCCGAGACCGCCGAGGATGTACGCAGGGCGGATCACCACCGGGAGCCCGACGCGGTTCGACACCTCGATTGATTCGGCGAGATCGTGAGCGACGCCCGATGGCGGCACGGAGAGGCCGATTTCGATCATGGCTTTCTTGAACAACTCGCGATCCTCGGCCGTCGCGATGGCCTCGGCTTTGGCCCCGATGAGCTCCACGCCGTGCTTCTCGAGCACGCCACGCGCCACGAGCTCCATGGCAAGGTTGAGCGCGGTCTGCCCGCCGAGGGTGGGTAGCAATGCATCGGGTTTCTCGCGCTCGATGATGCGCGTGAGCACGTCGGGGTCGAGCGGCTCGATGTAGGTCGCGTCGGCGAAGTCGGGGTCCGTCATGATGGTCGCGGGGTTCGAGTTCGCGAGGATCACACGGAACCCTTCCTCGCGAAGCACGCGGCACGCCTGCGTTCCGGAGTAGTCGAACTCACAGGCCTGACCGATGACGATCGGCCCCGAACCGATCAGCAGGATCGAATGGATGTCGTCTCTACGCGGCATTTCAGTGGCCTCGCTGCATGAGAGTGGCGAACTCCTCGAAGAGGTAGCGGGAGTCGTGTGGGCCGGGTCCGGCCTCCGGGTGGTACTGCACGCTGAAGGCCGGCACGTCGCGACAGCGCATGCCCTCGACAGTGTGATCGTTCAGGTTGAGGTGTGTGATGTCGGCGGTGGGCAACGAGTCGACGTCGACGCAGAAGTTGTGGTTCTGGCTCGTGATCTCGACCGAGCCCGAGGCCAAGTTGCGCACCGGGTGGTTACCGCCGTGGTGGCCGAACTTGAGCTTGAAGGTCGAGCCGCCGAGCGTGCGCGCCAGGAGTTGATGGCCGAGGCAGATGCCGAACACCGGGACGTTGCCGAGCAGCGCGCCGATAGTGTCGGTTGCGCCGGCCACCATCCCGGGATCTCCGGGGCCGTTCGACAAGAAGACGCCCTGCGGGTTGCGTCCGAGGATGTCGGCCGCGGTGGCCGATGCGGATACGACGTCGACGGTGGCGAAGCGCGACAGGTGCGTGAGGATCGTGGACTTGATGCCATAGTCGATGGCGACCACACGGTACGGCCCGTCGCCGACCGTGTACGGCTGGGCACAGGTGACCTCGGCAGTGAGATCAACCCCATTGGTTCCCGGCTCGGCTCGCGCTGCGGCGAGAAGCACGGATTCGGTCGCGTTGCCGAACGCTCCCGACATCGCTCCGACGTCGCGCAGGTGGCGGGTGAGGCGGCGCGTGTCGATCCCGGCGATGCCAGGAACGCCGAGTCGCTCGAGGAACGCCGAGAGATCCTCGTTGCTGCGCCAGTTGCTGCGGCGCCGGGAAAGCTCGCGCACGATGACGCCGCGGCAGAAGGGACGACGGCCTTCGTTGTCGAGCGGCACCGTTCCGTAGTTGCCGATGTGCGGATACGTGAACGTGATGATCTGGCCCGCGTAGGACGGGTCGGTGATCACCTCCTGATAGCCCGACAGGACCGTGTTGAACACGACCTCGCCGGTTGCGGCGCCGCGGGCCGGCTCGGCCCCGATTGCCTCGCCCTCGAACACTTCGCCATCGGCCAGAACCAGCGCTGTCTCGCGGATCTGACTCATACGCAATCCTTCGCGTTCATGCTTCTCGTTCTCATCGTGTGGGTTCTCCGTCGACCACGACCGGCTCCCCGTGGAGGACCGTGTGGCGCACCTTGCCTCGAAGCGTGCGGCCTTCGAACGGGGTGTTGCGCGACTTGCTCGCCATGGCATCGCCGCGCACCACCCACGTGACATCGGGGTCGATGATCGCGAGGTTGGCCGGGCGACCCGCGACGATGGCGCCGCCGTGCACCGCATCGAGATTCGCGATCGCTGCCGGCTGCCAGGACAGCAGCGCAAGAACCTTGGCGAGCGGCAAGTCGAGCTCGGTGAGTGCCAAGGCGAGCGCCGTCTCGAGGCCGAGCATGCCCGCGGGCGCCTCGTCGAACGGCAGCTCCTTCAGGTGCTGGGGGTGCGGCGCGTGGTCGGTGGCGATTGCGTCGATGGTGCCGTCGGCCAACCCGGCGCGTATGGCCGCGACGTCCGCGTCGGTCCGCAACGGAGGATGCACCTTGAACACGCTGTCGTAACTCGCGCACGCGGCGTCGGTGAGACAAAAGTGGTGTGGCGTCGCCTCGGCCGTGACCGGGAGGCCGTGCGCCTTCGCGGCCCGCACCAAAGCGACGGAATCGGCACACGAAACATGCTGGAAGTGGACTCGCGCACCAGTGCGGCGGGCGAGTGCGATATCACGCATCACCATGATGACCTCCGCCTCGGCCGGTTGGCCGGGGATGCCGAGGCGCGACGACCATGCGCCCTCGTGCATGAAGCCACCCTCGGCCAGGGCCTTGACCTCGCAGTGCTGCGCGAGCGTGATGGGGGCGCCTCCGGAGAAGGGAGCCAACCCGACGGTGTACTCGAGCGCACGGCGCATCAGACGGTCGTCCTGCACGCCGTCGCCGTCGTCGGTGAACATTCTCACGCCGAGCCCGACGAGCTCGGCCATGGGTGTGAGTGCCTCGCCTTTGCGACCCACGGTTATCGCGGCGCTCGGGAACACATCGCATGCCACGCCGCGCGACAGCGCAAGCACGTCGCGGATCACCGACGCGCAGTCCATGGTGGGGTCGGTGTTGGGCATCGCGACGACGGCGGTGAACCCACCGAGCGCCGCGCCACGGGCGCCGGTCTCGATGGTCTCGGCCTCCTCGCGGCCCGGCTGGCGCAAGTGCACGTGGAGGTCGACGAACCCCGGTGACACCACGCAACCTGTCGCGTCGAGCGTGCGGTCACCGGTGAGATCGGGCCCGACATCGACGATGCGTCCCGACTCGTCGATGAGCACGTCGGCAACCCGTTCGCCGGTCGCGTCGATAACGCGGCCGCCGCGAATCGCAAGCGTGCCCTTTTGTGTGTTGTCGGTGAGCGATGCGCTCACGATTGGCTTCCGATCACGTCGACTCCGCTTCCGAGAAGAAGGAACAACACCGCCATGCGAACCGCAACTCCATTTGCCACCTGTTCGGTGATGACCGCATTGTCGAGCCCCGCGACGTCGGCGGTGATTTCGACCCCCCGGTTCATCGGCCCGGGATGCATGATGATCGAACCCTTCGCCATGCGCGCCGCCCGGGCCCCGTCGAGGCCGTAGTAGGTGTGGTACTCGCGCAAGCTCGGCACGAGTGCCTCGGTCATACGCTCGCGCTGCATGCGCAACAGGTAGCAGACGTCGACGGTGGGCAACACCGCGTCGAGGTCGTGGCTCACGTTGACGGGCCACCCCTCGAGCGATGGTGGCAGCAGCGTCTGCGGACCGACCAGCGTGACCTCGGCGCCGAGCGCGGTGAACGCCTTCACGTTGCTGCGGGCCACACGACTGTGCTTGCTGTCGCCGACGATGGCGATGTGACGACCCTCGAGCGAGCCGAAGTGGTGACGAATGGTGTAGGCGTCGAGCAACGCCTGTGTGGGATGTTCGTGCGAGCCGTCGCCGGCGTTTATCACGGATGCATCGATCCACCGAGCGATCTGCCACGGAACTCCGGCGCTCTTGTGACGCACCACGATTGCGTCGACGCCCATCGCGGCAATGGTCTCGACCGTGTCGCGGAGCGACTCGCCTTTGTTCACCGACGACGAGCTCACGCTGAAGTTCATCGTGTCGGCCGACAGCCGCTTCGCCGCGGTCTCGAACGACAAGCGCGTACGCGTCGAGTCCTCGTAGAAGAGCCAGGCCACCGTGTACCCACGGAGCGCGGGCACCTTGGGGATATCGCGGGCACTCACCTCGACGAAGCGATCGGTGACCCGCAGCACCTCCTCGATGCCGGATTCGCCGCCGAGGTCGTCGATGGACAGCAGATGCTTCATCGGGTCATCGGTCTTCCTTGCGCACTTCGCCGATGTCGACCCCGTCCGCATGGACGTTGACCATCTCGTCGCGGCGCGTGGGCAGGTTCTTGCCCACGTAATCGGGGCGAATCGGCAGTTCACGATGACCGCGGTCGATCATGACGGCGAGTTGAACGGCGCGTGGGCGGCCATACGCGTGGAGTGCGTCGAGCGCGGCCCGCACGGTGCGCCCAGTGAAGAGCACATCGTCGACGAGCACCACGACCTTGCCGTTCATGTCGAAGTCGATCTCGGTCACGGCTTCGGGGAGCACCGGGCGTAACCCGATGTCGTCGCGGTAGAGGGCGACGTCGAGCGCGCCCATGGGCACCTCGACCCCTTCGATCTCGACGAGGGTGTGCCCGATGCGAGACGTAAGCGGCAGCCCGCCCGTCTGCAGGCCGACCAGCACGACGTCGTCGAGGCCATGATTGCGTTCGACGATCTCGTGGCCGATGCGCTTGATGGCCCGCCGCAGGTCAGAGGCGTTCATCACCTCGCTGCGGGGAATAAAAACGCCCCCGAACGGGGGCGTCAAACGTCGTTCGCGTTCTGCCACGAGGCACCATCCTGTCCGTTCGGGCCTCACGGGACCCGCTTCACGGTCAGACACAGACTCTAGCTACGCCACCCCTCGTTCTGGCAAGGTTTGGGTGTCAGATCGACGCTCATGCCCATCCGGAAGCGATTAGGGGGTGATTGATGATGCTCCACGAGTGGGGGCTGGTGGTGCGCGACGCGCCGCAGCCGATCCCGAACGGGCCGCGCGACGTCACCGACCTGGTCGCGACCGCACGGCGGGCGCGGCCCAACCACGAGGCGCTCGTCGGGCGGCACCGGGCGTTCACCTTCGCCGAAGTGGAGGCCGCAGCCGGGGTCGCGACCGCCGCCCTTGCGGCGCTCGGGGTCCGGGCGGGCGACCGCGTCGCCGCGTCACTCCCCAACCAGCCCGAGCTGGTGATCGCGTTCCTCGGTGCCATGCGCCTCGGTGCGATCTGGGTGGGCATCAACACCGCGCTCGCACCGGCGGAGAAGCTGCACATGCTCGCTGACTGCGACGCAATGCTGCTGCTCACCACCGCCGAGATCGCCTCGAGCGTCGAGCCGTTCCGCAGCGTCACGGTCGATCTCGCGGGCCTTGCGGGAACCTGGGTCGACGCGTGCACGTCAGCCGAGCGCGACGACCGTCGTGCGCCCCTCGTACTCGTCGACCCGCACGCACCCGCAGCAATCGCCTACACGAGCGGCACGACCGGCTTCCCGAAGGGCGCCGTGCACTCACAGCACAACATGCTCTGGCCCGGCGCGGACGCTCGCGACAACGACCCGGGCCCACCCAACGAGCGCCACGGGGTGGTGCTACCGCTGACCTTGCTCAACCTCATGATCCTCGGGCCGTTGTTCGCGTGGTCGAAGGGCACAACCTGCATCTGCGTCGACCGTACCGATCCGATCGGGCTGCGCGACTGGATCGCCCAGTCGCGCATCACGCGCATGACCTTCGCCCCCACCATCGTCCATGACCTGCTGCGGCACCCCGACGTGGCGGTCGACGATCTGGTGTCGCTGCGACGTCCCGAGTGCGGCGGTTCATCGACCCCCAACGCCCTGCGCGAGCTGTTCCTCGAACGCTTCGGCGCGCCGGTGCTCACCGGCTACGGGCTCACCGAAGCACCCACTGCAGTGGCGCGTGAGATGCCCGGCGACGAGCTGCTCGCCGGTTGCAGCGGGGTCCCGTTCGCGCCCGTCGAGGTGGTCGTCGTCGACCAGAACGGCGGGGTGCTCGACGCCGGCACCGAGGGCGAGATCTGCGTGCGGGCCCGCACGACCGGACCGTGGACCGGGGTGTACACCCCGTTCCTCGGCTATTGGAACCGGCCGCTCGCCACCGAGCACGCGTTGCGCTCCCACATGTTGCACACGGGCGACATCGGGGTGATCGACACCATGGGCCGGGTGTTCGTGAAAGACCGCATGACCGACGTTGTCATCCGCGGCGGGGCGAACGTGTACCCGGCCGAGGTCGAACGAGTGCTCCACGAACATCCGGGGGTCGCGGCGTGTGCGGTGCTGGGCGTGCCCGACGACCGGCTCGGCGAACGCGTCGTGGCGGTCGTACAGCCGATGGCTGGCGTGGCTCTCGACCCGGTCGATCTCGTGGTCTATTGCCGGAACCTGCTGGCTCGTTACAAGGTGCCCGAGCGATGGGCGTTCGTCGACGACTTCGCCCGCACCCCCATGGGCAAGATCCCGAAGGCAACGCTGCGCGCCTTGTTCGATGCGCCCGGCTCGTCCGCGCTCAGCCGGCCGCCGTCTTCTCCTTGATGAGGTCCTCGACGGCCTTCGGGATGGTGGTCTCGAAGTCGAGGAGCTTCACCCACGTCGGGGTGATCGTGATGACGACCATGTCGTCATAGAGGGCGCGCACCCCGGCCACCCAGTCCGGATACTGCTCGTCGTTCATCACGTTGTGGCCGGCCGCGAGGTACCCGTCGGGGATCCCGTCGGCCAGCTCCACCTCGGCGGTGCCCCGGATCAGCAGCACCTTCGGCGGGAACGCGCCCTGGTCGATGGTTAGGGCGACCTTCGGGTTGCGACGCAGGGCCGAGACCTTCGCCGCCTTCGGCACGGTGGCCATCAGCACCCGGTCGCCCTCGGTCCAAAACCCGATCGGGATCACGCGCGGGTCGCCGTCGAGTCCGTTGTAGGCGAGGCGCGCCGGTTCCGGTCCGTTGAGCAGCTGTTGCGCGTACGGCTTGGCCAAGATGGCGGCGATCTCATCGTTAGTCATGTCGGTGGCCCTGTCGTCGAGGCGTGTCAACCGAGGGGACGGAGCCACCATCTGATTCTCGACATCAACGCTCGCGAAACCTGAAAGGCCCGCAGCGGAGGGGGCATCATGGCCTGGTGTACGCCGAGACGGAACGAGCGGGTCTGTGCGAGTTCCTCGACCTGCAGCGCCATGCGTTGATCGAGAAGCTGCATGGCGTCTCCGATGACGAGAACGGATTTCGACTCGCCGATGACGACACCGTCCAGTCGGTGGTCGCCTACTACCGCGAGCAGATCGTTGCGTCGCAGCAGATCCTCGGGACGATCGATCTCGACGCGCCGTGTGCGTGGCCGATGATCGCGAGCAACCTTCGATGGGTTGCGGTGCACATGATCGAGGAGACCGCACGCCACGCAGCGCACGCGGACATCATCCGCGAGACCATCAACCACGATGAACACGAGGAGCGGAGGTCTGATGCCGAGCGCCGATGACGTGCGAGATGCACAGCGCGAAACGTGGGCCGGCCTGTCGACGGGCTGGGAGAAGTGGGACATGGTCATCATGGACCAGTTGCGCCCGATCGGCGCGGCGATGATCGAGCGTCTCGCCATCGCCGATGATCATCACCACCTCGACATCGCGTCGGGCACCGGCGAGCCCGGCTTGACCATCGCCACGCTGATGCCTACCGGCCGCGTGGTGCTGACCGACCTCGCGGCCGAGATGCTCGACGTCGCGGCACGACGAGCTGTGACGCAAGGCATCACGAACATCGCGACGAAGGCGTGCAGCGCCGACGGGCTGCCGTTCGACGACGCCACGTTCGACAGCGTCTCGGCGCGGTTCGGCTACATGTTCTTCCCCGACATGGCGAAGGCAACCGCCGAGTTCGCGCGCGTGCTCAGGCCCGGCGGCCGCCTTTGCGCGTCGGTGTGGGTCAAGCCGGACGCGAACCCGTGGACCGCGCTCGCCATGGCGTCAATCGCCACCGAGATACCACCTGTGCCACCCGACCCGAACAGCCCGCACATGTTCCGGTGCGCCGCGCCGGGCTACGTCAGCGCGCTGTTCGAACGCGCGGGCCTGCACGACGTCGCCGAATGGGACGTCCCCGTCGAGCTCACGACACAATCACCCGCCCAGTACTGGCAGGTCATCAGCGAGCACGTCTCGCCGGTGGTCGCGGCGCTTCGGCAGGTCGATGACGCCACGCGCGAGCGAATCGGAGAACACGCCATCGAGCAGGTGCGAGCGTTCGAGAACAACGGCAAGGTTCGCGTGCCGGGCATGGCCCGCTGCATCGTCGGCACGAGGTAGCGACCGCGCTCACTGCGCCCGGCGTCGCAATGCTGTTTCTTGCGCGATCGCGCCGGGTAGGGCGGCTTATTCGCGCAACAAACGCCGTGGGGAAAGGTGACGCCTACTCCGAGGAGTCGGGCGCGTCGATCTCGGGCGCGTCGATCTCGGGCGCGTCGATCTCGGTGGCGTGCGGGGGCTCGGGCGCGACCTCGGTAGGCCGCAGCTCGCGTGCCACCTTGGCCAGCACGCCGTTCACGAATCGGCCGGACTCGGCGGTTGAGTAGCGCGACGCGAGCTCGACCGCTTCGGACAGCACCGCGCCGGTGGGCACATCAGGCCGATGGGCGAGTTCGTAGACGGCGACGCGCAGCACGTTGCGGTCGATGACCGGCATGCGCTCGAGCGCCCAGTCGCGCGCATAACGCCGGAGCAGCGTGTCGACGTCGTCGAGATGCTCGGCCAGGCCGCGAAGCAGCACCGCTGCGTAGGGCGGCGGCTCGAGCACCTGATTCGCCAAGGCGTCGGCTACCGACTCCTCGCGTACGTCGGCCTCGTAGAGGATGCCGAGCGCGGTCTCGCGGGCCTCTCGACGCGACCCGATGCGGGACGAGTCGCTCACGCGCGGGTGATGTAGTCGCCCGAACGCGTATCTACCTTGACGCGGTCGCCGGGGTTGACGAACAAGGGGACCTGGATGACGAGGCCGGTTTCGAGGGTGGCCGGTTTGCGGGCACCCGAGACACGGTCACCTTGAAGGCCAGGTTCGGTCTCGGCGATGTTGAGCTCGACCGAAGCGGGGAGCTCGGTACCGACGACCTCGTCGCCGAACATGCGCAGCACGACCGTGGAACCATCGACGATGTAGTGGCCCGCGCTGCCGAGCACTGCGGGGGTGACGTTCAACTGGTCGTAGGTGACGGTGTCCATGAAGACATAGTCGTCGCCGTCGCGGTAGAGGAAGTTCATGTCGCGGTTGTCGATCATCGCGCGCTCGACCTTCTCGCCGGCCCGGAACGTGCGGTCGACGACCGCCCCCGAACGGACGTTGCGGAGCGTGGTGCGCACGAACGCGTGGCCCTTGCCCGGCTTGACGTGCTGGAAGTCGACGATCTGGAACAGGCCGCCCTCGAGCTCGAGGGCCATGCCGTTCTTGATGTCGTTCGTGGTGATCGCTGCCATCGTTCTCTCTTGCGTCGTATGACCCTCGCGCTGGGCGACGGGTCTCTGGCGTTCAGTTTCGTCGGTCCGCGGCTGCGGCCTCACACGAGGATGGGGTCCTTCGGGGCACGGGTGAGCGGGCGGGCACCCGACTCGGTCACGAGCAACGTGTCCTCGACGCGCACGCCACCCACGCCGGGCAGGTACACGCCTGGCTCCACGGTGACCACCTGACCGGGGGCGAGCGTAGCAGCAGACCTGCTGTTCACCCACGGAGCCTCGTGGATGTCGAGGCCCACCCCGTGTCCGGTGCCATGGACGAACCGCTCGGCCCATCCGGCAGACGCGATGACCTCACGGCACGCCGCGTCGACTTCTCGACAGCCCACACCGGGGCCGATCGCCCTCGCGCCGGCGGCCTGCGCCGCGGTGACCACGTCGAGGAGCCGCTGCTGAACCGCTGATGGTTCCCCGACCATGACGGTGCGGGTCATGTCGCTGCGGTAGCTGTCGAGCATCGCCCCGAAGTCGATCACCACGAGGTCACCGCGTTCGATCCGGCGCATACCGGGCCGGGCATGCGGAAGCGCGCTGTTCGGCCCGGAGGCGACGATGGTCTCAAAGCTGCGCTCGGCGGCACCGAGACGGCGCATGGCCAGATCGAGCTCGAGCCCGAACTCGGATTCGGTCGGCCCGTCGAGCAACCGGCCCCGCACCTGCGCGAAGGCCAGGTCGGCGATCGAGGCGGCGAGCTCGACGCGGACGACCTCGCCGGGGTCTTTCACGAGCCGGAGGGTCTCGATGACACCGTCGGTGGCCACGAGGACCCCATCGACTCCGGGCTCGGAGATCCAGCCGGCGATGCGCCGTTGCTCGGACCAGGAGATCGAGGTCGCTTCGAGTCCGACGCGCAGCACTCCCCCGGCAGAGCGCGGTTCCTTGCTCGCGGCGCGGATCGCATCGAAAAAAGCCTGTTTGGCCGAAGGCGCGACACCGCCGTCTTCGGAGGTGATCTCGATCCGCACGGCGGTGACGCCGACGTCTCGCAGCTCGACGGGTGCCTGAGATTCGTAGCGGCCGTCGGTGCACAGCGTCGCCCCGTTCGCATGCACCACAAGCTGTGCGGCGCTGCCGGAGAATCCGGTGAGGTAGCGGATGTTGCGGAGGTTGGTGACAACCAACGCGTCACAGCCCGCGGCCTCGAGCAGCCCGACCAGGCGCGAGATGCGCGCCGCCACATCGCACGGGGTGGCCGCGAGCGCTGCCGCGATATCGGACGCGCCGATCAGGCCGTCATCCACCGAGCGTCACGGCACCCAGTGCCCGACCCACCGCGTAGACCGCAAGCGGGTAACCGTGCGCGCCGAACCCCGCGATTGTTCCGGTGGCGACCGGCGCGACGACCGACGTGTGGCGCCAAGGCTCGCGTGCGTTCGGGTTCGAAAGGTGCAGCTCGACCACCACGCCGTCGAACGCGCCGAGCGCGTCGTGGATAGCCCACGAGTAGTGGGTGAACGCGCCGGGGTTGATGATGATGGCGACGCACCGACCACGTGCCGCGTGGATCGCGTCGACGAGCACGCCTTCTTGGTTCGATTGTTGGTCCTCGAGCGAGAACCCGAGGCGCTCAGCGGTCTCGCGAGCGGTCGCGATGTGGTCGGCCAGCGTGGTCGTGCCGTAGATCTCGGGCTCACGGTCACCGAGCAGGTTCAGATTCGGCCCGTGCAGGAGTGCGATGACGCCGCGTGATGCCGTTGCGTCGGTGCTCATTGCGGCCTCGGTGCTCATCGCGTTGCCTCCATCGCGTCGCGCAGGATCTCCGGCGCGACGCCGGTGACCGTTTCGACTCCATTCGGCCCGTCGAGCACGAACGTGACCCCGTCGAGCGCTTTCTTGTCACGAGCGAACAACGCGATCAGGTCCTCGGTGGCAAGTTCGACGGGCACGGTGGTCGACAGGTCGTACCCCGACACCACCGCGCGGTGCTGCGCAACGCGTGCGGCGTCAATGCGGCCGAGTCGCGCGGCAACCTCGGCCGCATAAACCAAGCCGACACCGACCGCCTCGCCGTGGCGGAGGCTGTAGTCGCCCACGATCTCGATGGCGTGCGCAAGCGTGTGGCCATAGTTCAAGATCGCTCGACGCCCACCCTCGCGTTCGTCGCTCGAGACCACCTCGGCTTTGATCTCGACGCACCGAGCCACGCGTGCGTCGAGGTCGAGCGCACCCAGATCGTCGCCGGTCAGGAAGTGGTACTTCGCCATCTCGCCCAATCCGCATCGGTATTCACGCGGCGGCAACGTGGCGAGGGTCTCGGTGTCGCAGAGCACCGCCGACGGTTGCCAGAACGCGCCTACCAGATTCTTGCCCTCGGGCAGGTTGACGCCCGTCTTGCCGCCGATGGCCGCGTCGACCATGCCGAGCAGTGTGGTGGGTACCGACACGTACCGGATGCCGCGGTGATAGGCCGACGCGGCGAACCCGGCGACGTCGGTGACCACGCCACCGCCCACGGCGACGATGCAGTCGTTCCGGGTGAGACCCCACTGCGCGAACGACCGGCACAGCGACTCGATAGTCGAGAGCGTCTTGGCTGGCTCGCCAT
>WLNW01000092.1 GCA_009699605.1 Actinomycetota bacterium | reverse complement strand
TTCGATCGGGGTGCTTGCGCTGCTCGTCGACGTAGGTCATCCAGAAGACGGGCCCTGCGCCGGCCATGGTCACCCCTTCGCGCGCCATCAACGCACACGAGGCCTCGGCCTGGAACGTCTCGACGAGGATGTGGGCGTGCCCGGCCATGAGCCCGCCGAGCAGGAATGCGATTCCCCCGATGTGGGTCACCGGGAACACCAACGCGTTTCGGTCGTCGGACCGCGCGTCGAAGCGGATGTTCATGCGGTGCGCGCACGCGGCCACCGAACGGTCGGTGTGCAGAACCCCTTTGGGGTTCGCGGTCGTGCCAGACGTGTAGAAGATCCAGCGCACCGTGCTCGCGGTCGGGGGTTCGAACGACACGAGAACGGCCGGGTCGGCCTCGGGCAGCTCCCGATCCGCGACGATCAACGCGACCGATTGCGGAACGATCTCGATCACACGATGGGCGAGCGCCGGGTAGTCGTAGCCACGCCATGGTCCGGGGCACACGAGCAGCTCCGCTCGGGTCTGCGCCAGGATGAAGGCGACCTCGCGGTCGCGGAGGATGGGGATCAGCGGGATCTGCACGGCACCGAGGCGCGCAAGTGCGCCGGCGAGCACCAGCGCTTCGAGTCGCGTAGGCAGCATCCAGGCGACTCGTGTCTCGCGGCGCACCCCCCGTAACTGCAGCGCTGCCGCCGCGGCGAGGCACGCCGTGTGGTATTCGCCGAAGGTCATGCGGCGCCCGTCACTGTCGACCGCGAGTAGGTCGTGCGGGCGCAACGCGGCTCGCGCCTCGACGAGATGCCAAAGCGGCAACTGGTCGGGCCTCGTGCGCAGCAGGTCGGCCGGCTCATCGAACATCGAGGAGACGTTACTGTGAAGCGATGTCGACCTTGGAGGAGCGCCCCATGCGCAGCGTGAAGCTGAAGAACATCGGTGACCCGATGAACGCGCCCGACCTCACGCCGCCGCTGACCCCGCAGGCCGAAGTGGCGTTGCTCGCCCGAGCGCTTCATCGCGAGGGCTACGACGATCACATCGCTGGTCACATCGCCTACGTACAACCTGACGGCACGTTCCTCGTGAACCCGTTCGAGGTCCCGTGGGACGACGTGCGCACCTCCGACATCATGCGCATCGATGCCGATGGGAACGTGCTCGAGGGTGACCGTTGGTCGGCCAGTCGAGCGTTGCGGATGCACCTTGCACTGCACCGGCGGCGCCACGACATGAACGTGTCGGTCCACAACCACCCTCGCTATGCCACGATCTGGTCCGACCTCAAGCGCATTCCGCCGGTATACGACCAGACCTCGGCGCTCGTCGACCACGACATCGCGCTCTACGAGGAGTGGGGTGGTCTCGTCGGCGAATGGGAGAGTGCCGAGAAGGTGGCCGACGCGATCGGCGAGAAGTCGGCTGCGCTGCTGGCCCATCACGGCGTGTTCGTGCTGGGCCGAAGCATCGCCGACGCGTACATCCGCTGCATGGCACTCGAGTGGCGGTGTCGGAACGCATGGATGGTCGAGGCCATCGGCGGCGGCGTGCCCATGCCGCGCTCGCAGAGTGACATGCTCGCGGATCGCATCAACGCGGTCGGCTACTACTCCCTGTGGGAGGCCATGGTTCGCCGAGAGCTGCGTCGGGACCCGTCGGTGCTCGATTGATCGTGGCCGGTACGCTGCCGCCATGCCGGTGCAGCGCAAATCCACCCAGCCCGGTGGCATCATCGGAGCAAACGGTCAGCCCCACCTCGAGCTCGAGATCGACGGTCTGAAGATCTCCAGCTCGCCCCCGGCGAAGGGCACTCCCGCAACGGCGCAACCCGTCGCCGCGGATACTGCGCCTGACGCCTGACGCCCGCTCCGCAGGTACTGCGGTAGGCCGCTTTCCGTTCGAGAAGTTCTCCGTAGTCAGGCGAGCATGAGGACGCTGCGCGCGTCGGTATCGCCAGTGGCCATGGCCGCGAACGCGTCGCTGACCTGCTCGAGTGGCATCGTGCGCGTGACGAGCTCGTCGAGCATCAGTCGTCCTTCCGCATACAGGCGGGCGAGGAACGGCACGTCGCGTTGAGGGCTCGAGGAGCCGTAGCGGCACGCCAGGATCGACTTCTCCTGATACAGCGTCGCCATGTCGAAGCTGGCCTGCGCGCCGCCGCCCGGGAAGCCCACGATTACGGCCTGGCCGCCCGGCGCGAGCAGATCGACCGCGAGGCGAACGAGCGGCGCGGAACCGATGCACACGATGACGTGATCGGCCCCGCCATGGACGACGTCGAGCACGTCCGCAGCGACGCTGTCACGCACATGGACGAACTCGGTCGCGCCGAACTGCTGGGCGATCTGGGCTTTCGACGCGTTGGTGTCGACCGCGACGATCTGTGATGCGCCCGAGATTCGCGCTGCTTGCAGCGCATTGAGACCCACGCCGCCGACCCCGACGACCACCACCGAGTCACCAGGTCGTACGCGGGCTCGGTTGAACACGGCGCCGGTGCCGGTGATGACTCCGCACCCGAGGAGCGCGGCAACGGGCATCGGGAGCGACGCATCGATCCGCACGACCTGCCCCTCGCGCACCAGCGTGCGTTCCACGAACACCGACGTGTTGGCGAACTGATTCACCGCAACACCGGCCATGCGAAACGGCGCGTCGATCACCCCGAGACTCTGTCGACAGCGAGTGGGCAAACCCGAAGCGCACGCCGCACACAGGCCGCACGCACGCAACGTGTGGAGCACGACGTGATCGCCGATCCCAACCGACGACACGCCCGGCCCGACGGCCTCGATCACGCCGGCGCCTTCGTGGCCGAGCACGACCGGTAAGGGGTATGCGGTCGCACCTGACAAGATTTTGCTGTCGCTGTGGCACACACCGGCTGCGTGGATGCGCACGACGACCTCGCCAGCCTCCGGTTCGCGCAGCTCGAGGTCATCGCGCAGCGCCAGTCCGTTGTGGTCGAAGATGGCCCCGCGCATGTGTGTCCTGTCCGTCGGCGTCAAGGCGAACCTACACGGCCAGGGTTGCTTTGATCAGCCGGTGAAGATGTTGCGCCGAGACCGCTTCCACCGCAGGCACCGAAGCTCCGATCGGTCGCCGCGCAGGCCCACGCCGCCGCTCGAACCAGCGCTGGAGGATGACCAGCTTCGTGTCATCGGCGGGTGAGTGCTGTGTCGCGCGGCACCCCCTCGTTCTAAGTTGTACGATTACTACGCAGCAAGATCCCGACCGGAGGCTTCATGGAGTTCGGCATCTTTCTCAACGGGTACATTCCCGGCCCGGCAGCACACATCACGGAGCTCGAGCATAAGGAGCTCTTCCGCGAAGCGGAATACGCGATCTTCGCCGACAAGCACAACTGGAAGTACGCCTGGTTCGGTGAGCACCACGCGCTCGTCGAGTACAGCCACATGTCAGCCCCCGAGGTCGTCATGGGTTGGGTAGCCGCACAGACCGACTACATCCACCTCTCGAGCGGCATCAACAGCTTGTCGCCGCGGAAGGAGCACCCGGTCCGCTATGCCGAGCGCGCCGCCATGCTCGATCACTTCACGAACCGCCGTTTCGAGTGGGGCACCGGCCGGGGCGCCGGAAGCCACGAGATGGCCACGTTCAACATCATGGACAAGAACTCCACCAAGTCCGAGTGGGACGAGGTCGTACGCGAGATCCCGCGTATGTGGGAACAGGTCGACTACGAGTTCCACGGTGAGAGCTTCACGGTGCCGTACCCGCACAACGTGCTCCCCAAGCCAAACGGCCAGGGCCACCCGCCGATCTGGGTGGCCGCAGGCAACCCGCCCACGTTTGCCAAGGCCGGCGAGCTCGGCATCGGTGCGATCGCCTTCAACTTCGAACCGATCTATGCGCTGCGCGACCGCATCGACGCGTACAAGGAAGGCATCGCGAACTGCACTGAGCCGATCGGCCAGTTCAAGAACGACAACATGATGATCACCAACTCCGTGATCTGCTGCGAAACCCGCGAGGAGGCGCGCAACATTGCGTTGCGCAACGGCCGCGGCTACCTCGTGACTATGGTGAACCTCTACCACGACACCATGCCGAAGTCCCAGGACGCGATCACCTGGCCGACTTCGCCTCTGCAGCTGCGCGACCTCGCGGCAGGCGACCCCGACGCGCTGCTCGATGGCCTCATCGAGGCCGGCTACATGCTCATCGGCACGCCCGACGAAGTGTGCGAACAGATCACCAACTGGGGCAATGTCGGCATGGATCAGTTGTGCTTCGGCCTGCCGATCGAAGGCATGCACCACGAGGAAATCCTGGCCACCCTCGAGCTCTTCGGTGACAAGGTCATCCCCGAGTTCGACAAGGACCGCAAGCACTCCACCGACTACTACCGCGAGCAGGCCAAGCCGAAGTTCGGCACGTTCGCCCATCCGCTGCCCGACATCGAGTGGCCGACGCTCATCCCCGGTTCGGCGCTGAAGGCCCTCGGCTGAGCAAGACTCGCTTCAGGTAGAGCCCGTGCCACGCGACGGCACCGCAACCCGAGCACGCCTCCTTCGCGAGGCGGAACGTTTGTTCGCGCGGCGCGGGCTCTACCAGGTCACCGTACGGGAGATACTCGAGGCGGCCGGACAACGGAACGTCTCGGCGCTCACCTACCACTTCGGGTCTCGCGAGGGCGTGCTCGACGCGATCCTCGAACGGCACAACGCGTCAACCGATGCGGCCAGGGGCCGACTCTACGCGGGCATGAGACCGACCGCTTCCACACGGGATCTCGTCGCCGCTCTGGTCGTGCCCTATGCCGCGCACGTGTCGAGCGCCGAAGGGCGTGACTACCTCAGGATCGTGGCGCAGCTGTCGTCACGGTTCAACACGTGGCGCGAGCCCAACCCCGGTACCGGCGCGAACCTGATCGAGATCCTCAGCCGCCTTGAGGAACGGCCGGCTGCGCTGCCTTTGGCCATCCGCCGCGAGCGGGTCATCGAGCTCATCATGCTCATGACCGTGGCCCTCGCCGAGCGTGCTCGCCTGGTCGAGTCGGGCCGCCGTCCCGTCGAGCTCGACGAGCCCACCTTCGCCGCAAACCTGACTGACGTCCTCGTCGGCATCCTCGAGGCACCGCTGCTCGGACCGCTCCCCGTGCTCACCAACGACGACGAGTGATCGGGTCGGACCAACCGGCGTTTCGGCGCCGAGGGCTCGAGCGACGACGAACGCCTCGGTGTGCTGGTCCGTCGCGTTGGTCGCAGCCAGCGGGTCGCTCACCGTGCGCTTTACAGACATGTTCGGTGGGCGCGACGCGCCCGTCAAAGCAGCGGTAGGTCGTAGAGCGACGCCGAGCCCTGGCTCATGAACAACGACACGTCGCTTCGGGGCAAGGTCCGCATCGCGTCGTACGCCAACTGGTTGCCCGGGCCGGCGACCCATAGCGAGGTGGTGCCCAGTGCGTCGAGCGCGCCGCGCGCGACATCATCGGGCTCCATGAGCGAGTACACCGACTCGTCGACGGTGGCCCCTGATGCGAGCAACGCCGGTGTACGCGTGGCGCCCGCGACGACGGCCATCGCATCCACCCCGCGGGGTCGTAGTTCGATGGCGAGACCTTCGGCCAGGTTGATGTCGAACGCCTTCGAGGCCGAGTAGGTGGCCACGTACGCACTGCCGGCCAGCGCCGCCATCGACGACATGAGCACGATCCCACCGCGGCCACGGGCCACGAAGCGGCGAGCGAAGTGGTGGGCGAGCACTACGGGCCCACGGCAGTTGAGATCGACGAGGAACAGCGCTTCGTCCAGCGGGCCTTCGTGGAACAGGCCGGCGCCATGCACCGCTCCGGCGTTGTAGACGACTGCACCCACGTCGAGGTCGGCCGTGGCGTCGATGATGGTGGCCGGGCCGTCGGCGGCGGTGAGGTCGGTCACGCAGACGCGAGTAGCGACACCGTGCTCGGACTCGATCGCTTCGGCCTCTGTCCGCAGTGCGGCCTCGTTGCGCGACGCGAGCACCACGTTCACGCCGCGAGCGGCGAACTGCCGCGCAAAGCCGAGACCTATGCCGTTCGAGGCACCCGCCACCACGGCCCACGGACCGTACCGATGCGAGAAGTTGTCCATCGACGGATCATCGCACGCCGAAGAGCTTGCCGGGCCGAACCCTGGCGGGTGAGTCCGGCCCGACAAATCGGGAGGCGGCCGGCGAACCTTTGTGCGGCAGCACCGACGACACCAGTATCGACCGGATGATCGCATTACGCCATGGGCCGAACCACCCTTGCGCTGCCGATCAGGGCGCCATGGTCGCAGCCGTACCAAAGCCCGAGGGCCGGTGGATACCCACGAGCATGTTCTCGTGCATGCCGTAGCCAATCGCACCGGTGGACGTCTCGAACCGGCAGAGCGTCTCGTTCAAGATGGCGTACCGTCGCCGGACTTCGGGATCGCTGAGGTCGTGCACGAGGCCCTCGACCTTGAGTTCGCCCTGGTACATGCCGTGGCCCCAATCGCTGTCGGGCACATAGCCCGACCCGGCAGCCAGGTACAGGGTCCGTAGGGGCGTGTTGGTGACCACGATCGCTTCGCCGCTCGGATCGGGCACGGTCACGGTTGCCCGTCTCATCTCGCGGGTGCCCGGCATGTAGTCGATGTCGATCTGGGGCCGACCCAGATGATCGATTTCCCGTTTGAGGTCGGAGTTCCAGACTCGCATCGATTCCTCGACGTGCCGCTGACCATCCGCGTCCTGGTCGACCTGCACCTTGAGCATGTGATCGTCGAACTGCATCGGCACCCAGTCGTGACGGAACCCGTACCCGTCGCGCGACTGGCGTGACCGGATGCCCGGCGCTTCGCGCTCACCGACCGGACGAACCCCCCACGACCGATCGCGTACGCCTTTCCAGCGGTCGGGCGTCACTGCGAATGTCCGGCCGGCGGCCGTGATCGTGCCTTCCCATACGCCGACCTGTGCGTATCGGGTGACGTCTTGGATGACCCTGCCGTATTGCCGGCTGAAGGTCCGCGGCTCCTCGAGCGCGTCGACCGTGCCGTTGAACGTGAGATCGGCGCAGACCCCCCACTCGTTCTCGTCGCACACCACACGGAGCCGGCGGAGTCCTTCGAGGACCTCGACGCGCAACGGGCCGACAGCCGTGTCCATGCGGTCGTGACCAAGCTCGCGCGAGGCGCGCACCGTGTGTTGCTCCGTGCCGATCGACACGGTGATGAATGCATCGGTAACCCCGAGGTTCGGGTATTGGCCGAGGCCCATGATCACGAACAGTTCGTCGCTGCTCGAATGCATGTTGAAGTAATACCGGTCATAGAAGTTTCGGTCGGATGGGGCGACGTGGTCGATCGTGTCCGAGGTCTGATGGGCGAGGTACTCATCGAGCGGTCCGAGTGGCATGCGAGCTCCGAGTCGTGGGAATCGTCCGCGATGATGTCGCAGCCAGCCTCGCTGCGCACGCCCGGATGCTCAGTCGCGTTCCGGGGCCATGTCATCGGGTCGCTGGTCAGCCGTGTTCCGCGTGTCGGTCGCGGGGCACACCGAAGTCGCAGTGCAGGCCGTTCTCGTCGCACGCCGAGTCTTCGAGTTCGAGCGTGGAATGGGCAATGCCATAACGCTGGGCGAGGACATCGCGCACCGAGGCAGCCACTTGTTGCGCCTCGGCAAGGGTGTGGTGATCGCGTACGACCAGATGCGCCGACAGCGCGGTGAGGTTGGAAGCGATGGACCACACGTGCAGGTCGTGGACCGAGTCGACGCCGTCGACGGTGAGCATCGTGGCTTGCAGCGCCACCGGGTCGAGGCCGTCGGGTGTGCCCTCGAGTAGGACCGCGTTCGATGAGCGGAGCAGACGCCACGCGTGCCATCCGATCGAGAGCCCGATGGCGATGGACACCGCAGGGTCGAGCCAGTACCAGCCGTCGGTGAGCAGGATCACGACACCGACGACCACCACGCCGAGCGATGCGGCCGCGTCGGATACGAGGTGCAGCATCGCGGCCTGCATGTTCAGATCGGGGTTCATCGCGCCGTCATGATCGTGGTCGTGCGCCAGCGCCTGGACGCTCGCATGGGTGTGGTCATGTGGGTCGCGTACGGCCAGCACGGCAAGCGTGTTCGCGACGAACGCGACGCTTGCGACGACGACCACGATCCCGCCATCGACGGCGTGGGGGTCGAGCAGGCGGCGGACGCCTTCGATCAGGATCCACACGGTGAGCGCGAGGATCATCGCCGCGTTGGCCTGCGCGGCCAGGATGGTGCCGCGGTGCCAACCGAACGAACGCCGACTCGTGGCCGGGCGACGGGTGAGCTGCACTGCGTAGACGGCGAGCCCCAGCCCTGCGACGTCGGTCAGGTTGTGCGCCGCGTCGGACAGGAGACCGAGCGAGTCGGCGACGAAGCCGAGCACGACCTGCACCGCCACGATCACCAAGTTGATGGCGAGAGCGAGGCGCAGTCGGTTGGACCGGGCGTGTGAGTCAGTCATGATGGTTCCCGCAGTGCGAACACCGCCGGACATCACCGTATCCCGGGTGCCCTCACATGAAGTTGCGTGTGTATCGAGGCGAGCGCCGTTGCAGCGCAGCTGGGCGGCGACCTGAGTGCGTAGGGTGTGGCCATGGGCAACGAACGCATCGATCCGTCGGACTACAGCGCCATCGCGCAGTTGCTGGCGCGCTACTGCCACATCGTCGATGACAAGCGATGGGATTCGCTGCTCGACGTGTTCGCGGACGACGGATCGATGACGGTGACCGCTCTCTACGACACGCACCGGGGCGACGCCGAGCTGCGCGTGCTCTACGGCGAGACGATGAACCACCCATTGGCGCACCACAGCACTTCGGTGGTCGTGCTCGAGGCAACCGAGGACACTGCGCGCGTGGTATCGAAGTGGGTCACCGTCCGCGACGATGGTCTTACCGGCACCGGAGTCTACGCCGACGACCTCGTACGCACGGCCAACGGATGGCGCATCGCCGCTCGCGTCGCGACGCCCGACAAGCTTCGACGTTCGTAAGGCCCCCGTATCGGCCCCAGGCGACCATCCGCGAGGTTGCCGCGGCGGGACCGAGGGGCTGATTCAGACGGTCGGCGCCGGACGCGAGATGCCGACGCCGCCCAACGTGTCGGCGCCGAAGCGCTCGATCTCGTGCGGGAGATCGAGCGGCGCGATGCCCGGCTTGTCGACACCGGTGAGAAGGGCCGCAGGCACCACCCAGGTGAGCTCGAACTCGAGCCCGTCGGGATCCTTCGCGTAGAGCGAGCGGGTGGTGCCGTGGTTCGTGGCACCGACGAGGGAACCGATGGCCTGCAACCGCTCGGCGAAGCGCGCGAGGTCTGCGAGGGTGTCGACCTCCCATGACAGGTGGTACAGCCCGACTTCGCCGCGGCCGGCCATCGACTCGGTCGCGGCCGCCCCGATCGTGAACAGCGCCAGATCGTGGTCGTTCGTCGAACCCTCGGCCTGCAGGAAGACACCGGCCGGCGAGTCGTACGCGCCGACCCGACGGAAGCCCAGCTGCTCGATGTAGAACGCGGCCGACCTCGTGGCATCTCGGACGTAGAGCACGGCGTGGTTGAGGCGATGTATCGGCATGTGGTCCTCAGTCGAGGTAGGCGTTGGTCGGCGCTTCCGCACGGTCGTTGCCCAGTTCGAACACCACGTCGAACAACTCGCCCCCGAAGGGGAACGGTGCGTCGTACTCCGGACTTACCGGCGACAACGGTCCATAGCCGACCGTGAGGCCCGACGGTGACAGGTGCATGCCGAGCGTTCGTGCGAGGTCGACAGATCCAGCGGACGCGCCGTTGATGGTGACCACGCCGGTGCCCTTCACCGCGCCGCTCTTGGTGAACGTGTAGGCGAGGGTGGCGGGACCCGAGGGAATCGGTGTCGTGCTGCGCGCGACGTAGTGCGTGCCGGCCGTGTTGTAGTCGTGCACCAGGTGACCACCCTTCACGAACAGCGTGTAGCCACAGAACCGGTCGCCCAGGCATACCAATACGCCGTCGGCTTGCCCTGCCTGTACGTCGAGGCCCGTGCAGTCGACACGGGCCGTGATGGTGTACGACACGTCTTTGATGTCGGGCGATCCGTACGACGGCACCCGCAGCCCGCGGTAGTACACGAAGCGATCTCGCTCGGTGATGGGCTTGGGCTTCGGCACGAGGAAGCGTTCCATGACCCGGTCGTCGAGTGGCAGAACGTTGTAGCGCCTGGCCTCGATCCACCATTGCTCGACGAGCTGTGCGAGTCGTTCGGGCTCGCTCTCGGCCAGGTCGTGCAGCTCCGCGAAGTCGTTGTCGGTGTCGTAGAGCTCCCACGAATCGGATGCGAAGTCTTCGCCTTGCGCATGGAACGCCACGGCCTTCCACCCGTCCTGCCAGATGGCTCGCCGCCCGAACATCTCGTAGTACTGCTGCTTCTTCGGCGTAGGCGCGTCAGGGGAGCGGAGCGAGGACGCAATGCTCGTGCCTTCGACCGGCATCTGCTCGACGCCCCGCACGACGGCGGGTGCTTCGAGGCCGAGCAACTCGAGCACCGTGGGCACGATGTCGCTGACGTGGTGATACTGCGCGCGGATGGTGCCCGCCTCGATGTCGAGGCCGCGCGGCCACGCGATGATGAGCGGATCCCGGATGCCGCCGGCATGTGTGGTGCCCTTGTAGCGCTTTAGCGGTGTGTTCGACGCCATGGCCCAACCCGATGCGTACATGGGGCTGGTCGTCGGGCCACCGATTTCGTCGATCCGCAACGCGAGTTCCTCGGCCGATGGAGACGGGATGCCGTTCGTGTAGCCCATGTAGTTCAGCGAGCCGTGCGCACCACCTTCGCCCGACGCGCCGTTGTCGGAGAGGAGCACGAAGATCGTGTTGTCCGATGCGCCGGTGTCGTCGAGCGTGTCGAGCAGTCGGCCCAGTTGCGTGTCAGCGTGATCAAGAAAACCGGCATAGGCCTCCATGAGGCGCGCCGAGACCAGCCGCTCGGCCTCGTTGAGCTCAGCCCACGGACGCGCATCGGCGTTACGTGGCGCGAGTTCGGTGCCTTCGGGCACGATCCCCAATTCGATCTGGCGCGCCAGTCGTTCGGTGCGAAGCACGTCCCAGCCGGCGTCGTATCGGCCGCGGTACTTCTGGAGGTAGTCGGCTGGTGCATGCAGTGGGTAGTGGCCCGCGCCGAAGCAGAAGTAGAGGAAGAACGGCTTCTCGGGATGTACCGACCGGTGATCGCGTACGAGATCGATCGCGCGATCCGCCAGGTCGGCGCTGAGGTGGTAGCCCTCGGTGCGCGGTGGGTCGATCGGGTGGTTGTCCTTCACGAGATCGGGCGACCAGTGGTCGGTTCCGCCGTCGAGGAAGCCGTAGTACCGGTCGAAACCTCGTTGCAACGGCCAGTGGTCGTACGGGCCGGTGGAAGTCATCGTGTCGGTAGGGACGAGGTGCCACTTTCCCACCGCGTACGCGTTGTAGCCCTGCGGGTGGAGCATCTCGGCCAAAGTCGCGGCGCGTGGGGTGACGCGACCACGAAAGCCCGGGAAGCCGGTGTCCCAGTTGGCCACGATGCCCATGCCCACGCTGTGGTGATTGCGTCCGGTCAGCAGTGCCGCTCGCGTGGGTGAGCACAAAGCGGTGGTGTGGAAGTTGTTGAACCGCACGCCGCGTGACGCGAGACGATCCATGGCCTTGGTCTGGATCTCGCTGCCGTAGCAGCCAAGGTCGGAGAAGCCGACATCGTCGAGCACCACGAACACCACGTTCGGCGCGCCGGAAGGCGCCTTGGCGGGGGTGGGCCAGTAGGGCACCGACTCGGGCACCGTGTTGCCCACGGTGCCCGCGAAGTGGTCATCGTCGACGCGTGGTTCTCGTTGCGTGCTGGTCATAGCTGCTTCTTCATTCCTCGTCGTTCGAATGTGTAGGGGGCGTGGTCCCGGCGGCTGCTTGCCACGCGTCAGGGTCGATGCCTCGGTCGCGGAGGCGCCGCGAGATCGGTATCGGCAACATGATCGCGCCCGTCGTGCGGATCGACTCGAGGTACTCGCCGTCGTCGGACCACACGTGGCATGTGTTGCGGTTGCCTTCGGCCCGCGCGGCCCGCCCCTCGGGCGAGCTCAGGTTCGCGCCGAAGGAGTTCCCGGTGCTGGGCGTGCTCTTGATGATGCGACTGCCGAGAAACGCCTGCATGGCCACCGGTGCCATCGCTTGGAGCAGTGCAGTCGTGTGGCTGCAACCCCGTGGGCCGCCGAAGAGCTCGCGGATGCGATGCGTGAACCCCCGTGCGATCGAGAGACCGACGAGTCGGCCGTAATGATCGACGATGTTCGGGCACGCGGGGTGCGGATGCTGCTCGAACAAAACGGTCGCCTCGAGTATCTCGAGGGTGGCGGTGTCGACGACAAGATCGACGACCATGTGGTGCATCGTGAGCGGCTCGGTATCGGCATCGTCGTAGAAGCCGGCCGGCAGCACGTCGCGCACCCCGCCCCGGATGAGCATCGTGGTGTCGTCGCGTCGGTAGGCCCGCACGTCGTAGTCGCGGGTGTGCAGACGTGGCAGGTCGGGCTCGGCGAACAAGTTGGTTGCCTCGGTGGGGCGCGTCACAGGCCGGCGACTTCGCGCAGCGCGCCACGAGCGTCGAGGTCGGTGATGGCCGCCTCGGCCCGCGCCAGGAACGCGTCGGAGAACACGCGCCGGCCTTCGGACATGTTCGCCGGGAACGTCACGACTTGGCAGCTTGCCGGCACGCAGTAGGCGGCATGCACACGGTGCGCGAGAAAGGCGTCGTCGAAGGTGATCTCGCTCGCCCCGAAGGCGCGACGCGCGTCGAGATAGTGGCGGAGCAACTCGCGGTCGCTGCGTCGACGGTCTTCGATGTTCATGGCCATGTTCATGAAGTAGCTCACCTCGCGCATGGGCGTGTTCACGTTGATGATGCCCCAGTCGAGGAAGCCGATCGTCCCGTGGTCGAAGAACAGGTTGCCGACGTGGGTGTCGCCGTGGATGATCGTCTTC
>WLNW01000091.1 GCA_009699605.1 Actinomycetota bacterium | reverse complement strand
CTCGCCGACCGGTTCCGCCGCACACACGTCGTGGGTGTCGCGGCCATCGTGTGGGCCGGCTTCGCGGCGCTCGGTGGTCTCGTCACGAACCCGTTCCAGATGGCGTTGTGTCGCGGCGGCACCGGGCTCGGCGCGTCGGCGACGATCCCGATCTCACCGACGATCATCGCGGATCAATACCCGATCGCGGCCCGGACCCGTATGCTCGCGCTCGAGTCGCTCGGCCGGCCGCTCGGCTACGTGATCGGGCCGTTCATCGCCGGCTCCATCGCCGCGATCGCGGGCGGCGACGAGGGCTGGCGTTGGGCATTCATCCTCGGCGCGGCGCTGCCGGTGCTCATCGGTTTGCTCCTGCTCACGCAGAAGGATCCGCAACGTGGGCGATTCGAGCAGGAGGCCGTGCTCGGCCAAGTGCTCGAGGTGGTCGATCCGCCCGTGAGCATCTCGGCGGCGTTCGAGCGCTTGAAGAAGGTTCGGACGTTCTACTTCTTGATCGTTGGCATCGGCCTGCTTGGATTCGCGCTGGTCGCAGTGCCGGTGCAGCTGGGCCTGTTGCTCGGCAACAACCCGTCGCAGGACGACCACTTCCACTACGGCTACGGGGCCTACACGCGCGGCTGGATGATCGGCGTAATGCAAGTTGGCCAGCTCATCGCGATCCCGATTGCCGGTTACGTCGGCGACCGTGTCTTCCGCAAGGACCCATCGAAGGCCTTGCGCCTCACCGGGTTCTTCGTTCTGCTGTACGGCGCGTTCACCGTGGTCGGACTGCGGTTCACGAACGTCACCGTGCTCATCGGGTTCATGGTGCTCGCGAACGCCTTCCAGGGCGCAGCCTTCGCGACGATCCGCCCGGCGATCGCCGCGGTCGTGCCCTACAAGATGCGGGCGCAGGCGTTCGCCATGGTCGGCGTCTACATCTTCCTCATGGGTGGCTTCTTCGGTGGTTTGCTCGCAGGTGCCTTCTCCGACGCGTGGGGTCAGCGCACCGCACTCACGATCATCGTTCCGCCCGCCGCAGCGTTGGGTGGGTTGCTCGTGATGTACGGCGCGCAGTTCATGCGCAGCGACATCTCGCTCAGCGTGCAGGAACTGCTCGAGGAGCAAGAGGAGCGTCGGCGCATGGCGGCCGACCCGGAGCACATCCCCGTGCTGCAGGTGCGCAACCTCGATGCCGGCTACGGGCCACTACAGGTGCTCTTCGATGTCAACCTCGAGGTTCAGCGGGGCGAGGTCGTTGCATTGCTCGGCACGAACGGTGCCGGCAAATCGACATTACTGAAGGCCATTTCGGGCTTGATCATGCCCGACCGCGGCGTGGTGCGGTTCAACGGTCGCACGATCACGCTCGTGTCACCCGAGGTACGCGTCGCCGCAGGCATGGTGCAGGTGCCCGGCGGTGAGGCTCTGTTCCCGACGTTATCGGTTCAGGAGAACCTCGACATCTGGTGCGAGCTCATCGAAGATCCCGGCGAACGGGACGAAGCGCTCCAGCGTGCCTACCGGGTGTTCCCGATTCTCGAGGAACGACTCGACCAGCGAGCCGGGTCGATGTCTGGAGGTCAGCAGCAGATGCTCGCCTTGTCGAAGGCGCTGTTGCTGAAGCCCGACCTGCTGCTGATCGACGAACTGTCGCTCGGCCTCGCGCCCGTAGTGGTGCAGGAGTTGCTGTCCGTTGTCGAGAGGTTGAAAGCCGAGGGGCTCACCATGCTCATCGTGGAGCAATCGGTGAACGTCGCGCTGGCGGTCGCCGATCGGGCGATCTACATGGAGCGTGGTCAGGTGAAGTTCGCTGGCCCGGCCCGAGAACTGCTCGATCACGAAGAATTGCTGCACGCGGTGTTCCTAAGCGGCACGGGGGCCTGACATGAACGTGCTCGCAGTCACCATCGGCGGTTGGGACATCACCGCCCAGTACGTATTCCGGGGCTTCATCGAGGGCCTCACCTACGGCATGGTCGCGCTCGGCCTGGTGCTCATCTACAAGGCATCAGGAGTGGTCAACTTCGCACAGAGTCAGTTCGGCGCGTTCGGTGCGTTGCTGATGACGCTCGTGAGCTACAAGTACGGCGTACCGCTCGGACTCGCCGTACCACTCGCGCTCGTCACCGGTGCGGCACTCGGCGCCGTGACCGAGTTGCTCGTTGTACGGCGCCTCTTCAGCCAGCCACGCCTGTTGCTCTTCGTGGCCACGCTCGGTGTCAGTCAGCTCATCATCTTTCTCGGGTACCAACTCCCGGAGATCGGCAATCGCGGCGAGTCGGTTCTCTATCCCGAGATCATCAAGTTCGACAGGCCATGGAATGTGGGGCCGATCGACGTCCGCGGCGACCAGCTCTCCGTGTTGGTCGTCGTACCGCTCGTCTGCGCCGTCCTCGGCTGGCTTCTCACGAGGACCAAGTTCGGTCTCAACGTGCGTGCCGCCGCCGACAATCCAAGCGCGGCGTCACTGGCCGGCATATCGGTGAAAAAGGTGTCGACCCAAGTGTGGGTGCTCGCCGGGGCGTTGTCGGCCATCTCGGCCGTGCTGTTCGGCCCGCTGTCAAGCGAGCAGGCGTCGGCCGCCGGAAACTCGCTCGGTCCTTCCTTGCTGCTGAAGGCGCTCGCCGCGGGCATGGTCGGCCGGATGAAATCGTTCACGCTGGCGCTCGTGGGCGGTATCGGCATCGGCGTGATCGAGACGATCATCAAGCTCAACACCAGCTCCGAGAACACCGGCTCGGAATACGTCTTCGTCTTCCTCCTGCTCCTCCTGCTCGTGTTGGTGCGCGGCGCGAACGCGAAGGACGAAGGCGGTTGGGCACTGCCCAAGCTGCGCAGCGCAAGTCGTGATCTGGCCAACTTGCCGGCTGCGCGCTGGGTGACCCGCATCGTGATCGTGCTCCTCGGTGGCGCGGCGATCCTGCGCGGGCTCACGCTTGACCAGGGCGCCGACTTCCAGCGCTACACAATCGTGCTCATCTACATGATCGTGGCGTTGTCGTCGACGGTGCTCACCGGGTGGGCAGGTCAGCTGTCGCTCGGTCAGTTCGCGTTCGTCGGCGTGGGGGTGTACGCCACGGGCTACTACGGCCAGCAGTTGCCCTATCCCATTGCCGTGCTGATCGGCGTGGTGTGGGGCGTGGGCATCGCGATCGTCATCGGCGTTCCCGCGCTGCGGTTGAAGGGACTCAACCTGGCGATCATCACGCTCGGTTTTCAGCTGTTGTGCACGTTCTGGCTGTTCAACACCGCCCGACTGAACAACGGCGCGGGTGGCACGATGCGGTTGGAGAAGCGACACGTGTTCGGCTGGGACATCGTGAGCGACAAAGCGGCGCTGTACTGGATCACCCTGGTGTGCCTGGTGGCGGTGGCCTTCATGGTCACGATGTTCCGCCGGTCGGGTGTCGGTCGTTCGGTCGTCGCGGTGCGCGACAACGAGAATGCCGCCGCCGCGTTCACGGTGTCGCCCGTGCGGGCGAAGCTCCTCTCCTTCGCAGTGTCCGGTGGCATCGCGGCGCTCGCCGGGGGGCTCTACGCCGCGGTGTTCCGGTCGTTCACCACGCAGTACATCCAGCCCGAAGAGTCGCTGCGCATCGTGGCCATCGCGGTGGTCGGTGGTGTCACGTCGGTCGTCGGCGCGTTGCTCGGCTCGTTCGTCGTGCAGGGCCTGCCGGCGATATTCGAGGGCCAGGACGAGGTGAACCTATTCGCCTCGAGCATCGGGATGCTCGTCATCTTGATGTACTTCCCGGGAGGGCTCATCTCGATCGTGCAGAACCTGCGTGACGTGCTTTACGGATGGATCGCGCGTCGCGCCGGCTACAAGGCGAAGCCGAAGGTGGCGCGGGCGGTCGTGTCCCAGCTCTCGTCACGCCCGAAAGAGGTCAAGCAAGGTGTCCTGCCCTTGCGGACCACCGACGTCACGGTGCGGTTCTTCGGCCGGCCCGCCACCGACCACGTGTCGATCATCGTCAACCCCGGCGAGGTCGTCGGTCTCATCGGTACCAACGGTGCGGGCAAGACCACCTTCATGAACGCAGTCAGCGGATTCCTGCCCTGCACCGGCACGATCGAAGTCTTCGGCGAGCACGTCGAGGACAAGCCGGGGTATCAGCGTGCCCGCCTCGGCATCGGCCGGGCGTTCCAGAACGCCAAGATGTTCAGCGCGCTGAGCGCACGTGAGACCGTCATGGTGGCCCTCGAGGCGCGCTCGCGGTCGTTGCTCATACCGTCGATGCTTTACCTGCCGCCTTCACCGATGCAGGAACGACGAAAGCGCAAGGAAGCCGACGAGATCATCGACTACCTCGGCCTCGGTCGTTACGCCGACACGCTCATGGCCGAGTTGTCCACGGGCACCCGCCGCATCGTCGAGCTGGCGTCGCTGATCGCACTCGACTCCAAGCTCCTGCTGCTCGACGAACCCACGGCCGGTGTCGCGCAGAAGGAAACCGAAGCCTTCGGGCCGCTGATCCGCTCGATCCAGCAGGAGCTCGGCTCCTCGATCCTCATCATTGAGCACGACATGCCCATGGTCATGTCGATCAGCGACCGGATCTACTGCCTCGAGGCTGGCGCCGTCATCTCTGAGGGCACCCCGCTCGAGGTGCGCAACGACCCCAAGGTAATCGCCTCCTACCTTGGCACGGATGAACGGGCCATCAACCGGAGCGAGGTAACCGTCACCACGAGTCCGACCACCACGGTCTGATCATCCGGTAGCCGGTGGGCCCGTGCGGTGCTCCCCCGCTATTGTGCGTGCGGCGTACCTCCGTGCGCCACGAAGGGGGCCCGGGATGACCGCGACAACCAGCAGCGCGCCTGTGGTGGCGCCGACCACCGCCGATGTGCCATGGATGATCTCCGTCGATGACCACATCCTCGAGCCGCGCGACCTCTGGACCCGCGAACTCCCGGCGTCGCTGCGAGATCGCGGCCCCCACGTGTCGCGCGAGCGGGCCAAGCTGGGGTTCATCGGGGGCAAACTCAGCCTCGAACGTGACGTCGCCGATGGGCAGTGGTGCGACATCTGGCTGTTCGAAGATCTGGTCATGCCCACCGGTCTGCTCCACGCGCCGGTGGGCGTGCCACCCGAGCAGCAGGCGAACCTCCCGGCCATCTATGAGGACTTCCGCACCGGAACCTGGGACCAAGCAGCACGGCTCGCCGACATGGACGCCAACCATGTCCAGGTGTCGATCAACTACCCGAACACGTTCCCGCGCTTCGCCGGACAGGGCTTCGCCGAGCGGGCCGACAAGGACCTCGCGTACACCTGCCTCAAAATCTACAACGATTGGATGATCGACGAATGGGGCGGTGGCGCAGGCCGCGGCCGGCTGATCCCGCTCACCCTTGTCCCGCTGTGGGACCCCGCGCTCGCCGCAGCCGAGGTTCGGCGCTGCGCCGCAAAAGGCAGCTACGCCATAGCGTTCACCGAGAACCCTTTCAAGCTCGGGTTCCCTTCGCTCTACACCGGCCAGTGGGACGTGTTGTGGGACGCCTGCCAAGAGACCGACACCACCGTGTCGATGCACATCGGCTCGTCCTCGACCATGCCGACCACCAGTGACGATGCGCCGCTCGCCGTGTCGATGTCGCTGAACTCGCAAAACGCGCAAGGTTCGCTGTGCGACTGGGTCTTCTCGCGGTCGCTCGAGCGCTTCCCGAAGATCAAGCTGGCCTACGCGGAGAGCCAGGTCGGCTGGATGCCGTTCCTGCTCGAACGCATGGACGGCGTCTGGCACGAGGACGTCGGCGGCGTCGAGCTTGCCAACCCACCGTCGAGCTACGTGCGCGATCGCGTCTACGGCTGCATCTTTGACGACATGCACGGGCTGCGCAGCCGCCACGAGGTGGGGATGGACGTCATCCTCTTCGAGTGCGACTACCCGCACGCGAACGGCACGTGGCCGCACTCTGTCGATGTCGTACGGCGCATGATCGCCGAGACGAACCTCACCCCCGAGGAAACCACCAAGCTCGTCCGGGGCAACGCGATCGCGTGCTACGGACTCGGGCGATTCGGCATCACCGCCTGACGCATACTGCGCGCGGTCTAGGCGAGTGAGCCGCTCCGATTCGGTGCCGGTGGCGTCGTCGCACGCTGAAGTCACGACTCGACGAGCGGCCACGCGTCTATGTAAGACACGTGGCCGCTCTTGGCGCGTGCCGCCGCTGGTCGCCCTAGTGTCCGGTCCGACCGAGGGGACACGCCGTGACGAACAACAAGATCTACATCCATGAGTTCATCGACATCATCGGGCACAACCGTGCGAACTACATGCATCACATGACGGCGAACTTCTCGCCCATGGCCCAGCGCGATCGCAATCAGCTCTGCTACGGGGTTTGGGGAACCGTCGGTACTACGCGCCGATGGCCCGAGGTGGTGAACATGTGGGAAGAGGACGGCTGGGACGGCATGGCCAGTTCGTTCCGTCACGAGTTCAACCACCCCACGCTGCAGGACCCGGCGCTCGCCGCGTGGTGGGCGCGCGCCGCTCAGTTCCGACGCAGCGGCGTCGACCGCCTGATCCTGCCAGCCGAGTGGACACGCACGATCGAGGAACTCTGCGCCGACGGCGTGCGCGGCGAGTGCTACGCCCACGAGCTGGTGTCGGTGAAACCCGGCACCGCGTGGCACTACGTCGACGACCTCGTACAACACCGAGCGGTCCCGGTGTACGCGCGCTTCGGGTGGGAACTGGCTGGCGCGTTCGTGACGGCCATGCACGACGACTCCGAGGTCATCTTGTTGTGGGCCATCCCCACATGGGAGCAGTGGGCAGAGCTCGAGAAGGCACAGCGAAAAGATACCGACCTCAAGGCGTGGCGTACCGACACGGCTGAGCTCACCACATCCTTCGATCGGTTCTTGTTGGTCGACGCGCCGCTCAGCCCCTTCCGCACCGGTCGTCAACCCGCCGAGTCCGATCGGGCCAGCTTCACGCTCCCTGACGAGAAGCACTCGTGACCTCGCCGCCGATCGAGTTCGGCATGACGATGCGCGGCACCGATGGCATCGAGGCGTCGGCGCAGCGCATCGAGGAGCTCGGGTTCGACTATGTCGGATCGGGTGAGCACGTCGCGTTCCATGTCCCGACGCCGAACAACTTCGTGTCGTTGTCGGTGGCCGCGGGAGCGACCTCCCGCATCAAACTGCTGTCGGCGGTCACCGTGCTGCCGCTGTACCCGGCGGTTCTCGCGGCCAAGCTCGCGGCGGCCCTCGACGTAGCGTCGAACGGCCGGTTCGTCATGGGCGTCGGCATCGGCGGCGAGTACCCACGGGAGTTCGAGGCGTGCGGCGTGCCCGTCCACGAACGTGGTGCCCGCTGCAACGAGTCGCTCGCGTTGATGAAGCGTCTGTGGACCGAAACCAATGTGACGTTCCACGGTCGTTTCAACACGGTCAACGACATCACCATCGCGCCGCGTCCGGTGAGCATGCCGCATCCGCCGTTGTGGATCTCCGGTCGACGCGACGCGGCCATGCGCCGCGCCGCACGTTTCGGAGACGGATGGATGCCTTACATGTACTCCCCCGACATGCTCCGCGACTCGCTCGCGAAGATCGCCGAGCACTGCAGTGAGCTTGGCCGCTCGCCGGCCGATGTTCGACCGGCGATCTACATCTTCACGTGTGTTCACGCAGATCGCGACACAGCCATCGATTACGCGGTCGCGCGCCTCGGTGCCACGTATGCGCAGGACTTCCGGGCGAAGGCCGGTCGGTACACCCTTGTTGGTACGCCGGAGGACTGTCGGGCCCGACTCGCCGAGTACGTCGACGCCGGTGCACGCACGGTGTTCTTCGCGTCCGCCTGCCCCGACGATCACGTAGCCGAAAATCAGCGGCTACTCGTGGACGAGGTCATTCCCGCATTTCGCTGAGCGACGCCCGTCGCCGGCCCATCGACCGGAGAACTACATGACACTTGGATTCGACACAGCCACCGACGACGTGATCGCCGGCCTCGACCGACGCGACGCGGTCGTCGTCATTACTGGCGCGTCCACCGGCATCGGCCTCGAGACAGCACGCGCGCTTGCGTCGATCGGCGCCACAGTCGTGCTCGCAGGACGAAACGCCGAGAAGCACCGTGGCGCGATCGACAAGATCCGCGTGCGACATCCCGACGCGAACGTGTCGCACGTCGAGCTCGACCTGACGTCGCTGGCCAGCGCCCGCGAGGCGGCCCACGCTATTCGCGAGGCGCACCCAGCCATTGACCTGCTCATTAACAACGCGGGGGTGATGTACACGCCGTTCGAACGAACAGCCGAAGGCTTCGAGCTGCAGTTCGGTACAAACCACCTCGGTCACTTCGTCTTCACGAACCATCTGTTGGCGGCGGTGGTGGCGGGCGCACCGGCGCGGATCATCAACCTCAGCTCAGGCGGGCATGGCTCGTCCGACATCATCTGGGACGATCCCAATTATCGCGACCGTCCCTACGACAAGTTCGAATCGTACGGGCAGGCAAAGACTGCGAACATCTTGTTCACGGTCGAGCTCGAACGCCGGCTCGCCCCGCTCGGGGTGCAGTCATTTGCGGTGCACCCCGGCATGATCGTCACCGAGCTCGGGCGGTACATGACGCGCGACGACATGAAGTTGTTGCGCTCGCGCATCGCAGAGTCCGTCGTGTCATCGGGGGCGCCGGCCACGTACAAGTCCATCGAGCAAGGAGCGGCCACCACCGTGTGGGCGGCGACCGCGGCCGAGCTCCAGGGCCACGGGGGCACATACCTCGCCGACTGCGCGATCTGCACCACGCATGCCCCGTGGGCCCGCGACCCCGAGAGCGCCCGGCGCCTTTGGGCCCTCAGCGAAGAGCTCGTCGGCGAGACGTTCGAAGAACAGCCGTCCTCGATCGGTGCTGAGGAGTCACGATGACCGCACGCAACCTGTACCTGTACGAGGTCGTCGATGTCGTCGGCCAAGGCCAATACGACTACATGGAACACCTGTGGAAGGACCCGGTGCTGCGCATGCCCGAGATGTTCGGGCTTCAAGGCAGCTTCTATGTGTGCGCCGCGGGTGGCGGCCGTTGGCCACAGGTCATAAACATCTGGGACATCGGCTCGCGCGGCTGGAAGGGTTGGGCCTCGAACGTCGACCGCATGAACCTCAAGCGCCGCAAGGCCTTCTATGGCGAGTGGTGGGACGAGGCAGCGAAGTGGCGATCCGGCGGCTTCGATCGCTTGTGCGGTGGTGTACCCGGTAGCCCGACCACCGAGGAGATCGCGTCAGCCGGCGTCCGGGGCACATTGTTCGTGAACGAGATCCTCACCGTGCGTCCCGGCAGCGCGCTCGACTTCTTGGCGGCGGTGAACGAGCAACGCGTGCCGATGATGGCCGACTACGGACATCGACCAACCGGCTTGTACGAGGTCATGTCGAATCAACACGAAGTGATCATGGTGTGGGCTACGTCGATTGCCGATCAGGTCCGGTTGCGCCAAAACCGTGACACCACACGCGGGTTATGCGACGAAGGCGATGTCGACGACCGCATCGTCGCCTGGGAACGTCTTTCGGCCCAGTACGTCGTCGGTGGCGACACACACGTCATGACCCCCTTGCCCCGCACGGTCTACGGCCCCGACGACTGGGAAGACGCATCCCTCGCCGACTGGCTCGCCGACTGACCAACGGACGCAACTGGTAGTTCCAGAGCGCGGCCCGCCGCGCCTTGGAACTACCAGTTGCGAGGTCGGTCACAGGTTGTAGAGGCGCGCCGCGTTGTCGTGCACCATGAGGTCGCGCTCGACGGCGGAGATCCCCTTGAACTGACGCTCGACGACCTCGCGTGAATGCGGCCACGAGGTCGCGGGGTGCGGGAAGTCGGTCGACCACAGGATGTTCTCGACCCCGATGAGGTGGCGAAGCGACAGGCCGATCTCGTCGTCGAGGAACGTGGCTGCCATGTTGCGGTGCCAGTACTCACTGGGCTTCATAGTGAGGCCCGGGAGGTCGTAGCGGCCGTCGGCCTTGCGGTCGAGACCCTGGAGGAATCCCGGGATCCAGTAGAGGTTCGGTTCGACGAAGACGATCTTCAGCAGAGGAAAGCGCTCGAGCGTGCCGGTGAGGATCCACCAGGCCAATGGCTCGGCGAGTGCGAACGCCGGCATCGACGTGAAGATCGCCGCCTGCGGCGTGGGGTCGCGCCGCAACAGGTCAAACAGGTAGGGCCGGTTGCCCAGGTGATGCGTGATTGCGATGCCGGTCTCGGAGAGCACCGACCACAGGGGGTCGTAGGACGTCTCGTGGTACTCGGGCAGGCCGAGCTCGCTCGGATGGTTCGGAAGATGGATAGATCGCGCCCCGAGCGCCGCGAGCCGCAGCACCTCGGCGGTTGCGTACTCGATGTCGACGATGGGTACCTGGTAGCTCACGGCGAGCCGGTCCGGATCGTGAGCCGCGAACTCGGTGAGCAGATCGGTGAACCCGCGAGCGATCGGGCGCCAGTCGCCCTGCACGAGACCGAAATGCCGGAACGCGCTGACTTCGCTGTAGAGAACCTCGGCCCACACGCCGTCGCGGTCCATGGCCGCGAGGCGCGCCACCGGGTCGTGATAACCGGGATCGCGCATGGCCTCCATGTCCCAGGACTCGAGCGAGAGGATTCGCCCGCCGCGCATGGCGTTGTCGGCCGCAGTGTTTGCCGCGATCGCGTCGTCGAACGAATCTTGCAGCGCCTTCGGAACGCGGGCGCGAATGTCTTCGAGCTTGATCGCCACGTGCGAATCGGCCGAGATGAGCTTGGTCATTCCATCACTCCTCGAGAGGTCAGAGGTTCCACACACGGCGCGCGTTGTCACGCACGATCAAATCACGCTCCGCATCGGGTACGCCGACGAACTGCTCGCTGACGAGCGCATGCGAGTTGGGCCAACTCGACACCGGGTGCGGGTAGTCGTTCGACCACATGATGTTGCGCACGCCGAGCCGGTCGCGCAACCGCTGGATCGCGTCAGGCTCGTCAATGTAGGTCAGGTGGATGTTGCGGTAGTAGTAGGTGCTCGGGAGCTCGCGGAGGGATGGGTACTGGTAGCCCTGCCGGGTGACCATGTCGTCGATGATGTGGAGCCACCAGGCGACCCAGCCGAGCCCTGGCTCGACGAACACCAGCTTCAGGTCGGAGAATCGTTCGAGCACCCCACCCATGACCCACATGCCCATGGCCTCGGCCGTCGACATGGCGATCACCGGAACCGTTATTCCGTTCTGCGGTGTGGGATCGCGGAACGCGAGGTCGTCGAGCGCGCGGTTCATGCCGATATGCAGACAGATAGGTAATCCGGTCTCGCTGATGACCGACCACAGCGGGTCATAGCGCGAGTGGTAGTAGTCGGGCACCCCAAGCTCTGTGGGGAACACAGGAAGTTGCAGCGAGCGGCCGCCCGTCGCGGCGATGCGCAGCACCTCGTCGACCGCGAAGCCGATGTCGTGGACCGGCACCTGATACGAGACGATAAGTCGTTCGGGGTCGACCGATGCGAACTCCCCCAGTGCGAGGTTGAAGGCCCGAATGGCTGCGGTGCCGCCGCCCTCGCCCAGTAGGTAGAGGTAGCGGAACCCGCTCACCTCGCTGTAGAGGACCTCGACGTCGACGCCGTCGGTGTCCATGTCGACGAGACGCGCTCGTGGATCAGCGACGCCCAGGCGGTCTTTCGCCGGGTGCGTGTACTCGGTCATGATCCCCTGGTTGGCCTTCGCCGCGCCCCACCCCTTCATGGACGCGGCGAAATCGACGAGCGCCCGGTCGTACGCGTCGTGGTGCTTCGATGCGAGATGCGACTTCACACTCGCATGGTCGAGCTTGAAGTGGCCGTCAGCCGAGACGAGGCGTGGCCGAATGGCGGTCGGCAACACTCAATTACCCCGTTCGCGCGAGTTGTTCGCGGGAACCGGTGAACCCTGCGCTCTTGGCCAGTGGCCGCTGCGCAGACCGAGCAGGAAGAGCTCGACCATGTGGTCGAAGGTTGCATCAGCCCCGCTGCTCCCCTCCGGGGCTCCGGGGAAGCCGCGGGCGTACGCGCCCGCCGCTTCGCCCTGCACGAACCCACGCGTCATCGCGCTGAAGATGCGATGAGCATGGCGCACCTGCGCGTCGTCGAGCCCGTGGCTACGCAACACGGCGCGGATCGGCTCGGCTAGGCGGAGCGCTGCATCGTCGAGCGCGAGGCTTCCACTGCCCGGACTGGCGTGCATAGCCTGAACGCGACCCGGGTGGCGCCCGCTGTATGTGCGTTGGACGCGGGCGATGGCGAGCACGGCATCGTCGCCCGAACGCCCGAGTGCCACCGCCCAGAGCTCGTTCGCGAGCTCGCTCATGGCCGCGAGCGCCATTCGCTCGAAGAGGTCGTCGATGGATTCGATGTGCGTGTAAAGCGAGGTCACGTGACACCCGAGCTCGCGTGCGACGCGCCCGAGCGTGACGGCGCGCAGGGAATCCTTGTCGGCGATGTCGAGTGCAGTGGCCACGACGCGTTCGGGGGTGATCGGGCGGGTGAGCTTCGTGACGGGGCGCGGGGGACGCGGCGAGACCATCGCGTCATCCTAAGACGGCGCACCCCATACGTCTAGGGTTCTATCCCTATAGTGTTTGGATCTCGGATTGGGGGGCCAATGTCCGAAGCGCAATCGAGCAGTGTCCTTGACGGGATCGATGTACTCGATCTCACCCGGGGCATGGCCGGAGCGATCAGCACGATGCTGCTCGCCGACCATGGGGCCCGGGTCACGCGGGTGGAGGCGCCCGGTGAAGATCCGCTCGAGGCGTCGGCCGGTTCGCGTGTGTGGACGCGCGGCAAGCGTCGCGCCCAGTTCGACCTCGGCGAGGCGCGCGACCTCGCCGACGTGCAGGCGCTGGCGGCGCGCGCCGACGTCGTCGTGCAGTCGTTCCGGCCCGGAGTCGCCGCCCGATACGGCCTCGACCACGAGACGATCTCCGTCGCGAACCCCTCGGTCATCACGTGTGCGATCACCGGTTACGGGCGCGGCAACCGGCACGAGCAACGTCCGGCATACGACGCGCTTGTCGCAGCT
>WLNW01000090.1 GCA_009699605.1 Actinomycetota bacterium | reverse complement strand
GTGCGCCCGTTCTGGATCGACACCCACCCGGTCACCAACGACCAGTTCCGTTCGTTCGTCGCGGCGACGGGACACGTCACCACCGCCGAGCATGCGCCGCGAGCCGAGGACTACCCGGGTGCGTTACCCGAGTTGCTCGTGCCGGGAAGCGCGGTCTTCGTGCCGACCGACGGCCCGGTCGACCTTCGCAACGCCGGGCAATGGTGGACCTACTCGCCCGGAGCCGACTGGCGCCATCCAACCGGCGCCGGTTCGTCGATCGACGGCAAGGACGACCACCCGGTGGTGCACCTCACGTACGACGACGCGCAGGCCTTCGCCACGTGGGCGGTCAAAGCGCTGCCGACCGAGGCGCAATGGGAGTACGCCGCTCGCGGCGGGTTGGATGCGCAGCCCTGGGCGTGGGGCGCATCGCAACACGTGGACGGCACGGTGCCGGCCAACGTGTGGCGCGGTGAGTTCCCGTGGCGCAGCGACGCAACGCCCGGCTGGGGCACGACGCCGGTCGGTTCGTACACACCGAATGGCTACGGCCTCTATGACATGTGCGGTCAGGTTTGGGAGTGGACCACCGATTGGTGGCAACCGGGGCACGAGCCGAAAGGGTCGTGCTGCGCTCCGAAGGTTGATCCCACCGGGCCGGTCGACGCGCGCTTCGATCCGCACGCGCCGGCCATCGCGCAACGCGTGCTGAAGGGCGGGTCCTACCTCTGCGCCGACAGCTACTGCATGCGTTACCGCCCGAGTGCGCGCATCGCCGAGTCGGTGGACACGTCGACCTGTCACGTGGGGTTTCGCTGCGTGCGCGTCAGTTGACGGCGCGCAGACGCTCGAGGCTGTCGTCGTCGGGTAGCGGCAGGTGCACGATGACACGCAGGTCCGGCTGCCCGTCCGGCGCGACCTGGTGGCGGTCGAACCAGCGCTCGTCGGCGAACGGGTCGGGTCAGCGGGGCGAACGCTCTGCCGTGCTGCGTAAGGTGATGCTCACCTCGAGGCCGCCACCGATCGTGCGTCGGAGCCGCGCCGAGCCACGGCTCGCCTGCGCGAGCTGACGAGCGATGGCCAGACCGAGCCCCGTGCCGTTGGTGGTGAAGAAGCGGTCGAACGCCCGCGCGATCTCGTCGTCGGTCATGCCGGGACCTTCGTCGATCACTGACAACGAGGCCGCAGCCGTGGTGGCCGCGCCGACGACGCGGATGCTCGACCCATCGGGGGCGACCTCGAGGGCGTTCGAAAGCAGGTTGTCGAGGATCTGGTCTACCGCGCCGTTCATAGCCACTGCGGGAACGGTGACCGGACCTTGGTAATCGAGGCGAATGGAGCGTTCGTCGGCGAGCGGTCGCCAGGTTTCGACCCGCTCGCGGGCGATCGCCGCGAGGTCGACATCGACGAGTGGTGCGGTGCCGCCGGCCGAGCGGGCGAGGGCCAGCAGCGCATCGACGATGTTGCTCAGTCGCTCGGTCTCGCGCAAGGCCGCGTCGAGGTCGGCGCGGCCGGTGTCGTCGATCGAGTACTCAATCGCTTCGAGCCGCAGCCGCAGCGCCGTGAGTGGCGTGCGCAGCTGATGACTTGCATCGGCCGAGAAGGCCTTCTCGCGATGCACCATGCTTTCGACCCGCTCAGTCATGTCGTTGAAGGCCCCGGCGAGAAGGCGCAGCTCGGGTGGTCCGTCAGGGTCGACTCGCGTCGACAACTTGCCGTCGGCGACCCGGGCCGACGCGAGCTGCAGCGCACGCACCGGGCGGGTGACGCTGCGGGCGATCATCCACCCGACGATGAGCACCGCTCCGACGGCCACCACCGACAGAACCGCGAGGCGGATCCAGTTGTTGCGCACGCGATCGTCGAGGGTGGAGCGGGGATAGCTGATACGGATCGCTCCGTAGACCCGACCACCGGAGCCGATAGGCACGGCGACGTAGATCAATTCGGCCTGCAAGGTCTCGGAAGGACGCGATCCGGTGGCCAGGCCGCCGTTGAGCGCCTGCGCGATCTCGGGGCGGCTGGAGAAGTCGCGTCCGAGCTCGAGCGCGGGCGACGTGTCGAGGAGACTGGTGCCCAAACGATCGACCACGACCACCCGGCCGCCGGTACGTGATGCGTAGTCCAGGGACTCTTCCGGGCCGAGAACGACGCCTTCGTGTTCGAGGTGATCCTCATAGACCGTTGCGAGCACGCGAGCGTCTCGTTCGATGTCCGTGAAAAGCCGCACCTCCTCGCTGGACGCGAAGGTGATGCCGAGGGGGATCTCGAGCACGGCGAGTACGAACAGCGTGATCACGAGATACGACAGCACGAGTCGTCGGGTCATTCGGTCGGTTGCACCGGCGGGGACTCGAAGCGGAACCCGATGCCCCGCACCGTCTCGATCCACTCGGGATGACGGAGCTTGCGACGCAGCGAGGCAATGTGCACATCGAGGGTCTTGGTGGGGCCGTACCAATGCGCGTCCCAGACCGTCTCGAGGATGCGATGGCGCGTGTGCACCGTGCCCGGATCGGCGGCGAGGAGCGCAAGGATGTCGAACTCCTTCGGGGTCAGCTCCACCTCGGTGCCGTTGATGGTGACGCGTCGGGTGCGAAGGTCGATCTGCAGTGCGCCGGCGTCGATCAGCTCGGCCGGTTCCTCGGGGGTGGGGCCGGCGCGGCGGGTGACGGCACGGATGCGCGCCACCAGCTCGCGCATCCCGAAGGGTTTCACCACGTAGTCGTCGGCCCCGAGCTCGAGGAGCATGACCCGGTCGAGCTCATCGGCTCGCGCACTCACGACGATGATCGGTACGGCGCTCGCGGCGCGCAAGCGACGACACACATCGATGCCGTCGATGTCGGGGAGGCCGAGATCGAGGAGGATGCAATCGGCGTCGGTGGGCTCGAGCGCCGCGTGGCCGGTGGCCGCGTGCGCCACGGTGAAACCTGCCCGAACAAGGCCGGCGAGCAGCGGGTCGGCGATGGTTGGGTCGTCCTCGACCACGAGCACATGCATGATTCACCGTACGCCGACGTGATGTCAGGCCTGCGCATCTTTGCCGAATGCTAACGGTCCATCGGTACATCGCCCGCCCCGACTCCGTACCGTCAGGAGGAACGCACTGACGCGACCACGGAGACGCCGATGGACCACAAGACCATCCTCACCGCCGCGGGAGCGATCCTGATCGCCGTCGTCGCGGCCTCGAGCGCGATGGCTCTGAACATCGGGATCCTCGACTCGCCGGCCACCGACAAGGTCGGGGAGATGGAGATACGGCCGGTTGCCGCCCCGAGCGCCGCACCCCGCCCGTCGCTCGATGGGCCGGCCGAGCTGCCCACGACCACCACGGCCAGCGTGTCTCCGGTAACGGCCACCGAGCCGCGTCCCGCTCCACCGGGCACCGAAACGCCCTCTACCGCCCGGCCCGCGGTCGTGCCTGCCCAGCCCCCATCGGTGCCGGTCACGACCTTTCCTCGCCCCAAGGTGGGGCCCGCCAACCCCTCGGTCGCCCGTTCGCCCGGTGCCACCGCGTCGGTCGCGAGCGACGACCGCGCCGACGACGACTGAGCACCGACCACACGGTGTGGGTCAGTAGCCGGCGGATAGGTCGATCAGGTTGACCAATGGTTCGCCGCGTACGAGGCGTTCGAGGTTGGTGCAGAACAACTCGAACGCCCGGTCGGCGTATCCCTCGCCCGATGTCGAACTGTGCGGGGAGATCAGCAGGTTCGGTGCGTCCCACAGCGGATCGTCGGCCGGGAGCGGCTCGATGCGAGCCACATCGATCGCCGCGCCTCGCAGGTGGCCGCTCGTCAGCGCGTCGATGAGTGCGGTTTCGTCGACGAGCGTGCCTCGCGCGACGTTCACGAAGATCGAGTCGGGCGGCATGGCGGCGAACGCCGCGGCGTCGAACATGTCGTCGGTGTCGTTGGTGCCCGGCGCGGCGACCACCACGATGTCGCTGCGCCGCAGTACCTCGTGCAAATCGGCGGGGCCGAAGACCTCGTCGACGTCGGGATCGACCATTCCCGGTTCGTGGCGACGCCGCAGGCCGAGCAGGTGCACGCCGAACGCGCCCGCCCGTCGGGCGATCTCGCGCCCGATCGCGCCGAGCCCGATTATTGCGACCGTCTTGCCCTGCAGGTTGCTGCCGAGCGCGCTCTCCCAGCGGTGTTCGCGCGCCTGGTGGTCGTGCACGGGAAGGTTCTTCAGGATTTGCAGGATGCGCGCCAGCACCCACTCGGCGATGGGCGGGGCGCCGATGCCGGCACCGTTCGCGAGCTGGATGCTGCCTTCGGGCAGGTTCGAGGCGACGTATTGGCCCACGCCCGATCCGATCGCCTGCACGAAGCGCAGCTGAGGCGCGACCGTCGGGAGATCGAGTGGCACGTCGAGCGTCCAGATCACGTGGGCACGGGCCAAGATCTTTTGCTGCTCTGGGGTGAGTGGCACGGCGAGCGAGCGGGTCTGGTTGCTGTGCGGATCCTGCTCGCGCAGGGTGCGTTCGTGGTGGGCGATGTCGTACACGGGCTCGGTGACGATCTCGATGCCGGGGTAGATCGCTGCGAGGCGCGCGCGATCGATCGCCGGATGCAGCATCGGGAACGGCACGTAGAGCACAAGTTGGTCCATGCGTGGGAGTCTTCCAGAACTATGAAGTTCGGTCTCGGGTTCGCCAACACGGTGCCCTTCGCCGATGGAGCGGGCGGCGCCCGCCTCGCGACGCTCGCCGAAGCGGCCGGCTTCGAGTCGTTGTGGACCGTCGAGCACGTCGTCTTCCCCGATGCCTACACGTCGCGCTATCCCTACGGTCGCGACGGCAAGATGCCGGCGAAGGCCTCGACCCCGATGCCCGATCCGCTCGTGTGGCTCACGTGGGTGGCGGCGCGGACCACGCACATCCGCCTGGGTACCGGGATCTTGGTACTCCCTCAGCGCAATCCGGTGGTGCTCGCCAAGGAGGTGGCCACGCTCGACGCGTTGTCGGGCGGCCGCGTCGAGCTCGGCATCGGGGTCGGGTGGCTCCGCGAGGAGTTCGACGCGCTCGGCGTGCCGTGGCCAGACCGTGGGGCGCGCACCGACGAGTACGTGGGCGTACTGCGTGAGCTCTGGGCGCACGACCACGCCGCGTTCGCTGGTGCCTACGCCTCGTTCGCTGATGTGAGCTGTAATCCGAAGCCCGTGCACGGGCACGTACCGATCACGGTCGGTGGGCACAGCGAGGCCGCGGCGCGGCGTGCCGGGCGGCTCGGCGACGGCTTCTTCCCGGCGAAGGGATCGCCCGGCCGGCTGGCCGAGCTCTTTGCCGTGGTGCGCGACGCCGCAACCGCCGCGGGCCGCGACCCCGACGCGATCGAACTGAGTGCGAGTCACCTCGCGCTCACCGGTGACGACTACGGCGCAATTCGCGCCGCGGTCGACGAGCTCGCTGCTCTGGGCGTCGCCCGCGTGATGGTTCCGGCGTTCGTGTTCGCCCGCGACCCGGAGGCCACGCTCGCGCTGTTCGCCGAGCACGTGATCTCGGCCTAGGTTCGGCGGGCAGCAACATGCGCGATGCCTCGGGAGGGTATGTGCAGTCACGACAGCTTGGCGCGCGCCGCCCCGTTCGGCGCGGGCCCCTGCTCGGCCTCGCGCTGCTCGTCGCCTCGGCGGCCGGTTGCAGCAGCAACGGCACGAGCCCGGGGGTGGCCGAGCCCGGCGCCGTCAGCGGTTCGACCACCACCACTGAAGCGCTACGTCCGGGTGCGGTCGCTACCACGCGAATGCCGGTGCGCGGGGGCGTGCTGTCGGTCGGTGTACTGGCTGCGCCCTTAGGCCTCGATCCGATCGTGGCCGCGGGGGACGGGGCCGGCGGGGGCGACGAGATGCTCGCCATCTATGACTCGCTGCTGCGCTATGACCCGGCCACCGGCAACTACGAACCGCGACTCGCGCAATCGCTGACCTCGAACGCCGACCGCACGGTATGGACCATCACGCTGCGTTCGGGTGTGCTCTTCAGCGACGGCACGGTGTTCGATGCCGAGGCGGTCAAGTTCGGTCTTGATCGCCACCGCGCGGGCCAACCGGGCGCTCCCGCGTGCGAGACGCTGCGGGCCTGCCCGAGCAATGCCCAAGCGTCGGCGTCGTCGATGGCCTTCGTCCAGGCCATCGACGTGACCGGGCCGCTCACGCTCAATGTCACCCTCACCGTTCCCTGGACCGACTTCGCGTGGTTGCTCGCCACCGAACCCGGCATGATCCCTTCGCCCACTGGTGTGCGGGCCAAGTGCGCCGCCGAACGTGCGGCCAGGCCTGCGGAATGCAGCTTCAACCGGGCGCCGGTCGGCGCCGGACCGTTCGTGATCACGTCGTTCACGCCGGGCGAAAGCACGTTCGTGTCGCGCAACGACCGTTACTGGGACGGCGCGCCGTTCCTCGATGGTGTGCGCTTCAGCGTGTCGGCCGATGCCGGCGCAGACAAGTCGGTCGACGCGCTCACCTCGGGCGCCCTCGATGTCGCGTACCTGCGTGACCAGCGAGCGGTCGTTGCGGCGTTGGGCAAACGGTTGCCGGGACGGTCGATCGTCCTCGATGCCGGAGCAACCGAGTTGATGAACATGGGCGCAGGCGGGTCGATGCCCGCCACACGGTATCTCCGCGTCCGACAGGCGATCGCTGCGGCTATCGACCCGTCGGTGGTGCAGGAGCGGGTGACCGGCTCGCGTGCCGGTTCGAGCGCTGATCTCTTCGGGACCACGCGCGATCTCTCACCCGGCGCGCCCGGTCAGGTGTACGACCCCGAACGCGCACGAGCGTTGGTCGCCGAGGCAAAGTCCAACGGCTGGAACGGCAAGGTGCGCTACCTATGCGACAACTCGCCGTCGGGTCAGGCGCGTGCGATCGCCATCGAGACGATGCTCAAGGCCGTCGACATCGAACCGGTGATCGACACCACGAAGGACGCTGCGGGTGTGGGCAACGTCCTCGCGGTCACGAAGGACTTTGATCTCGTCTGCGCATCGCTGGGGTTCGTGGCGGACGCAGCCTCGGGCAAGTCCGATGGCTCGACACTCGCCGCGTTGACGCGTCAGTTGGTTTCGACGAGTACCACCAACGCCATCGGCTGGCAGAACTCCCGCGTCGACGCCGCGGTGCTCGCGCTGAGGGCGGCGCGTACCGAGTCCGAGCGGCGCCAGGCGACGCAGGTGATCGTCGAGGAGTCGGTTATCGACGTGCCGTTCGTGGTCACGGGTGCGCCGCAGCTGTACGTGGCCTACACGACCAAGGTTCGCGGTGTGCTCGCGACTGCCGGATCGCGGGTGCTGCTTGACGACGCATGGCTCGCATCGACGCCCAGTGGATGAAGATCTTGCGAGTCCGGTTTTGAAGGTTCAGACACTTGTCGCATAGTGTCACTCTTTCGCGATGCGTCATTGGGGGATGGGCAGTTGTTGCGCACGATCGGCATAAAGATCCTGCTATTGATCCCGGTGCTCATCATCGTCAGTTTTGGCACGTTCGTCCTCGTCGACCTCGTACCTGGCGATCCGGCCCAGCAAGTGCTCGGGCCGAACAGCACCGCCGATGAGTACGAACGGATTCGGCTAGAGCTGGGGCTCGACACGCCCCTGCTCGAGCGTTACTGGGACTGGGGCACCAAGGTCGTGGTGCACGGCGACCTCGGGAAGAACCTCATCAACCCGCGCGTCGATGTGTCCGACACGCTGCAACGTTCGTTCCCGATCAACCTCGAGCTGGCGTTCGCATCCATCGGGGTTTCGCTGCTGCTCGCCGTGCCCGCCGCTATGGCTTCGGCCTACTTCGCGGGAAGAAGACTCGACCGATCGCTCTCGGTCACGGCGTTCGGCATGATCTCGGTGCCACCGTTCCTGTCGGGCCTGATACTCATCTTGATATTCGCGCTTTCACTCGGGTGGTTACCCGACAGTCAGTGGACGCGCCTCACGAACAACGGGTCCTGGACCGATCTCAACCTGGTCGAAAACATCAAGTCGTTGGTGTTACCGGTGCTGACGATCTCGATCAACGAGATCGCCGTGTTCCTCCGTTTGCTGCGGGGCGATCTCATCGGCACCCTGCAGGAAGATTTCGTGCTCGCCGCGAAGGCCAAGGGCATGCCCACCCGCCACCTCATGTTGCGTGAGGCGATGCGCCCGTCGTCGTTCTCGCTCATCACGCTCGCCGGCGTCTCCGTTGGCCGGGTCATCGGTGGCACCGTGATCGTCGAGCGCATCTTCTCGATCCCGGGCGTCGGCAAGCAGGTGGTCGAAGCGGCCACCAAGAGCGATTACCCGATCGTCCAGGGCGGCGTGCTCGTCCTGGCCATTTTCTACGTTGCCATCAACATGGGCATCGACATCCTGTACGGCTTCTTGGACCCGAGGATTCGCCGTGGCCGCTGAAACCATTGTCCGACTTCCGAGCGACTCGTCGAATATGACGGTCGACGAAGTGTTCGCCTCGTTGGCGCCCAAGCCACCACGAGGTGGTGTGATCGGTGGCGCCGGCCTCCTGTTGGCGGCCATCGTCGCGGTCTACCTCTCGCTCGCCACCTTGGGCGACCTGCCCGGCATCGTGAAGGTGCCGTTCTTCCTCGTGGGCGTCTACGTCGCCATCCGCGGCATAGACACGATCTGCAAGAACGTCAAGGGCCCCGGTTTCGACACCGGTCTCTGGCTCTGCGTCACATGGCTCGGCCTCCTGGGTCTCGCGGCGATATTCGCCGACTTCCTGCCCTTCACCGAGCACGTCAACACCGTCAAGTCCATCGCCGAGCCCGGCAACGCACGCCCCGACCTGTTCTCCCGTCACCCGCTCGGGTCGAACAATTTCAGCCTTGACCTCCTCGGCCAATCGGTCTACGCCGCCCGCGTCAGCGTTGGTACCGCGCTCATGGCGGTAACTGTCGCCGTTGTCCTCGGCTCGATCATCGGCCTGGCCGCGGGCTATTTCCGCGGTTGGCTCGACATCGCGATCGGGGTCTTCACGGACTCGATCCTCTCGGTGCCGGCGCTGCTTCTGCTCATCGCGGTGGTGACGGTGATCGGCAAGCCCAAGGCTCCGTTCGAGTCGGTGTGGAAGATGGGCCTCACGCTCGCCATCGTCGCGGTGCCCACCATGGCTCGCTTGGCCCGCGCGAACACGATGGTTTTCGCGCAACGCGAGTTCGTGCTCGCGGCGCGTTCGATGGGTGCCAGCAATCGGCGGATCATCTTCCGCGAGATCGCCCCGAACGTCGCGCTGCCGGTGTTGTCCTACTCGTTCATCATTATCGCCACGCTCATCGTGGCCGAGGGTTCGCTGTCGTTCCTCGGTATCGGGCTCAAGCAGCCCAACCCGACGTGGGGCAATATGATCGCCGAGGGCCAGGTGTCGAACGTGCTGCGCAAGTACCCGCACATCGCGCTCGTGCCGGGTTTCGTCATGTTCCTCACCGTGTTCAGCTTCAACCGGGTGGGCGAGAAGTTCCGCTCCCTGTGGGACCAGCGAGAAGCAAAGATCTAATCGGGCCCCCAACCTCTGGTTGGGACCCGAGCTGACTCGTGCGACGTGCGGTCGCGCTCTCTGTTTCTCGTCGGAGGGGCGGAGCCGGATCCGGCGAGGGTCGAAGGGGCAAGCGGAGCGTTGCCCTTCGGGTTCTCCCTTTGCGCGCCTTCGGCGGCGCTCGGAGACCAACGAAGCAGCCTGATGGATCGCGGCGCTCGGTGTGGGGGAAAACGAGGCGAGGGGCCCGGAGGCCCCTCGTGGACTTGCTCGTACTGGGCGAAGGACTGGCGCTCAGGCGTTGATGCGCACCGGGGCTTCGTTGGGGAAGTGGCACGCCACGTAGTGACCGGCGCCGATCTCGCGCAGCACGGGTTCTTCGGTGGCGCACACGTCCTGCACATTGGGGCAGCGCGTCCGGAACCGACATCCGCTCGGCGGGGATATCGGCGATGGAATCTCGCCGATGACGGCCTGCGTGTGATCGGCCTTGAGCGGGTCGGGCTCCGGGATCGAGTCGATGAGGATCTTGGTGTACGGGTGTGCCGGACGCTCGTACAGGGCATCGGGCGGCGCTACCTCGCACATCTTGCCGAGGTACATCACGATCACGCGATCGGAGACGTTCTTGACGACCGCCAGATCGTGGGCGATGAACACGAGGGTCAAGCCGTAGCGGGCCTTCATGTCTTCGAGCAGGTTGAGGATCTGGGCCTGCACCGACACGTCGAGCGCCGAAACAGGCTCATCGCAGATGATGACCTTGGGGTCGAGCACGAGCGCTCGCGCGATGCAGATGCGTTGGCACTGACCACCGGAGAACTGGTGCGGCTTGCGGTCGGACACGATCTCGGGGTCGAGCCCCACTGCCTCGAGCGTCTCGTTGACCCGATCGGCGGAGAACGTGCCGACCTTGGAACCCCAGATCGACAGGCCCTCGGCCACGATGTCTTTGACCTTGCGTCGCGGGTTCAGCGACGACACCGGGTCCTGGAAGATCATCTGCATGCGGGTGCGCATGCGGCGGAGCTCTTCGCCGCCTAGCTTGGTCATCTCGACGCCGTCGAAGGTGACCGAACCCGACGTGGGACTCGGTAGCTGCATGATCGCGCGGCCCGTGGTGGACTTGCCGCAGCCCGACTCGCCGACGAGGCCGAGCGTTTCGCCCGCGAGCACGTCGAAACTGATGTCAGAAACGGCGTGCACGACGCGACCGCGCCCGGCCGGGAACTCGACAACGAGGTTCTCGACCTTGATGAGGACGTCGTCGCTGTTACGAAGATGTGCCTTACCGGATCCTGCCATTTTCAGCTGACCGCCTGTGCGTGAAGATCGAGTCCGGTGGCCGTCTGGCCCGCCGCGAGGTTTGCGGCAAGCGCGCGCTCGCCTTCGGGGGTGCCGACCGGGAAGAAGCATGCAAACCGATGATCAGGATCGCCGGCGGTGGTGAGCTCGGGAAGCTCGGCCACGCACCTGTCCTGGGCATACCGGCAGCGGGAAGCGAACCGACAACCGGCCGGTGGACGCACCATGTCGGGCGGGCGGCCACTGATCGCGTCGAGCCGCGTATGTGACGGGTTCTCGAGCCGGGGGATGGACTTGAGCAGCGCTTCGGCGTAGGGGTGGCGCATGTTGCGGAACAGCGCCTTGGTGTCGGCCGTTTCGACCATGCGGCCGGCGTACATGACCGCGATGCGATCCGCCCGGCCGGCGACGACGCCGAGATCGTGGGTGATGAGGATCATCGCCATGTTCAGGTCGCGTTGGAGGTTCTCGAGGAGATCGAGGATCTGCTTCTGCACCGTGACGTCGAGGGCCGTGGTGGGCTCGTCGGCCACGAGCAGCTTGGGGTTGCAGCTCAGAGCAATCGCGATGATCACCCGCTGGCGCATACCGCCGGATAGCTCGTGGGGGTACTGGTTGAGCCGACGGGCCGGCTCGGGGATGCGCACCAGGTCGAGCAGCTCGATGGCTCGGGCCCGTGCTGCGCTTTTCGACATGCCGAGGTGGAAGCGCAACGGATCCGTGATCTGCGTGCCGATCTTCTTGACCGGGTTCAGCGATGTCATCGGATCCTGGAAGACCATCGCGATCTGGGTTCCCCAGAAGTGCTTGGCCTCGGCACGCGACAGGAGGCGGGTGTCCTTGCCCTCGAGAATTACCTTGGTCTGGGGCGGGATGAGCGCAGTGCGGGGCAGGATGTTCATGATCGAACGGACCAGCACCGATTTGCCGGACCCCGATTCCCCCACGATGCCCAGGGTCTCGCCCTTTTCGAGGGTGAACGACACCTCGTCCACCGCCCGCAGGATGCCGCGACTCGTCCGAAATGCAGTCGACAGATTCTCGACTTGCAGCAAAGGCATGCCCGAAGCGCCGGGTGTGCTCACGTCGTCTCCCCCGAAATGTTTTGCGCCCGCACCACGGCACCGAGCGCCGCCATGCGTGAAGAAGAATCATAGGCGACACTTGTGCCTGCTTCCCAATGCAGGCCCCGTCCCGTCCCCGTCGAGGAGAAGCCATGCCCCGCGTCCGTTTCAACCACATGGAGCTCACGGTCGCGAAGGGCGTGTTGACCGACGAGTTCCGCGCCGAGGTCAAAGCGTTCTACGGCGACGTGCTGGGCTGGATGGTGACCAACGTTGAGATCGTCGGCGGCCTGCAGATCCTGCTCCGGCCGGACGAGTCGCAGTTCATCCTCGTCGCGGAATCGAGCCGTCCGCTCAGCGCGCCCGGTTACGACCACCTCGGGCTGCTCTGCGACACGCGGGCTGACGTCGACGACATACTGGCCCGCTGCGAGGCGGTCATGGCGAACGACGACCGCATGCGGATCAAGTACTACGACGACCTGCGAACCGGTGGGGTGGTCGTGCACGCGTTCTACGTGAAGTACCTGCTGCCGATCTGGTTCGACGTGCAAGTCATCGAGCGGGTCGCCCCCATCCCTGTCTGAGCGGCCATCGGCGGTGACACCGCAGGCTTCATGCAGCCAACAGCCTGCCTACCGGGCGGCTCGGTCCTTGGCCCGGGCCCGCATCGCGCGCACTCGTTCGGCTAACCCGGCCCGCTCGACCTCGCGAGCTTCGCCGAAGTCGACATCGAGCCCTCGGCGGAGGACGGCCTTCGTGGCCTCGGCGGCTCCTTCGGGTAGCGAGGCGAGCTGCTCGGCGAACCGTTGGGTCTCGGCGCGGAGGTCAGCGTCGGCGACGACACGATCGGCGAGACCGAGCCGGAATGCTTCGGCGGCATCGACGGGGCGGCCGGTGAGGAATAGATCGAGCGCCCGGCTCCAACCGACCTGGCGCCACAGGAAGTACGACGACCCCCACTCGGGGGTGAGGCCGAGCTTGGCCAGGCCGAAGGTGAAGGAACCCGAGTCGGCGACGACCCGCATGTCGCACGCGACGGCGAGCGTGGCGCCACCGCCGTAGGCAAGCCCGTTGACGCACGCGATCGTGGGCTTGGTGAATGCGTAGAACGCCTCGACCGGGAACGAGCTCTTGTTCGCCAAGCCGGATGCGATCTCGTCGCGGTCGAGCCCTGCGCTGAACGCGTCCCCGACCCCCGAGATCACGATCACGCGCGTGCCGGCATCGCACTGCGCATCCTCGAGCAGTTCGCCGAGACGGGTGCCCATGGCCGACGTCATCGCGTTCTTCCGGGCGGGCCGATCGATGAGGAGCCACCGCACGCGGCCCTGCTGATC
>WLNW01000009.1 GCA_009699605.1 Actinomycetota bacterium | reverse complement strand
GGCGATCGAGCGCGGCTCCGGGAAGTGCTCAGCAACCACCTCGAAGCGCTGCACGTCGTCGGCCACGCCGAGGCCGGTGCGCATCTTCACGAATCGAAAGCCGGCATCGCGGTAGCGCTGTGCCTCGTCGTGAAGCTCATCGAGGGTCGCGTCGAGGAAGAAGCCACTTGCGTAGCACGCGATGGCTTCGGTTCCGGTGCGCCGCCCCCACAGGTCAGCCGCGCCGAGTTGGTGCTCGCGGGCCGCGAGGTCCCATGCCGCGAGCGCGATCGCATTGGTCGCGCCGCGACTCGCGGTGTCCGTGCCGACCCGCTCGACGCGCAGCAGTGCTTCGAGCGGCATCCGGCGCTCATCGAACACCGACGCCGCGAACGCGCATGCGCCGTCGAGCAGCGCATCCGTGGCCATGCCCGAATAGCCCCAACCCATGTGTTCACCTCGACGGGCGATCACGACCAGATGAAAGTACGTGTCGTAGGGCCCCGCTGCGGTGAGCACTGGGCGAGGTATCGGTGTGGGTACGCGCCAGATCTCGATCTCGACTCGCGTATCGACGCCCTCGTCATCCATGGCCGGCATCGAATCGTCCTTCGTAGTTCGGGATGACAATGTCCGCACGCCCCTTCAGATCGAATTCGCGACGCGGGCGCCCTCGAGCGTGGCATGCATGATGCGTCGAGGCGCGAGCGCGTCGCCGATCACCACCACCTCGGGTACCCGCCCCTGCATCTCGCGCGCGAGCCGGTCGTTCGGCACGAGGCCACACGCCAGCACCACGGTGACATCGTCGATGCGCCGCGCCACCTGTCCGAACGACTGCACGACGTCGGCGCCACCCTCCGAGACACCGGTCAACCGATGAAGAAGCGACACCGTCACACCCTTGGTCATGAGTCGGTGCATCAATGGCAGCCGCGTGCCGTCCTCGACCGCGCGGGCGAAGTCGAACTGTTCGGAGATCAGCTCGACCGTGCGGCCCTGATCCGCGAGGAACTCGGCGATGGTCGGGCCGGCGAGGTGCGCATCGAGCCCGCCGACCACCAGCACACGATCGCCGACGACCGCACCACGGAGCACGTCGACCGCGGTCACCACGTTCGGCCCGTCGATGCCCGGTACCTCAGGAACGAGCGGCGTGCCTCCGGTGGCGATCACCACGATGTCGGGCGAGAAGGCAACGAGCTCATCGGCGGTGACCTCGTTGCCGAGGACGAGTCGCACACCGGCGTCGCGGAGCTCCGTCTCGAAGTACGCCGAGTGATCGCGCATCGTGCGCCGATTCGGATCGAGAGCGAGCACCGCAGGTGTGCCACCGATCGTGCGTCGCGTGTCGGCCAGGAACACCTCGTGCCCACGACGAGCCGCAACGCGCGCTGCTTCCATGCCGGCAGGTCCGGCACCGACGACCACTACCGTTCGTGGCACAGCGGCGGGCACCAGCTCCATCTCGTCTTCGCGCGCGGCGGCCGCGTTCACGGCGCAGGTCACCGGCACGCGGTGCGGCCCGATGTGGTGGCACTCCGACAGCCCGATGCACATGCGCACCGCGCCGGCGTCCCCGCGCCGCGCCTTGTTCGGCAAATCGGGATCGGCGATGAGCGCTCGCACCATGCCGATCATGTCGGCCGCGCCATCGGCAAGGATGCCCTCGGCAATGACGGGATCGATGATGCGACCGGTCACGATCACCGGCACGTCGACCACACGCTTCACTGCCGCCGCCGCAGCGACGTTGAAGGCCGGCTCTTTCGACCATGGACTCACGTAGGCCGTTTCGAGACCGTCTCCGAAGCCCGCGTAGTTGCCGCCGCTCACGCTGATGTAGGCGACATCGGGGCCGAGAAGCCGGGCGATCTCCGCGAGCTCGGCGACCGTGATGCCGCGACGAGCGCCGTCGCCGTCGACGCCGATGCGTATGCCGATCGGGAAGTCGGCGCCAACCATCGTGCGCGCCTCGTGGAGCACACGCTGGACGAACCGGACGCGGTTCGCACGAGTGCCACCCCACTGGTCGTCACGCCGGTTGAAGTAGGGCGACAGGAACTCGTTGACGAGGTATCCGTGCGCGCCGTGGATCTCGGCCGCGTCGAGGCCCGCTTCGCGCGTGCGTCGGATCGCGTGGGCGAAGCAGACCACGAGCTCTTCGATCTCCTCGTCAGTCAACGCGTGCGGAACGACCGCCTCGTAGGGGTCGGCCACCGACGACGGGGCCATTGCAGGGCCGACGTGTGCGCCATGGCGCGCTGCTCCCGAGTGGTACACCTGCGCAAAGGCCTTGGCCCCTTCGGCGTGGATGATCTCGGCTCGGCGGCGTAGCCCCGGTATCACCGTGTCGTCGTAGTGGGCGATGCCGGCGCTGGTCAGCGGCGACAGCGCCTTGGCGTCCCAGTCGGAAGACGCCGAGCGCGGCCCGGGACCAAGCGCATATCCGTATACGCCACCGCTCGCGTGCACACCGAGCAGACTCGCGCCGCCGCGAGCCCGCTCCTGCAGGTAGCGCAGATCACGCGCCTCGCCGAGACCGGTGCCGTGCATCGTGTTGACGATGCGGTTCCGGATAGTGAAGTTGCCGATCGTCAGTGGTTCGAACAACCGACGAAAACCAGGCGCAACCGGACCTTCGTCGCTGATACGTACGCGTCCCGTATCCATGGCTCAGCCGAAGGGCTGAAGGCTCGACGCCACAACCCACATGCTGAAGTACTGGCTGTTGGCGCCGTAGGCCATCGCTAGTGCCACCTTTGCGTTCTCGACCTGGTGCTCGCCTGCCGCGCCGCGCACCTGCAACGCCGCCTCGGCGAAGCGGAGCAGCCCCGATGCACCGATCGGATTCGACGAGAGGACGCCGCCCGAGCAGTTGATCGGAAACGATCCGCCGATCTCGGTGTCACCGTTGTCGATCATCCGCCAGCCCTCGCCGAGTTCAGCGATGCCGTGCCCCTCCAGCCAGATGGCCTCGTGCCAGGAGAACGGGACGTACAGCTCGGCCATGGACAGCTGTCGGCGCGGGTTGGTGATGCCGGCCTGCGCGTACACGTGCGCCGAGCAATCGACCACGGCAGCAGGGCGCACGGGGTCACGGCCCGGGAACGCGCCGGGCTCGCTGCGCGATGCGGTGCCGAGCACCCATGCGGGCGGACGACCCGCGGCCGCGGCCTCCTTGCCACCGGCTTCATCGGTGAGCACGACCGCACAGGCACCATCGGAGGACGGGCATGACTCGAGGTAGCGAAGTGGGTCCCACAACATCGGGGACGCCTTGACCTTCTCGATCGAGATGTCATGGATCTGCAGGTGCGCGTACGGATTCTTCAAGGCGTTCTTGCGGTCCTTGACCGCGACCATCCAACCGATGTGCTCGGGCGCTCCCGATCGATGGATGTACGAACGGATGAACGGCGCGAACGAGCCACCGGCCCCGAGGCTCGCTCCCTTGCCGCTGCCGAGCGCGAACTGCGCATTGCCCTCGGACTGCTTCTCGTAGGCCACTGCGAGCACTCGCCGGAACCGTCGCGTCTGCACATGCGACGCCGCAACGACGCCCGTGCTGCCGCCGACCGAACCAGCGGTGTGCACGCGGAACATCGGCTTGCCGACTGCGCCGAGGGCATCCGACAAGTACAGCTCGGGCTTCATGACACCTTCGAAGAGGTCGGGTGCCTTGCCCAGCACCACCGCATCGATGTCGGCCATGGTCATTTGCGCATCGTCGAGCGCTCGGAACACGGCCTCGCGCACGAGCCCACCCATCGACACGTCGCGCCGGCGCGACTTGTGATGGGTCTGCCCCACGCCGACCACTGCGCACGGTTCAGCGCTCATGCGGAAGTCTCCCCTTCGAGGATGCACACCAGGTTCTGTTGCAGACACGGTCCCGAGGTCGAGTGTGCGAGCGCGCGGCGGCCGCCCGAGAAGATGTGATCGGCCGCGCAGCCGATGCGGACGAGCCCGGTGGCCATGATCGGGTTCGACGCAAGCGCGCCGCCCGACGTGTTGACCTTCACGTCGTCGCCCAGGCCGAGCACGTGACGCAGCAACAGTTCCTCGTGGGTGAACGCGGCCTGAAGCTCCGCGAGCTCGACGGGACCGTCACCCAGGCCCGCAGCGTGCGCGGCGATGCGCACCGAAGGCGCATCGGCCAGATCACGGAACGACGGGTTGTGGCACTCGGTCCGGTGGTCAAGGCCGCGGATGAACGCGGGGCGCTCGCAAAGCTCGCGCGCCCGCTCGGCGGTGGCGAGCACCATGGCGCACGCGCCGTCGGTGATCGGGGGCAGATCGTGACGCCGCAGCGGTTGGCGCACGTAGGCCCCGGCAAGGAGCGCTTCGACGTCGCCGTGGCCCGATACCTGCGCGTACGGATTGCCGATCGCGTCGCGGCGCGATCGAACCGCCACCTCGGCCATGCGCCGTTCGTCGGCGATGCCCGCGCCGATGACCGCCCGTGCCTGCAATGCGGCAAAGGTCAACGGGTCGGCGCCGAGCGGCGCCAGGTAGTAGGGGTCCATCTCCATCGGATAGATCAGCGACGGGTCGCCGGTGGACGAGCGGCCCGAACCGGTTACCACCGCGATCTCGATATCGCCGTGCTGTAGGCGCAACCACGCTTCGTAAAGGGCCCAGGCGCCGTCCATCTCGACGTGCGAGTCCTGCTTGGGCGGCCACGCGCCGAGCGCATCGAGGTTGACTACGAAGGAGAACGGCTGCCCGGTGATGTAGTCGCAGCTGCCGAGACAGGTGAAGTCGATGTCGGCACGCGTGAGAGCGAGGGGCTCGAGCGCATCGGTGATGACATCGACGAGCAGGTGCGTCTCCGAGAGCTCGGTGCGGCGGACCATCGGTGTCTGGGCCCAACCGACGATTGCGATGTCGGTGCCCTTGATGTCGGGGCTCTTGCTCATTAGAAGATCCGGTTCACGAGGTCGGGGTTTTCGATATCGGGCTCACCATTCGGCATCCAACCGATGAGTTGGCCGAACGTCCCGCCCATCTGGCCACCCGTGTCGACGGCCTCGGCGGGCGAGGCCCACACCGCGGCAACCCGCTGACCGACGCGCACGTCGGTGTAGGGCAGCTCGACGACCGGCTGGTACCCGAGCACCACCTCGACGCCGTCGAGCAGCACGAACGCCCGCACGAACGGTTCGGTCTCGGTCTGGCCGGGATATTGGGTCGGGGTGACGATGGCGAAGTTGGTGATGGTGCCTGTCTGGGGCAGATCGAGGTCGTCGTCGATGCCGAACACCACCGCATCGATCGGGCAGTGGCCGCGACCACCGGCGTAGATGCGGCCACACACCGGGCACTGTTGTCCGAGGAGTCGACGCTCGCGGCTTGCGTCGACCACGCGATCGAGGGTGGGCGACACCGGGTTCACGTAGGTGATCGACGCGAGGTACTCCATGAGCACGACGGGCTCGATCTGGGCGCCGGCATCGGTGCCTTCGACCTCGGACTGCTCGCCCGGCACGAAGCACACGATGTCGTTGATCCGCCCTTCGCGGACGCCGCGCCAACGTGGCGCGACCCGCATGCCGTCGGCCATGGCTTCGGGCGAGGTGGCATCGATGGCATGGAACATCGGCGTGTTCGCCCCGTCGAGACGGATGAATGCGAATGCAAACGGTCGATCGAGCGGATGCTGCACCGACGGCGCAGGCACCCACGTCCACGACTCGACGGTGCCGGCCGGGCCGACCTCGACGAAGTCGGGCGCGAGCTCGGCACCGGTGCGCGGGTCCCACTCCATGGGCGGCACGATGACCTCGGCGCCGTTCCGGATGCCGAGTATGCGCTTGTCGGTGAGAGCCGACATGAAGGCGCCGATCACCGGACCGAGCGACCGCTTGTACGGAAACGTGATGGTGCTCTCGACAAAGCGAGTCATGCGCATCCCCCTCGTCCCCGGCAGGCAGCAGCCGGGTACCGGGGGCACAGTAGACGCGCGATCGACCAGGCGGCGGGCCGCGGTCAGTTCTCCTGCAGGTACTCGTCGACCGCGGCCTCGACGACCGTGCCCTTGAAGTAACCGGGGTTGGTGCCGGTGTAGAACTTCACCGGGTTGGAGAACGTGAACTTCTTGAACGCCGCCTCGTCGATCCACTCGTGATCGACCATCTCCCAGGCTTCCTCGAGGACCTCGGCCATATCCGGCACGTCCCAGTGGGCGATGTCGGAACCCATCATGGCGTGGAGTTCGGCGCCGAAGGGGTTGATCTTCGTGTTGAACGCCATCGACGTCATCGGGTCATCAGCCTCGCAGCCGAAGTAGAACGGGTCGACGAACAGCCGCTTGATGTCCTGCTTTGTCTCGATTCCACATGCGGCGAACTCGTCGAGCATGTCACGGGGCTCGGGCGGCCGATTGGTGAGCCCACCCTGCATGGCCTTGACCTCGGGGCCGTACTTGGCGAGCTTCTCCGCGAGCATCGCGGCGTCGATATGCGCGGGGTCGAGGTGGGCACGGAGCGACGTGAGGTTGCGCTTCTCCCAGTGACCGATGATGTCGCTGTACAGCGCCGCGGCCCACGCGACGCCACCTTCGAGGAACGCGAAGTTCATGCCGGGGAATCGATTGGTGACCCCACCGAGGAACAGCGACTTCGCAAGCGACTGCTGTCCCTCGGCGAGCATGCTCAGGTGATTGAACACGTAGCTCGAGATCGAGCGGTACGGCGTCATGCCGATGAATCCCGAGTGGAACGCGATCGAGACCCCGAGCTCCTGCGCCTTCGCCCACACCGGGTCGTAGTCGTACGCGCTGTCGACGCCGAACTGGTCGAGCCAGAACGCGTAGTTCGAGACCTCGGGGTCCTTGCCCGCCAGGGCTGCGAACGGGCGTTGCACATAGCCGGCACACAGCACCGATTTGAACCCGAGCACGTTGACCGCGTACTCGAGTTCGGCCACCGCTTCTTCGGGTGTGTGCATCGGGATGGCCGCGACTGGAGCAAGGCGATCGGCGTATGGCGCGAACGTCTCGGCGTTCGAGCGGTTGAGGGCGCGACAGGTCCCCTGGCGGTAGGTGTCGTCGGGGGTGTGCAGAAAGACCAGCCCGAGGCTCGGGTAGACGACGCTGAAGTCGAGCCCGAGTTCGTCGAGCCGCTCGTAGAGCAGTCCGGGAAGGAGCGCGGTCGCGAGGTCGATGGTCTGCTTGGCCGGTGAGCTCCACCACGGCCCGCGCGGGGTGCGGTTGGCCGCACGTTCCTCAGGGGTCTGGCTGTGCCAGGTCTTCGTGGTGCCGCCGTACGGGGGCAGCATCCGTTGCAACGACGGATGGTCGAGGGACAGCCCTTCGCGTTCGAGGTACGGGGCGAGTGCCGGGAAATACTCGGCCATGTGCCCGTCGATGTCGATGATGGGATGGCTCAGGCGTTTCCGAATGTCGGCTGATGATTCGCTCATGGTTCTAATGGTACCACATTAGCGATGGCGGGCATGCGCAACCGTCGACTTCTGGCGTTTGCCGCGCATCGACTTTCGCCGGAGCGCCCCAACGGGTTCGCCCAACTCGCAACTGGTAGTTCTCGAGGGTGCCAGGGCACCCTCGAGAACTACCAGTTCGCATTTTCAGTCGCCGGTGAAGACCGCAGGGCGGCGTTCCAGAAAGGACTGCACGCCCTCGGTGCGATCGTGGGTGGTAGTCAGCATCGTGGCGGCAGCGGTCTCCTCGCCGAAGGCGGTGCGCATGTCGCATTCGAGCGAACGCCGGTAGAGCCGCTTGGCCTGGCCGAGGGATCGTGTGGGTCCCTCGGCCAGGCGCACCGCGAGCGTCCGTGCCGTGGCCTCGACCTCGGCCGCCGGCACCAGGCGGTTGACGGCGCCGACGCGATGCAGGTCCTGGGACACCACAGTGTCACCGAGCATCGCGATCTCGTTCAAAAAGTGGAACGGCAGCACGCGCGGCAGGAAGAACGGGTCTCCGGCGTGCGGGATCATGCCTCGCTTGGTGAACACGTGCGTCCATCGTGCGTCTTCGGCGGCCACGACGAGATCGGCGAGGAGCGCAAGCATCCACCCGGCCCCCGCAACCGTGCCGTTGACTGCGCTGACGACGGGCTTTTCGATCTCCCAATAGGCGGCGAACAGGTTCTGGAACAGATGGGTGCCGAACCGGTAGTCCATCAGCGACGGTGCGAGCGCATCAGCAGCATCTCCCCTGGGCTTCGGCACGTTGGCCCCGCCACCCGTGCAGAAGTCTCGATCCACGCCAGTAACCAGAATCGCGCGAATCGATCGATCCAGGTTGGCGGCACGGAACAGTTCGGTGAGCGCGACCGCCGTGTCGTTGTCGATCGCGTTGCGTGATTCGGGAAAGTTGAGGCGGATGCGTTGCACCGCGCCGTCCATGTCGACGTCGAGACCCATACCGGGGACCATAGTCACCGGCGGTGGCAACCTACTGGTTGAACCGCAGCACCTCGCCGGGCGTGGCACCCGTGGGCTTGCCGTCGTCGATGATGACCTCGCCGTTCACGATCGTGGCAACATAACCACGTTGCTCCCACACCATGCGTGCCGCGCCGGTCGGGAAGTCGCGCAGCAGACGGGCCGGCCCGACGGCGAGCTTCGATCGATCGAGCAACACCAGATCGGCCTTCGCTCCCGGACGGATCTCGCCACGGTCCCACAATCCGATCGTGGCCGCCGGAACGGCCGACAAGCGGCGCACCGCGTGCTCGAAGGTGAACTCGTCGTCGACGTACTCGGTGAGCACGCGCGTGGTGTAGTCCGCACCGCAGAACGTGTTCACGTGTGCGCCGCCATCGCTGGAGCCGGGCATGGTCAATGGGTGCGCCAGCAGGAACCGGATGACGTCACGATCGGCCTGGCTGACCGGGCGATCGATCACGAACACCGTTTCGAGGTCCTCGGAGGAGGCGACGTCGAGGAACGTATCGAGACCGTCCTGGCCCCGCTCGCGGGCGAGGTCGCCGACGCTGCGTCCGACGAGGGCAGCATTCTTCGAATCGCGCACCGACGCGACGAGCAAGTCCTTCCAAGCGAACGCCAGCTGCCGATTGCCGGCGTCGAAGTCGCGGCGCAGGCGGGCGCGGACACCCGGGTCGGCAAGGGCGCGCATGCGCTCGGGCATCGGCAACGCGAGCGTCTCGCGGAACGACGTCATCTCGTCGAGCAGGATCGTGTCGCTCAGCGCGAGATGAAGGCCCTTCGGGTTGGCCGATGCCATTGGGTAGACACGTAAACCCTCGCGTGCGTAGCCCTCGAGTACGTCGAGGCAGGTGCGCCAGGAATCGGGGTCGTTGGTGAACCGCAGCAGAAGGTTCGCGTGCAACGACTTTCCGCCCGAAGCGCGAGCCATGTCGGCCAGCAACTGGCGATCACTCGCGTCATAGCCCAACGCGAACGAGCGACACAGGTGCTCTAGCGCGCCTTCGTCGTAGCCCGCGAGCACCGACGACAGCGCGACGATCTCCGCCGCCGACGCGAGGTTCGGTGGAACCGGACGACCCTCGTGATCTGCGTGCACGTCGAGTTGGGAGGTCGACAGGCCGAGTGCACCCTCGCGCATCGCTTCGTCGACCAGCGCCTGCATCGCGACGATCTCGTCGGCGGTGGCCTCGCGCTCGCTGGCCTCGGCACCCATCACCCAACGGCGGACTGCGGCGTGGCCCACGTACGACGCCATGTTGACCCCGATGCGCCCGTCGAGCAGGCGCAGGTAGTCGCCGAGCGTTCCGCCGCCGAAGTTCACCCCGGCGCGCAGCGCGTCGGCGGACATCCCCTCGACCTTGGCCAGCATGAGCACGAGCCAGTCGAGGTCCTCGGGCTTGGAGGGAGCGAGCGTGAATCCGCAGTTCCCCGTAAGCACCGTGGTGACCCCGTGCCAAGACGACGGTGATGCCGACGACTCGAAGTGCAGCTGCGCGTCGTAGTGGGTGTGCACGTCGACGAAACCCGGCGTGAGGTCGAGCCCGTCGGCGTCGATCACCTTGGCCGCCGCGGTGCCGCGAACGCGCCCCACCCGCACGATGCGTCCGTCGCGAACTTCGACATCGCCGGTGAACCCCGGGAGCCCGGTGCCGTCGATGATGCGCGCACCTCGGATGATGAGATCTGCGGTCATTGGTTGCTCCCTCTTGCATTCGGGACAGTGGCCTGCGGTAGGTCCCACTCGCATGGCAGCCGAAGTGCCGAGCGGGTCGAGAGCCCCCCGATGTGGACATCGTCGGCGTCGGGCGCCAGCCGGAGGCCCGGGAGGCGGTCGAGGATGACCTCGAGCGCGACGCGAAGCTCCATGCGAGCGAAGTGGATGCCGAGACAGATGTGGTTGCCTTGCCCGAACGACACGTGACCACGCACTGGGCGGGTGATGTCGAAACGGTCAGGCTCGGGCCAGCGTTGCGGATCGCGGTTGGCCGAGTGCACGCACAGGTTCACCGTGGCGCCGGCCGCGACCGCGTGACCGGCGATCTCCGTGTCGTGCGTGGCGATCCGACCGAACGACAGCAACGGTGCTTCCCACCGCAGACCCTCTTCGATCGCGCGAGGGATCAACGAGCGATCGGCGCGGAGAAGTTCGAGTTGGTCGGGGTGGGTCAGGAGCGCGAACAACAAGTTGGTGAGCGTGCGGTAGGTGGTCTGGGCCCCAGCGGGCACCAGCAGGCGCACGAACGCGACGATCTCTTCGTCGGTGAGCCGTTCGCGCGCCCCGTCGGGCATGACCACCTCGGCGTGGACGAGGATGCTGACGAGATCGTCCTTGGGCTCCGCGCGGCGCTCGGCGACCGTGGCCTCGATCACGGCCGAGAGCGCGTCGCGCGCGGCCATGCGCTCGGGTGCAGCGATGGCCACGTTCGTGAGCTTGGCCGACTGCTCGTAGAACGATGGAATGTGGTCGACGGGCAGCCCGACCGCGACCGCGATCACCGAAATCGGATAGTGGAACGCGAAGTCGGACGCGAGATCACCCTTACCGAGCGGTGCGAGTTGGTCGATCTGCCGGTTCACGATGCCGCGCACGAAGTCGGCCTCCCAACGGACCATCTCGGCCTTGGTGAACGCCCCCTGCAGGAGTGCGCGGTAGCGCTGGTGCTCAGGTGGATCCATCTCGAGGATGGTGCGGCCGATGACGTCGCGGAGGGACGGCACATAATACGAGTTCGAGAGCGTGGCGGCGTCCCGGAAGCCACGATCGACGTCGTCGTAGGCGAAGACCGAAACCTGCTGATCGTCGGGGATCAGGTAGTTGTCGGAACCGACGACACCGAAGATGCCCGACACCGAACCGGCGTGCACCGGGCATTCCTCGCGCAGCTCGCGCAGCCGAGCGTGTGGGTCCCGCACGAGCCCGATGCCGCCCAGCAGGTTCTTCGCGTCGAAAACCGCCGCACTGTCGCTGGTGTCGTTTCCCATCAGTTGTCGTACCCCATCAGTCCCCCGACCGTCAGCTTCTCGAGCATCATCTTCACGACCACGGCGTACCTGTTGAAATATCAACTCACACGCCAGTACTCTAACGCGCGTATGGCCCTCGCACCATCAGCTCCGGCCCACCGTGTGGTCGATGTGATCTCGTACCTCGCCGCGCATCCGACCGTCGAGCTCAGCGTCAGCGACATCGCCCGTGGCACCGGCCTCAACCGCACCACCTGCCAATCCATCCTGCTGTCGCTCGAGCCCCGTGGCTGGGTGCAACGTCGATCCGACCTGCGCTACGCGCTGGGCGCCGGGATGATCCCACTCGGCGAAGCCGCGCTCGCCGGCCTGCAGGTGGTCGACGAGCTCAGGGCCGAGCTCGACACGCTGGTCGCCGCTGTCGGACTCGAAGCCTTGGCATCGGTCGTGTCCGGCGACGAGATCGTCGTGGTCGCGCATGCACGCCTCGCCGGCGTGCTCTCGCAAACGGTCCGCCTGGGCCAGACGATCCCGTTCGTCCCGCCGTTCGGCATCGCGCACCTTCTCCATGCACCGGACGGAACGATCGACGCGTGGCTCGATCGAGCCCGCGTGAAGTTCGAACCGGACGAGCGCCGCGCCTACCGCGAGAGCATCCGCTTCGCCGAGGACCGGGGCTACGTCGTGGTCCTCGACGTGGAGGCCCGGCGGCGCTTCGAGCAGGCCGTGAGCGAGTTAGCGGACCGGCCCGCGTCGCACGCGGCGCGGCGCCGGCGCGACGAACTGGTCGCACGCCTGCATCGCGAGGAGCGTTCCTTCGGACCCTGGACCGGCTCAGAGTCTGCGGAAGTGTCCCAGATCAGCGCGGCCGTCTACGGGCACGACGGTCACCCGGTCGCCGCCATCGGCGTGCACGCACAGCCACATCAGATCGATCCGAGTCGCATTTCCGAGCATGCGACAAGCGTGCTCGAGGCCGCGGATCGCGTCACGGCGCGCATTCATGGCCGAAACCCGGCCATGTCGGCGCGTCGACCGACCCGGCACGTGTGACAGCGGACCCATCGGCGATTGATGAATCGTTCTGACGGCGCTCGTCCTAACATGCGCACCCATGGCTGAAGCATGGCGAACCCAGGAAGAGCTCAACACCGCCCGTGACACGATCGAGCGCACACTCGAGTCGTACAAGCGACCAGCCGCCTTCGGGCTCGGTCTCGCCACGGTCGGGCCGTCGGGCGCCACGCTCGACACCTACTTCCCGCGGGCCAACGCGGGCGGCAACTTCCTCCCTGCGGCGGTGCTGGCCGACGTCACGGGCTACCGCTCGGGTACTACCTCCATCCGGCTCGACGAGGCCACCTTTGCCCGGGCCATCACGATGCTCACGCCGGCCGAGGCGTGCACCGACTTACCCCATCCCAACCTGTGGGGCTGGCAGCTGATCCAGAAGCTGCGCACCGCGCCGCGCCTGGGCGGCACACGCCATGTGGTGGCCGTCTTCCTCGAGGACCTTACCGACCCGATCGTCGACACCAGCGATGCGTTCTTCCGACTGCACCTACTGTCCCAGCGCCAGGTCCTGCCGCACGGCGTGGGCCTCGACGGTCTCTTCGCGAAGCTCGTCACCAACGTGTGGACGAGTCACGGCCCGTTCGAACCCGACGACTACGCCGCACGCGCCGTCGAACTCGAGCTCACCGGCATGCGGCCTGTCGTGCACGCGGTCGACAAGTTCCCGCGCATGGTCGACTACGTCATCCCGAGCGGCGTGCGCATCGCCGACGCGAGCCGCGTGCGCCTCGGTGCTCATCTCGCCGAAGGCACCGTGGTGATGCACGAAGGCTTCTGCAACTTCAACGCTGGAACGCTCGGTGCGGCGATGGTCGAAGGCCGCATCTCGGCCGGCGTCGTCGTGGGCAACGATTCCGACCTCGGCGGGGGCGCATCCATCATGGGCACGTTGTCGGGCGGTGGCAAGGAGATCATCAGCGTCGGCGCCGGTTGCCTCATCGGAGCGAACGCCGGCATCGGCATCTCACTCGGTGATCGCTGCACCGTCGAAGCCGGGCTTTACCTAACCGCCGGCTCGATCGTCCGCCTCCCCGATGGCACCACCGCCAAGGCCCGCGACCTGTCGGGCCGTTCCGACCTCGTGTTCCGCCGCAACTCGACCAGCGGCGCCATCGAGGCGTTGGCGCGCGAGGGTTCGGGCGGATGGACCGGCCTCAACGCCGCCCTTCACCACTAAATTCGGCCCAGCCGCGCTACATCGGAGACGGCCCTACATCGGCAAAGGGTAGGCGTCGGCGCGGAGCTGGGCGTCGGTGCCACCATCGACGAACACCACCGAGCCACAGAAGAACCGGGCATCGGGGCCCAGCAGGAACTGCACGAACGCCGCGAGTTCGTCGGCCGAGGCCTTGCGGCCGACGGGCACCGGGAAGGCGTCGACCAACGCGCCGATGACCGGATCCTGGCGACTGGCCTGCAGTAACGGCGTCTCGACCGCGCCCGGCGCGACCGCGTTCAAGGTGATGCCTTTACCCGCCCATTCGCCGGTCGGCGCGTGCCGGCGAACCCACCAGGCGATCGCGGTCTTGGTCGCGGGATAGGTGGCGAGCGACGACGCGATGTCGGCCGCAGCGCAGGCGCTGTCCTCGTCGCCGGCCAGGCAGCGTTCGACCACGTCCATGGGCACCCCCGGCTGGCACGTGGTGGAGTTGGAGCTGATGGCCACCGCAGCCGGGCGATCGCCCTTGGCGAGCATCGGTCGTAACCCTTCGAGCATCGAGATCGTGCCGAAGTAGTTCACCGAAACCAGCAGGCCACCCGGGCGGTCAGTGAGGCCGGGCAGACCGGCCCAGGTCACGAGCCCATCGATGACCCCGCCGCTCAGCTCACCGACCGAGGCAATGGCCAGTGCACGCCCCTCGGCGGTGCCGAGGTCGGCGACGATGTCCGCGTCGCGAATGTCGACGCCGATCACCCGCTCGCCCGCGGCGACGAGCCGCGCTCTGGTCGCCGCACCCATACCCGACGCTGACCCGGTCACCACGATCGTCCGCATGCCCGATGTCTATCGGAAGCGGACGACCGGCGCCGATCTCCCGCTCGGAGAACCTCCCGCACCGAATGTCGAACCCGGTCCGCCGGCTCCGACTCGATGCCGAAGCAGCGACCGACGCGTGACGCTTGCCCCACAGGTTCTCGGCACGCTCGTGGCTTGTCACGGTCGCGTCGCGTCGGCTGATCGACCTGGTTCGCCGCGACGCTGCACGCCACCGGAGCGCGACCGCTTTGCCGATATTCCGATAGAGGTGGTGCAGGCTCGTGCCGTCGGCGTTGCGGGGCGGTCGGCGCCTTACGCGTCGGCCATGGCTCTTCCCTCTTCATCGACCATCGGGCACCGCTCCAACACCGTGCTCAGTGCGCCAACGCCGGGAGCACTTCTCGATCGACGAGCTCGAGCATCTTCCACGCAGCACCCGGGTCGATCCCCGCAAGCAGCGGATTAAAGGTGAGCTCGCCCTCCGGGCCGAGCCTCTGTGCGAGCTCGATCGCCTCGTCGGGGGTCACGACGTCATAGGCACCGCCCTGGCGGAGGCTGTCGATGTCGCGCGAGGGCACGAACGGCCCGCTCGGGCGACCGTACGCGCCGGTGGTCCACGCGGCGTAAGAATCGATCTGATGCCGCATGTGCGGTGCGAGTCGCGCCCACACCTCCTCCTTCGGCTCGGTCGTGACCCAGAGGAAGATCGGCCCGCGCTGCGGGTAGTCACCCGGGTCGGTTCGGCCGAGCTCGAGCAGCCGTCGGCGATAGCGCCGCCAACCGGCCGGCATGCCCGGCGGGAAGTACCCGTCGCCGAGTTGCACGGCACGCTCGATCCCCCGCTTCGACGCGCCGCCAATGAACAACGGCATCGGATCCTGCACCGGGCGCGGCGTGACGCGCACCGTAGTGCCCCGATACTCGAACGGTTCGCCGGTGAACGCCTGACGCAGGATCGGCACGAGCTCGTCGAGCAACCTGCCGCGGCGGCGATAGTCGACGCCGAACATGGCGAAGTCGTCCTCGACGTAACCGACGCCGAGCCCCACATCGAGCCGGCCGCCCAGACAGAGATCCGCGACGGCGATCTCCTCGGCCAGGCGTATCGGGTCGTAGAGCGGCGCGAGAAGGATGGAGATGCGCACCCGCACCGCACGCGTACACGCCCCGATGGCACTGGCCACGAGCAACGGTGTCGGGAGGTACCCGTCGGGCGCCTGATGGTGCTCGCCGAGCCCGATCCGGGCGAAACCGCGTTCGTCGGCCCAGCGGCACATGTCGAGCGCAGCGCGATACAGATCGCGGCCCGAGGTCGCGAACTCGGGCGGATGGCGCAGATCGAAGATCATCACCTTGCTCGGCACGGTCTGGACACTACGACGCAGCCCGCGGTACGCGCCGTGGATCCGGCGGCGCGTGCGGCGTGGCCTCAGGCGACGAACGCGTGCACGGCGCCGATCAACAGGCCGATCCCCACGAGCCACGCCGAATTCACCTTGGTGCGCACCAACACACCGAGAGCGACGATCGCAATCATCGCCGTGAGCACGCCGTCGACCGCAGTGCTCGTGAGCCGCACGAGAACGCCGGCCATGAGCCCCAAGGATGCCGCGGTGACACCCTCGAGAAACGCGTGCGCCCACGCGTGCAGTCGCATCCATTCGACGATGCGCCCGAGGAACGCCACGAACACGAACGACGGCAGGAAGATCGCGATGGTCGCCACCGCAGCTCCTGACGCCCCATGGATCTGCCACCCGACAAAGGTCGCCGTCGAGAACACGGGCCCCGGCGTGACCTGGCCGACCGCGACGGCGTCGAGCAGTTGCTGCTCGGTCAGCCAACTGCGGTGCACGACGAGGTTGCTCTCCAAGAACGCGAGCAGGACGTACCCCGATCCATACAGCACGCTCCCGATCTCGAGGAACACGAGGAAGAGGCGCTGCAGCGACACTGCAGAGTGCGCCCGCGATTCGGTGGCGAGCGGCCAGATCGCGAAGCCCAACGCCGACTGCGGGCGGAGCAGACCACGGTGGCGCCAGGCGAGACACGCGAGCCCGGCCACGAGCAGTACCGCGAACTCGGGCACACCGGCGAGGAACCCAGCGAACGCTCCGCCGGCGAGCACCATGGAGATCGCCGAGGAGCACACGGCGCGCCCGAGCGAGTACACCGCGTGCCCGACGATGGCGATGATCACCGGCAGCACGCCGTAGCGCAGGTCGACGATCACCGGACGTGAGCCGTTCCCGGCGTAGAGCCACGCGAGGAAGCCCACGATCAGCACGGCTGGCGTGATGAAGCACAGGCCAGCGAGCAGCAGCCCCGATCGCCCGGCGCGACGGTGACCGAGATGGATCGCCAACTCGGTCGAGTTCGGTCCGGGAATGAGGGTGGCCACGCCGACCAGTTCGAGGAACTCGCGGTCGTCGATCCAACCCCGGCGGCGCACCACCTCGTCGCGCATGAGCGCGATGTGGGCTGCGGGGCCGCCGAAGCCGATCACGCCCAGTTTCGCGAAAAGGAGGGCGACCTCTCGGCGCTTCGACGCGGAGGATGACGTGCCATCGCGCGCAGGGTCGGACCACGGCACAAGGCGCACGTTACTTCACCGGCCGCGAGCACCCGGAGGACGCCGACTACGGTCGGGTACGCCTCGTGGGACGAGGCCACAAGAAGGGGGCACAATGCGGGCGTGGGTGGTTCGAGGCGACGGCGAGCCCCGCGACGTGTTCCGCATGGAGGACGTCGCGGAACCCTCGGCCGACCTGCTCGCCGAGGCGAAGATGGACCTCGCTGGCTGGGTCGTCGATCCGACGGTGCTCGGGGTGGACGACCCCGACGAGCGCGCGCTGTTCGAGCGCCGCCGCGCCGCCATCGCCGCGCGGCCGTTCTACGAGGATTGGGTAATGCTCCGCGTGGGGGTCGCCGCTCTCGGGCTACCCGACGTCACGATGGCTCGCGGGACCTATCCGGTGCGCGTGGCCCGGCCCTACATCTCGGGTCAGGAAGCGGTCGGCGAGGTCATCGACGCGCCGCCGGAGCGCCGGCATCTTGTCGGACGCCGAGTCGTCGCCGTGACCATGCAGCCGTGGGGTGGGCTCGCTCCCGTCTCCGTCGGCATCGGCCCGGTGTTCGAGGTGCCGGACGGGATGTCCGACGCCGACGCGGCCGGCTTCGTCATTCCCGCGCACACCGGCTACCACGTGGCGATCCGTCGCGGAAAGGTTCGAGCCGGCGAGACCGTCGTCGTGCTCGGCGCGGCTGGTGGCCTCGGCTCGGCCATGGTGCAACTTGCGGCGGCGCACGGCGCCGAGGTGATCGCGGTCGTGGGACACGAAGCCAAGCGCGCACACGCGACGTCACTCGGCGCGCATCACGTCGCGGTGCACGATGGCGGGGACGTGGCCGACGCCGTGCGCTCAGTGATAGGCAGCGCGCCGGTGCACGTGGTGCTCGATCCGGTACAGGGTTCGATGGGTCCGCAGTCCCGCCGCCTGCTGGAGCCCGACGGACGATGGGTGCTCTGCGGTCATGCCGGCGGGCTTGCGCCGATCGACCCGAGCTTCTACATGTCGAACCACACGCTCGTCGGGGCAACGCTGGGTGGCTATTCGCGCGACGTGATGCGCGCTATGGATGCCGAGACGCAGGCCGCAGTGATGGCGCTGTGGCACGCGGGCAAGTTCCGCCCGGTCACCACCGAGCAGATCGACTTCGCCGAGGTACCCGACGCGCTGACGGCCATGGGCGAGCGTCGGACGCTCGGACGCGTGGTCGTCCGCATCGACGATCAGTCCTCGGGGACCGCAAATCCTTCGGGCATGTTGTGCACGTAGCTCTTCTCCTCGACGCGCTTCGCTATCCGCCAACCGGCGGCCGTGCGCACGAGTTCGTCGACGTACCACAGCCCGCAGTAGAAGACGTGGGTCTTGTCGCCACCGAGATCCATGACCATCGGGTTGTGGCAGATCGTTCGGCCCTTCACGTGATCGGCGTCGACGAAGTCAAGGACCGTGTTCGCGATCATGTGCTGGAAGCTCAAGAACTTCGGCATCGCCATCTCGAGGAACGCTCGGATCTCCTTGGGGTCACCGGCCGGCCCACCGAAGCACGTGTAGTCGATAAACGCGTCGGGCGTGAAGACCTTCTCGTACATCTCCCAATCGCGCGTGTCGACCGCGTGGCTGTAGCGGACGAGAAGTTCCTGGATCTCGATGCGATCAGAGATCTCCTGCAAAGTGAGCACGCGACGTCCCCCTGTTGACGGCTGGTGTGATTCAGCAGCCGACAGTAGCCGTCAAGCGAATGCGACGACGGTCTTGCCGATCACGGAACCGTCGCCTACCGCGGCCACGGCCGCTGGCAGATCGTCGAACGCCACCTCGTGGGCGAACGTCGCCAAGCGGCCCTCGGCGACGAGCGCGAGCAACGCCTCGTGGTCGGCCTCGCTCTGCTCTCGCGTGTAGCCGCCGGCGTAGACCCCGACCAGCGAGTAGTTGCGGCGCACCGCGTGCGCGGTGTCCACCTGAACCCAACGGCCGCTCGCGAACCCGACGGCGAGCAGTCGACCACCCGCGGCGATGCATCGCAAGGAGGCCTCGGCCGGTTCGCCACCGACCGGGTCGTAGATCACGTCGGCGCCGTGACCACCAGTGACCTCCAACACGGCCTTCGGTACCGACTCGCTCGTTCGATCGATGAGCACCTCGGCGCCCATCTTCCGGCAGAACTCGCGCTTTTCCGCACCGGACGCAACAGCGATCACCCGAGCGCCGAGCGCCCGACCGAGTTGCACGGCCGTCGCGCCCGAGCCGCCGGCCGCGCCGAGCACGAGCAGCCACTCACCGGCCATGAGGGCGCCACGACGGACGAGCCCGATCCATGCGGTCGAGAACCCGATCCGGAAGGCTGCGGCGTCGGTGTCGCTCATGTCGTCGGGCACCCGGTACGCCGTCGCAGCGCGGGTGATCGTGGATTCGGCGAACCCGCCCCGCCCGTCGGTGAAGCTGGTGACCGCCATCATCCGGGTGCCGATCGCCAAGTCGACGCCAGCGCCGACCGCATCGATCACCCCGCACACCTCCTGGCCCGGCACGAACGGCAAAGGTGGGGTCAAGGCGTACGTCGCCTGGCACATGAACGCGTCGGGCATGCCGATTGCGGCCGCCCGGACCTTCAGTCGCACTTCGCCCGGGCCCGGTTCCGGTTCGTCAAGCTCGACCAGCCGGAGCGCTTCGAGGGGTTGACCATGTCGATGTACCTGCCAGGCGCGCACGAGGCCGGACCCTACCGTCTCTGCTCAGCCGACGAGCGATATGAGCGTGACGGCAAGCACCTTGACCTCGCAACGTCCTCACCGGACCGACGTCCAACGAAGCGCTCGCCGTGGCTCGGCCGCTCAGGGGCGAGGCGCGAAGCGGATCACGAACCGTGGGTCGTAGGCCGACGCACAGTGATCGCACAGGTCGGCCGGCGGCCGATCGGGCTCCGCGACCGTGTGCGTTGCATCGCGAAGATGGCACTCCGGGCAGTTCCCACGCTGTCTCACGCCCCTAACTCTACCGGCGGGTCACCAGTACCGTGGCGGGGGCGACCCGTAGGTTCGGCGCAGAGCACCGGGAGTGAACCGTGAGTGACCGTGCGATCCCCGATGTTGCCGCCATCGACCACCCCACGTTCTGTCGTATCTGCCCGGTGCTGTGCGGACTCGTGGTCAGCACCGAAGGCGATTCCGTGGTGCGCGTGCGTGGCGACCAGTCACATCCGGTCAGCCGTGGCTACAGCTGTGCGAAGGGCCGCGCGCTCGGATCCTTCCACCATCACCCGCGTCGCCTCGACGAGCCGAGGCTTCACGGGGTCCCGGCCTCGTGGGACGAAACCCTCGACGACCTTGCCACGCAGCTCGCGCGCATCGTGCGGGAATCGGGCCCCGATGCCGTGGCGGTGTACTTCGGAACCTGGTCCTGGATGGACGCGTTCGGGCGGATGCAAGCCGAAGCCATCGTGCGCGCGCTCGGTTCACGAAGCCGTTACTCGGCCGTCACCGTCGATGCCATCGCTCGACTCACCGTGGCCGAGTTGGTCGGCGGCTTCGGGGGCCTGCTCCCCGCGCTCGATGTCGACAACGCGGGCCTGACCGTGCTCATCGGGACGAACCCGGTGGTGTCACACGGTCACGCGGGTGCGCTCGTCGATCCGATCGAGGCACTGCGGCGCGTCGCCGAACGCACCGGTCTCTGGGTGATCGACCCAAGGCGCACCGAGACCTCGCGGTTGGCCACCCATCATCTCGCCGTGCGCCCCGGCTCGGATGCTGCGTTGCTGGCCTACGTGGTGCGGGCGTTGCTCGACGAGGGCGCCGATGCCGACTACATCGCGCGCCACGTCGATGGCGTCGACGCCCTCCGGCTCGCGGTTGCACCATGGACACGCGACCTGGCAGAGGAACGCACCGGGTTGGCGGGCGCCGATATCGATGTTCTCGTCGATGCGATCCGCGCCGAACGACGCGTCACCATCGTGACCGGCACGGGTACCACCATGGCCGCGTCGGCGAACGTTACCGAGTGGCTTGCCTGGGCCATCCAGATCATCACGGGATCGTTCGAGCACGAGCGCGGCGCGTGGTTCAACCCCGGTTCGTTCGTGCGCCTCGACCGGACGGGCGTTTCGGCGGCACCGCCCGAGGGCCGATCCGTCGACGGCGCGCCGAGCCGGCCCGAGCTCGTCTCGCGCTTCGGCGAACGGCCGTGCGCAGTGCTGGCGGACGAGATCGAGGCCGGCAACGTGCGTGCATTGCTGGTGATCGGCGGTGACCCCCTTACCTCCCTCCCTGACACCGGTCGCCTCGAACGCGCCTTCTCCCAACTCGACGTGCTCGCCGTGGCCGATGTCGTCGAGGCCGACACCGTCGCCATGGCCACCCACGTCCTCGCCGTCGCCGGGCAGCTCGAACGCGATGACGTGAACTGGTTCACCGATCGGTTCTCGCCGGTCATCACCGCGCAGCGCACCGAAGCCGTGGTTCCGCCCGGCGCGTCGCGACGCAGCTTGGTCGAGGTGCTTGGCGATGTCAGTGATCGCCTCGGGCTCAACGCTCGTGTCGATCCGGCCGAGCGCATGGCCAAGTGCATCGAGCGGATACCCGGGCTCGCCCATGCTGACGTCGTCATCAGCGACCCGCCGCGAGTACGCGGTTGGGTCCACGACCGCGTACTGCCCGAGGGTCGGTGGCGTATCGCACCGCGCGTCCTCGTCGAGCAGCTCGAGGAGCTGCGCACGCGCGATTCGGCGCCGTTGGTCGCGATCCCGCGCCGAGCCCCGCGTCGCATGAACTCGGCCATGCGCGACGTCGCACGGGGCGGCGAGGACTCCGCTCTGTGGTGCAACCCGCAGGACGCCACCGGACTCGTCGACGGACAACGCGTCACCATCACGGCGCGCCACGGCAGCCTCACGGCCGTGCTGCGCATCACCGACGACATCGTGCCCGGTGCGATCTCGGTACCGCATGGGCTCAGTGGACAGAACGTGAGCCGGCTCACGTCAGCCAACCCGGATGCGGTTGATCCGCTCACCGGCATGATCACGCAGTCGGGCATACCGGTCACACTCACGTCCGCAACCGGGGGCACCTGATCATGAGCGATCAGTCCGTGCTCAGTCGTGAAATGCCGGGATGACTTCGCGGCCGAAACGCTCGACCATGGCCCACGTCTCGTCGTAGACCTCGCGCGATCCGGCAGCCTCGGGGCGGCCGCTCAGCCCACCGCCGAACCCCACGCTGATGTGTGCGCAACCGGTGGCCTCGCGGCATTCCTCGATGCCGGCGATGACATCTCCCGCAGCGCCACCGAAGAAGCGACCGCGGGCCACCTCGGCCGGCGCAACGTCCTCGCCGGCATCGATGCGCGCGAACAGGCGCCGCTCGGCATCGCCCTCGGTGGACACGCGCCAGTACGCCAGCTGCGTGTTCACGAAGCCCGGCAGGAAGTCGCGCTCCATCGTCGAACGGTCACGCCCGAGCCACACGTATCGGCGCAACACCCACGACGGTTCGACCGCTCGGTCGCGGCATGCCTCCTCGTAACGCTGCTTCAGCAAGATCATACTGTCGAGGGTCTGCACGGGGTCGCACAGCCAGTGCGTACCGAGCCGCGCGGCGCGCTCGATCGCGGCCGGCGCGTTGCCGGCAACCCACAACGGGGGGTGCGGTCGCTGCACCGGTCGCGGCGAGATGGTGAGCGGAGGGAACCGCCAGAACCGGCCGGTGCCTTCGACATCACGCTCGGTCCACAGTCGCCGCAACAAGCCGAGCGACTCGTCCATGCGCGCGCCGCGCTCGCGCAGTGAACTGCCGAACGCCTCATACTCGAGCGGGTTCCAGCCGCTGCCCACACCCAGCGAGACGCGACCACCGGACAACTGATCGAGCGTGGCCACGCGCTCGGCCACCTGCAACGGATGATGCAGCGGCAGCAGGAAGATCGCTGTCGCTACGCGCAGCGTCTCGGTCTGTGCGGCGATGCCCGCGAGCAACGTGAACGGATCGCTGATCTGTCCGTCGAGGAAGTGATGGTGCCCGACCATCACGGTGTCGTATCCGAGCGACTCGGCCATCCGACAAAGCTCGAACGTGCGGCGATACGGCTGGCGATCGGACTGGTCGACGAACGGCAGGACACTGAGCGAGAAGCGCACGGCGCGGACCCTACCTCGCGCCGCCCACGTCGCAGTAACGTCGGTCCAACCTGGAGCGTGCGACACGATGACCGATCATTGGAGCTCGGCGGACATACCCGACCTCTCCGGACGCGTCGCGCTCGTCACGGGCGGTAATGCCGGCCTCGGTTACGAGATCACGAAGGTGCTCGCCGAGCATGGTGCTCGCGTGCTGCTCGGGTGCCGAAATCCCGACAAAGCCGAAGGGGCGATCGCCTCGATCCGGTCGCAGTTCCCGGCCGCCGATCTGCGTTTCGTTCCCCTCGATCTGGCCGCGCTTGCGTCGATCCGGTCGGCGGCGCGGAACGTGCGCGATTCCGAGCCACAGCTCGATCTGCTCGTCAACAACGCCGGTCTCATGGCCCTTGACCGATCACAGACCATCGACGGCTTCGAGATGCAGTTCGGGGTCAACCATCTGGGCCACTTCGCGCTCACCGCCGACCTCTTCCCGCTGCTGCTCGCCACGCCGGGATCGCGCATCGTCACGATGTCCAGCCTCGCTCATCGCAGCGGCCGGCTACACCTCGATGACCTGATGTTCGACACACGCCGCTATCACCGTTGGCCGGCGTACTTCCAGAGCAAGCTGGCCAACTTGTTGTTCACCGCCGAACTCGATCGTCGCCTTCGGCTCGCCGACGCATCGACCATCGCGCTCGGCGCGCACCCCGGCATGTGCCACACCGAACTGGGTGCCGAGGGCAGCGGGCTCACGAACAAGTTGCTGGCTCTCAGCCCGGTCCTCACCCAGCCGGTTCCGGTCGGCGCGCTCCCTCTGCTTCGCGCCGCGACAGACCCCACCGCGCAAGGCGGTCAGTTCTACGGGCCGCGTCACCTCGTGCGCGGCCGACCGGTGCTCGAGACTCCCAGCGCACGAGCGCGCCGGACCGAAGATGCGCAGGCTCTTTGGGCCAGGTCAGCCGAGCTGACCGGTCGCGAGCTGAGCTTCGGATGATCCGCTCGACGAGCACGCGAAGCGACACCTTGGTCGGGCCGTCGAAATCGAGCACCATCGCACCGATGATGTAGGTGCGCACGGGTCCCCACCACTGCGTGGGCCACTACCAACCACCCGACATTGGTCTCGAGCGGCGGGCGTGCGGCCGAGCTCCAGGGACTACATCGGGCCGTGACCGGCCGGCGCACGGAATACCCCCAAAAACGACGAAGCCGCCGGCACTGCCGACGGCTCCGCGAACGAGATCGAGACTTTCAGATCGCGCGAACGTTCTGTGCCTCTTCGCCCTTGCGACCCGGAGCGACGTCGAACTCGACGCGTTGGCCCTCGTCAAGCGACTTGTAGCCATCACCCTGGATGTTGGAGTAATGAACGAAAACGTCATCACCCTGTTCCCGAGAGATGAAGCCGTAGCCCTTCTCGGAGTTGAAGAACTTCACCGTTCCTGTAATTGCCATACTCTTCTTCTCTCTTCTTTTCTTTCGTTCGGCGGGCAGCGGTCCGGATGACCACATACGCCGAGTCGATCTTGCGCCTCACGGCGACTTCGGTTGCCTTTCGGCAAGATATCTGGATTTCGGCCAGCAGCGCGAGGCTACTTGGAATCCCAACCCTTGCGAGCCTGCTTCTGCGCGGCCTGTTTGACGTCTTTCGCCGCACGCTTCTCTTTGAGGGTACGCCCGGGCTTCTTCGCCTCGGTCGTCTGACGTTCTTTTGCAGCCATGGTGGAACACTACGGCAGCCCGCGCCGTTTGCTGCGTCATGCCCATGGGCCCGAAACGCGGGCGTCGTCGCTCCGCACGCAGGACGCCGCGGCGAATGGCCGCTCGTTCGGTGCTCGCGATCGACATGGGTGGGTCCGTTCCCTCGGGTTGGCTTGGTCCCAGCAGCGGACCGAAAACAACTCAAGATGACCAGTGTGCCGTGTCGGAACGAGAACCGTGCGTCACGCGGCGGGACTGGTGCGCCGGCCCGTAGTCTGACCCCACACGGCGGCCTCCGAGCGTCGCCGATCGGAGTCCACCCATGGCGTCCAACCACGATGAGGTCGGCGCCCACGCCGATGCACCCGCGCCTCTCACGCGCCAGTGCAGCCGTTGCCGGGCGACGTTTCCGGTCGACGACACCCTGCTGTTCACGGCCGAGTACGAGTGGTGGCTGTGCCCCACCTGTAGCGATTCCCTCATCGGCAAGCGCGCCAAGTAGCACACGCCGGCGCGCCCGTGCGCGAGGATGGCCACCGGCATCGAAACCGGGGGGTCACGATGACATTGCAGGTCGGCAAGGACGTCGTGTTGTCAGGCATGTACCGCATCGCGGGTTATCCGGCGGTCGACTTCGACGAGTTCCATCGTGAGGAGTTGCCGCGGAGGCTGCGCGAGGGCCGCAGCGACGCAGCGATCTGGGACGTCGCCGACGCACCCCCGCTCGCGATCGTGCTACCCGGAGACCGCGCGTACAGCTATCTCGTGCGCGACGGCCGCATCGTCGTCGAGCGTGGTGTGGTCGCCGACGCGGAGACCGTCGTGCACATCGTCGACGACGACGCGTGGATCGACTACCTCTACGAGATGCGCACCCGCATCGGGTTGCTGTACTCGAATGCGGTCACGTTCTCAAAGGGCAGCCTCGACACCTGGGACGCCTGGGATCCGGCCGTACGGCTCCTGTACTCGGGACGCGAGATCTACCGACCTGAGACCATCGAGTTCGTCGACCGCCATGGTCGGCCGCTCGATCTCGAGCGCTCGTTCGCGGTCGATGACGACCCGGCTGACATGACGCACTTCTTGCGTAGCACCGGGTACCTGGTGGTTCGCAAGGCGTTCGACAGCAGCCTGATCACCGATCTCCGCGCCGAGATCGACCGAATCCGCGACGAGGCAATCGAGGGAGAGCTCACGTCGTGGTGGGCCGAGGATCCCGATGGGACCAAGTACCCGTACCGGCTCACCTACCTGAGCGACCGGTCGCCGCTGCTGGCCTCGCTGTACGAGCTCCCCCGGGTGCGCAGCCTGGTCGCCCTCAGCCTCGAGGAGGTCGTACCCGTACCCGACCGCATCGAAGGCATCCTCGCGGTGCTGAAGGAGTACTCGCCGGGCACCAAGGTCACCGGTTACGCGAACCTGCCCTTCCACAACGACTGCGGCATGGGTGGTTGCCACATCACGTGCCCCTGCGTGCTCGTGGGCATCCAACTCGACGCCGCCAACCGCGACAGCTCACAACTGCACATGATGGCCGGTTCGTGGGGGAAGGCGTTCCACCCGTTCCCCGACGAGGAGCGCCAGCGACAGCTGCCGATCATCCCCCTCGTCACCGAACCCGGCGATGCCACCGTGCACTTCGGCTGCGGGCTCCATTCGGGCCCTGGACCGACCGGGCACAACGCGCGACGCACCATCTACTTGCAGCACTACAACGCACGCGCCTTCGACCTCATCGGGCCGTACTCGGGTTACAACGAGATCATGCCCGGCTACGGCGAAGGCCAGATCAAGAGCGTCGAGGAGATCCAAGCCGGGTGAGCGGCTGTATCGGCACGTGCTTCACCAACAGCGCGTCGGGCGGACCGAGCAGCATGCTCGACCGCTGCATGCGCCGATTCAGATAGCCGATCAGGGCGAGGTCGTCGGCCGGGTCCTCGCGTGCGATGCGCTCGACGAGCGCTGCATCCAGTGCGACACGGTCCGCGCAGAGCGCGCCGACCAACGTCGCGCCGTCCGCAATTTCGGCCGCGTCGACCAGTCCGCCGATTTCGTCGACGCGCTGCAGGTGCCGAGCGAGCCGATACGCGCACCGCGCCCGCCAACGTCGCTCCACATCGTCCGCAGCGGACGCGTCGGGTCGGGCGCGGGCGGCGGCATGCAACGCGGCTACGAGGTGCGCGTGCGCCGCTGCGTGTGGGCTCGTCGGCGCCTCGATCACGTCGATCACCTCCAACGCGATTTCGTGGATCTCGGCAAGGACGTCGAGCGCGTAGCGAGCGCTCTCGACGAACCACACGATGTGGGTGACGAGATCGCTGCTCTCGTCGGGCGCGAGCATCACGGGGCGCTGCAGCATCAGGGTCGCGGTGAGCTGGGACACTTCGAAGTAGCGGACCACCGAGAAGTCGACCGGTTCCCCGGTGGCCTGCTCGTAGCGGGCGAACGCTTCGCTCAGGTCGCCGAACGGCTCGGTGGTATCGCGCGAGCGCAGCGGCGCGAGGTCCATGTACGGGTCGCCGACGTGCGCCAACTCGAAGTCGATCAGCGCGGTGAGGACGCCGTCATAGTGCAGGAACTGCGCCGCATCCCAGGTGACGAAAGCGGCCCGGGTGCGATTGCGGGGCCGGTTACGCCAGAGCCAACGCCGGAGAAACTCGATCACCGGATCGGCTGGCCGACCGGAGGCGAGGTAGTGCGCTTCGAGCCGCGCGATCGCGCCGCTCCAGACGATTTCGTCGGAAGACGTGGGAACGTCGAACCCACGTGCAGCGAGGGCGACCGGGTCCAACCGGTGCATGCGCGCCATGTAGTCGACGCACTCGAGCATGAGGCGGCGCCGCGTCGCGTCGTCGGCCGCGCCCGCCAAGCCCTGCTCGCCGGGCACGCGATCCATCACGATCGCTTCGGTGAAACCGAGGTCGACCAGGCCATAGACGTGAGGCACCGGGAATCCTTCAGCCTCGAGCAGGTCGTGCACGACCACCTCGTGGCGCAGGGGGTAGGGCGACGGGAAGTCGGGCCCGCGCGCGCCGCGCACGTACAACTCGACCAGGCGTCCTTCGCTCAGGACATCGACGAACCACCCGAGCCGCCACCGCGCCAGGCGCCGCATCGAGACGACGTCGCCCCGGAACTGGGTCTCGATCCACTCGACGAGCCGTTGCGCCCCCGGCGATGTCGTGTCCAGCCCTGCACGTGCCTCTGATGCGACCATGCCGGGACGGTAGCGAACCGCCGCATTGAAATCCTTCGTCGGTCAGGTGAACACATAGTCGTCAGGGTCGACTGCTTTGGTCCAGCTCCAATACTGCGGGATCGGCCACGGTGACAGGGTGAAGATGCGTCCGTCGGGGTTCTTGTAGTGCGAGTGCGTCACCGACCAGTGGGCCCAGACCATCTGCGCGATCTCGCTCTGGTACCGATCGCTGTATGCGTCATGGACCTCGGGCTTGGGCTCGAGCGTTTGATGACCGTGCGCGAATAGCTCGTGCAAGGCATCCATCACGTAGCTCATCTGGCACTCGGACTGGAAGATCAGGCTGCCGCCGTGCGCGAGGTTGGTGCCGGGTCCGTAGAGGCAAAAGAGGTTCGGGAAGTTCGGGATGGTGATGCCCAGATAGGCCGTGGGCTCGTGACCCCACTGGTCGCGCAACACGACGCCCTGGCGACCGGTGATCTCCATGGGCCACAGGTAGTCGTTGTGCCGGAACCCGGTGGCGTAGCAGATGATGTCGGCCGGGTAGAACGTGCCATCGGTCGTAACGATTCCGTCTTCGACGATGCGCTCGATCTCGGTTCGCACGAGTTCGACGTTGGGTTTGCGCAGGCCGGCCAGCCACGAGCCGTTGTCCTGCAACATGCGCTTGGCCGTCACCGGATAGTTCGGGATCACCTTGGCTACGAGGTCCTCGCGGTCACCGAGCTGATCGACCATCCACTGCGAGAAGATCCCGCGCGTCATGAGGTTGCGCTCGTTGATCGCGAGGCCGTCCGAGTCGTCGAAGTCAGGGTCGATGCGTGAGTTCTCGATGGTGAGACCGGCACCCGGATAGAACGTGAGGAAACGGAACCACCGACCGTAGAACGGGAGGTGGCGCATGGCCCAACGGTCGCCGTCGGGCACCTGGCGGTGGTAGTTCGCATTGGGGAAAACCCATTGCGCCGTGCGTTGGAACACCGTGAGCGTCGCGACTTCGTCGGCCACCGTGGGCGCGATCTGGAACCCGCTCGCGCCCGCGCCGATGAGCGCGAGGTTCTTGCCGCGATAGTCGACCGAGTGATCCCAGCGCGCCGAGTGGAACGACGGACCGGCGAAGCTCTCGGCGCCCTCGAGCACCGGCAGGTTCGGTTGGTTGAGTGCACCCACCGCGCTGATGACCGCTCGCGCGTCGAGCACCTCGGTGCTGCCGTCGTCGTTGCGCAGGTGCACCGACCACCGCCCCGTGGCATCGTCGAAGTTCGCGGCGGTGACCTCGGTGCGGAAGCGGCAGTGTTCGTCGACCCCGTATTTCCGCATGACGCGGTCGAAGTACGCGCGCAGTTCGGTGTGCTGGGAGAAGTACTCGGTCCAGTGGTCGGCTGGCTCGAACGAGTAGCAGTAGAAGTGGCTACCGATGTCGACGCGCGCTCCGGGGTAGCGGTTGTCCCACCACGTGCCGCCGGGCCCGGCGTTCTTCTCGACGACGGTGAACGGGATGCCGGCCTGCCTCAGGCGGATGCCGGCGAGCAGCCCCGCTTCGCCGCAGCCGATCACCACGACGTGCGCCGCGGCACGTGCATCGGGCGCGATCTCGGCGCCCCAGGTGACGGCACCCCCATCCGACCCGTCGAGGTGCAGGTCCTCGAGGAACATCGGCACCACGTCGGTCGGCACCGGTGCGGCCGCGAGGAACGACATCATCTCGTGCACGAGCTCGTTCGACGGCGGTGGCGGCAGGACACAACCCCCGTCGCGGAACGCGGCGATCGCGGGCAGTGCGTTGCGACGGGCCTCGGCCTTGGCCTCGGGGGTCATCCCGCACTGGTAATCGTTGAGCATCGACAAGACCGGCCGTAGCCCGCTGCGTATCCACGACGGGTCGCCGGTCAGGTGGACCAACGAGCACAGCAGCGCGGGGACGCTGACGTCTTCGAGCGCGGCGGCAATGGCGGCGTCGTCGTCGGAGAACGGCTGACCTGCATGGGGGTTGCCCTCAGCGGGGCTACCGGGGGTTCGCGTCGAAACCATGGGGAAAGGACTAGCAGAACCTGAGGTCATCGATCACAACAGCTCGTCGCCGTGACCCACAGCGATCGATGGCTCCTACGATGGCGGCGCCGAACCGTCACGAAGGTCGGCGGGCGACATCCGGGGGGATCGTGAACACAGAACCGTTCGGCGGCTCGATCGGCCGCACTGTCGCCGAGTCGACACCGCACTGGCCACCGCTCGCCGTGCCCGCAGCCGGCACGCCGAACGCAGTCGTGATCCTGCTCGACGACACGGGGTACGGGCACTTCGGCTGCTACGGGTCGGCCATCGAGACGCCCAACATCGATCGACTCGCCGCCGGCGGACTCCGCTACAACAACTTCCATGTCGCGCCCGTGTGCTCGCCTACCCGGGCCAGCCTCCTCACCGGCCGAAACCATCACGCGGTGGGCATGCGCAGCGTCGCGAACTTCGACACGGGCTTTCCGAACATGCGGGGCGCCATCCCCCCGTCGGCGGCCACCATCGCCGAGATGCTGCGTCCGCACGGCTTCGCGACCTTCATGGTGGGCAAGTGGCATCTCGCGCCGGGCCACGAGTGCTCCGCCGCCGGGCCGTTCCACAACTGGCCGCTGGCCCGAGGGTTCGACCGCTTCTACGGCTTCCTGGGCGGCGAGACCGACCAGTTCCATCCCGAGCTCGTGCGCGGCAACGAACACGTCAACCCGCCGCGATCGGTCGCAGACGGCTACCACCTGTCCGAGGACCTCGTCGACCACGCGATCGGCTACCTGCGCGATCACACCTCGATCACCCCCGAGCGCCCCTTCTTCCTTTACACCGCGTTCGGTGCGACGCATGCGCCCCATCAAGCGCCCGATTCGTATCGAACGAAATACCGCGGGCGCTTTGACGGCGGATGGGACGCTCACCGCGACCTCACGTTCGCTCGCCAGCTCGAGCTGGGCGTGGTTCCGGCCGGTACCGCACTACCCGACCGCAACCCAGGCGTCGACGCGTGGGCGGCGTTGGACGAGCGCGAGCAGCGGTTCGCGGCGCGGCTCCAAGAATCCTTCGCCGCGTTCCTCGAGCACACCGATGCGCAAATTGGCCGGCTCGTCGACTTCCTCGACGAGATCGGCGCGACCGACAACACCATCATCATCGTCATGTCGGACAACGGCGCTTCCCAGGAGGGCGGCGCTCGCGGCGTCCTCGACGAGATGAAGTTCTTCCAAGGCATCGAGCAGGACCTCGACGAAGCCATCGAGCGGCTCGACGACGTGGGCGGACCCGAGAGCCATTCGAACTATCCGTGGGGCTGGTCGATGGCCGGCAACACACCCTTGAAGCGTTACAAGCAGAACACCCATGGTGGTGGCGTGCGCAGCCCACTGGTCGTCCAATGGCCCAAGGGGATCGATGCCCGTGGCGACATTTGCGGCGCGTTCGGGCACGCCATCGACATCACCCCTACGTTGCTCGACGTGCTCGGAGTCGACGCGCCGACCGTGGTAAACGGCCTGGCCCAACAGCCGATGCATGGCGCGTCGCTGCGGCACACGTTCACCGATCCCATCGACGGACTCGGGCGCACCACGCAGTACTTCGAGATGTTCGGACATCGCGGCCTCTACCACGACGGGTGGAAGGCGGTCGCCCATCACGAAGCCGGCGCCGCGCTCGATGACGACGTATGGGAGCTGTACCACCTCGCATCCGACTACTCGGAGTGCCACGACCTCGCCGCTTCCGAACCCGAGCGCACCCGGCACATGGTCGAGCGCTGGTGGGCCGAAGCGGGCCGCCACGACGTGCTGCCACTCGATGACCGCCCGGTATGGCAGCTCTCGCGTCCCGCACTGCGCGGTTCGCCGACCGGCCGGTCGCGCTATGTCTACCGCCCACCAGTCTCGCACCTGCCCATCGATGTGTGCCCGCCGCACGGGCCGCGCGGGTTCACGATCGTCGCGACCATCGACGTGCCCGAGACCGGAAACGAGACCGACGGCGCGCTGCTCAATCGGGGCAGCGGGAATGGCGGCTACGCCATGTTCGTGCTCGGCGGGCATCTCGTGTTCGACCTGAACCGCTTCCATCACCACACCCAGGTCCGCTCGCCTCGACCACTTCCCGCAGGCCGCGTTCGCGTCGGTGCGTCCGTCCACGACACCGGCGCCGGCCTCGGCGTCGTGACGATCTCCATCGATGATCTCGCGGTCGCATCGGCTGAGCTCGGGCCGCTCATGCGCACGCTCAGCTCACTCGGCATGGACATCGGTCGGGCGAACGCTCCCGTGTGCTCCGACTATGTCGCACCGTTTATCTATCCCGGTGTCATTCGTGAACTCGTATTCGAGATCGCGCCCACCGCTGTACCGACAAGAGCCGATGTCGAGCACGTCGCTCGCGTCGAGATGGGAGTGCAGTAGTGGTGGTACCGAGACGGGTCGCCGTGGTAGGCGCCGGGCTCTCCGACCTCGGCCGGGTCGATGACAAGACCGAGCTCCAGCTCCATCAGCAGGCCATCCGGCGCGCCGTCGCCGACGCCGGCCTGACGCGCGACGACATCGACGGGCTGTGCTCGACGGGCACCGGCGTTCTGTCACCGATCGAAGTCGCGGAGTACGTGGGCCTTTCGCAACGGTTGCGGCACGTCGAGTCCTCGACCGTGGGCGGGTCCACGTGGGAGTTCATGAGCCGGCACGCGGCCAGCGCTATCGCGCTGGGCCTCGTCGACGTCGTCGTGCTCAGCTACGCGTCCACCACCCGTGCCGACCTGAAACGCGGCGTGCGCACGTCGAACCTCAGCTTCGGCGCCCGCGACAACCAACAGTTCGATGCTCCGTTCGGGCACACGCTGGTCTCCAAGTACGCGATGGCTGCGCAGCGTCACATGGCCCAGTACGGCACCACCATCGAACAGCTCGCCGAGGTCGCGGTGTCGGCGCGCGCCAACGCGGCCGACAACCCCGAGGCCTACTACCGCGATCCCATCACCATCGACGACGTGCTCAGCTCGCGACCAATCGCCGACCCGCTCACCAAGTTGCAGTGCTGCATCCGATCCGACGGCGGCGGCGCGGTGGTGCTCGCAGCCGAGGACCGCGCACGCGACCTCGCGAAGGCGCCCGTATGGATCCTCGGCACCGGCGAGGCAGTGTCGCACGTGACCATGAGCGAGTGGCCCGACTTCACCGAGTCGCCGTGCGTGCGCTCAGGACGCGACGCGTTCGCGCAAGCGGGCGTCACCCCGGCCGACATTGACGTCTGCCAGCTCTACGACTCGTTCACGATCACGGTGCTGCTCACGCTCGAAGGGCTCGGGTTCTGCCCACCCGGCGAGGCGGGTCGCTTCGTGGAAGGCGGAACGCTGCGCATCGGTGGCGGCCTGCCGACCAACACCGACGGTGGCGGGCTGTCGGCTTGTCACCCCGGCATGCGCGGCATGTTCCTCATCGTCGAGGCCGTTCGCCAGCTGCGCGGCGAGTCCGCGGCCCGCCAGGTGGCCGACGCCCGACTGGCCTGTGTGAACGGCACCGGCGGCTGGATGAGCTCCGCCTCCACCATGATCCTGGGGGTCGACTGACATGAACCGTCCACCCGGTCCCCACACGGCGTTCGACGCACCCTCGGTCGACACCGTGCCGTGGGTACCCCCGATCGCCGACCAGTTCACCGAACCGTGGTGGCAGGCGTGTCGCGAACGCCGCCTGCTCGTGCGTGCGTGCGCAACGTGCGGGCGCACACACTTTCCGCCTCGGCCGGCCTGCCCACATTGTTGGAGCGACCAGGTCTCCTGGCATCAGGTCACCGGACTCGGCTCGCTCTACACGTACTCCGTCGTGCGCGAGAATGATCTGGCACCGTTCGGCGCAAGTCTGCCCTACGTCCCGGCCATCGTCGCGCTCGACGAGGGTCCGCGGCTCATGACCAGCATCGTCGACTCATCGTCGCTCACGATCGCCGTCGATGCCCGGGTCGAGGTCGTGTTCGTCGACCGGGGCGACTGGACCTTCCCCGCTTTTCGGATCGCCTGACCCGCGCGATCAGAAGTCGGTTCACCTCGGCGCGTGCTCGATCGGGATGTCGTATCGGTTGACGTAGCCGGCGAATCGCTCCGCGATCGCGCCGGCGTCGAGCCCGAACTCGGAGAGGTCGTAACCATGTTGGCCGAAGCGCCCCTTGCGGTTCGATTCGACATGGGCGCGCATCGCGTCGAACGCCGCGCCATCGAGCTCGTCTCCGAAGGCGTTGTAGACCCTGCTCATCGTTCCGAGCGGATCGAGCACGAGGTCGGCGTACTGCACGTCGTGGATCGCCACCCGGGGATTCGCGCTCCGGAAGGATTCAATGCCGACGACAGAGTCCTCGAGCATCTGGGTCCAGTGCTGTGCGATGTAGCGCGCGTGGTCAGCATCACTGAAGGTGCTCGTGAGCGTGGTGATCAGGCTGCACACCGATGCACACAGGACCGTCGGGTCGCGATGCATGAGCACGAGGCGGGCATCGGGGTACACCGCGTGGAGCGCTTCGAGCCGCATAGCGTGATGCGGGCTCTTGAGCGACCAGCGGCCGCGGACACCGCCGCTCTGGAGTACCTGCAGCACCAGCCGGTGATAGTCGTAGGCCGACCGGTGGTCGACCGTGCGCAGCCACTGGCCGTAAGCCGGCACGTTTGCGAGCGCTTCCCACGTGAGGCTCTTGAAGTCCTGGTTCAGCACCGAAATACACTCGGTAGGCCCATCGGGCTCCTCGCTCTGGACGACCTTGATCCGAGGATTGAGCTGATTGAGCATGGCGGAGCTCGCCCGAAGAGGCTCGACCCGGGGGTCGTTGCGATGGTCGCCGGTCGAGGGCGGCGCGCTGTTGTTCGCCTCCCACCGCAGCAGCGGTCGCGAGGCCGGATCCTTCTCGAGCAGGTAGCTGAGGAACGTCGTGCCGGCCCGAAAGATCCCGACCACGATCCAGGGAGCGACGATCTCTTCCTCGGTGACCTCCGGGTTGCGCTTCGCCCAGTCGACAATGCGGAGACGATTGCTGAGCGCGGCGATGATCGCCCCGGGAATCGCGCTGGCGCCGACCGCGTTGAGCTGCGCCTCGCGCCCGACCGAATCGCAGTAGATGTCGAGCCCCGCGCGATGACTAGGGCTTCCGAAGTCGTCGAGGCCGGTCTGCGCAACTGCCGCCTCGATAAAGGCGTCAGGGCGAAGCTCACTTCTTTCGCCGCTCATCGAGAGCCCGCGATGTCGACCACGGTGCGGCCCTGCGTGCGCCGATTCTCGTGATCGTCAAGTGCGGCGCCGACCTGGTCCATGGTGATGCACCGCCCGACCATCGGGGTGATCGCACCGCTCGCGAGTAGTTCACGGAGCGCGGCGTGAACCTGCGTACCGACCTCGGGCGGAAGCGGGTTCATGCCGAAGCGTCGCATCGGCCCGGCTCCCGGGCTGTAGGAGACCATCACGCCCATCACCGAGAAGTTCCCGATCGATACCTTGCGCAGCGGCTTGCCCGACAACCCGCCGGCGGCCTCCCCGTTGAACCCGACCGGCAGGTACCGGCCCTCGCGGGCGACACACGTCCAGATGGTTTCGGTGAGGTCACCGCCGACGAGATCGAACACGACGTCTGCGCCGCGGTTGTCTGTCTCGGCCATGACCCGATCGAAGAGGTCCTCGGCCAGGTAGTCGATCGAGGTCGACGCCCCGAGGTCGGTGCAGTACTTGCCCTTCGCCGCGCCACCGGCGAGGGCGATCACCTTTGCCCCGGCGACCACGCCCAGCTGCATCGCTGCGGTCCCGACGCTGCTGGCCGCGCCGACGACCAGCAGTGACTCGCCCGCTTGCAGCCTCGCCCGTCGGTGAAGACCCACGTAGCTCGTGTGGAACGGCAGCAGGAACCCCGCCGCCGCGAGATCGTCGAGCTCTGGCGGTGCGTCGAACACGCCGGTCGCCGCGCACACGGCAAACTCGGCCATGCCGCCGAAGGACTGCTTGGCCATCGCCACGACCCGACGGCCGATCCACGACTCGGCGCCGTCACCGGCTGCTTCCACGACACCGCACACGTCCATCCCGAGTGTGAAGGGCGGCGGCATCTGCACGGTGGCCACACCACCTCGCGTACGAGCGATGTCGCCGAAGTTCACCGATGCCGCGGACACGGCGACCAACACCTCGCCGGGACCCACCTCGGGTACTGCGATGTCTCGCACCTCGATCACGTCGAGCGGAGCACCGTTCTGAACGACCTGCACTGCCCTCACGCCCACCCCCGTGTACCGCGCTGATCGGCGCGTGGCCGAGTGGAAACGTAGCCCTGTCCCGACCCTCGCCGCGCGGTCAGTCGGGGGCGCGAAGCTCCCACAGGTGACCTGCGGGATCGCTGACGAGGCTGACCGCCGGCTCGCGACCCTGCTGGCGTTGTGGCGAAAGACCTGCCGCGACCAGTCGCTGGTCGATCTCGTCGAGCGCATCACCGACGTCGAGCGCGATGTGCCCCGGGCGCGTGCTGATCGGGTCGGTGGTCCTGCTCAGGTGCACCTGCGAGCCATCCGGGAACTCGTACCAACGGGCGCGCTCGGCGAGCTCGGGGCCGGGATCGAGCCGCGACAGTCCGAGACAGCCGGCGAGGAAGCCCATCTCGGCCTCGAGGAGATCAGGGTGGACCGCGATGTTCACATGATGAAGACGCATGAGCAGACGCTATCGACCACGGGCGAACCACGCCGGTTCAGCTGTTGAGCTCGTCAGCCGCAGGTTCAGCTCGGAACCACACGATCCAGGTCTCGATCACGTCCCCGCCGAGTACGGCCACCGCCGGAGAAGGAGAGCTTGGCGAACGCACCGCGAGACCGATCGTGGTGACGACATGTCCGATACGCGACATACTCAGGACACCGAGCGGGGGGACGAAGCTGGTGATGTTCGATGTCGTGGTCGCGAACGGGATAGTCGTGGACGGAACCGGAGTGCGGGGCGCGCACCGGGCCGATGTCGGCGTGATCGACGACGTCATCGTGGCGGTCGCTCCGGCGGGCACGCTCAGCGGAGCGTCGGTCATCGACGCGTCGGGCCGTCACGTCATGCCCGGTTTCATTGACATTCATACCCACTACGACGCCCAGGTGCTGTGGGATCCGTCGCTCTCGCCATCGTCGCACCAGGGCGTCACGACAGTCATCGGCGGGAACTGCGGATTCACGCTCGCGCCGTGCAAGCCCGAGCACCGATCCGTCGTCATCGACACGCTCGAGAGCGTCGAGGACATGAGCGCGGCAACGCTGCACGAAGGCATCGAGTGGTCGTTCACCACCTTCGACGAGTACTTGCAGACGCTCGAGCACAAGGGCGTCGGTCTGAACTACGCCAGCTACGTCGGCCACACTGCGCTGAGGCTGTGGGTCATGGGCGACGAAGCACACGAGCGCGAGGCAACCTCGCGTGAGATCTCCGATATGTACGCGCTCGCCGCCGAGGCACTGTCCGTCGGCGCGGTCGGCATCTCGACCGATCGCTCGCGCTTTCATCGAGGCGCGGGCGGGCGTCGCGTGCCGAGCGCGATCGCGTCGACCGACGAGATGGAAGCACTTGTCCGTTGCGCGGCCGCGCACGATCGCGTCGTCGAGACCAATCCCGACGACGAGTTCGCATGGCTCTACGAGGTGGCAGCGCGTACGGGGTGCGCCATCACCTGGACCGCCCTCGTCACCTACCCAGACGGCAACGCCGCTCGAACCCATTGGACCGCGAAGCGCCGGACACATCGTGAGGGGTGGGCCGCCGGCGCTCGCGTGTACCCGCAGGTCACCTGCCGCCCGTTGTCGGTGCAGCTCTCCTTGCTGAACCCCACGCCCTTCATTGGTGCTCCTGCCTTCAAGGAACTGATGGCACTGGCGACCGCCGACCGGCCATCGCTCTATCGCGACACCGCGTGGCGCGCCCGAGCGCGCGACGAGCTCGCGTCCGAGAGGTTTCATCAGGTGCGTTGGTCGTCGATCCTCGTGGCCGAGACCACCGAGGCCGAATTGCTCGGCCGAGACCTCGCGTCACTCGCCACAGAGATGCAGCTCGATCCGTTCGATGCGCTCGTCGAGATCGCTCTGCGCGACGATCTCACGACGCGCTGCACCATGATCGTCGGCAACGACAACGCCGAGGGTGTCACCGAGCTCCTGTCCGAGCCCGGCTGTCTCCTCGGTATCTCGGATGCCGGTGCGCACGTCGGCATGTTGTGCGACGCGGGGATGCCGGTCGAGTTCCTCGCGCTTTGGGTTCGCGATCGCGGCGTGATGTCGTTGGAACGCGCCGTGCATCGCCTCACTGGCGAACCGGCTGCGTTCTTCGGGCTCCACAAGCGCGGCACGGTCACCGAGGGCGCACACGCCGATCTGGTGGTGCTGGACCTCGCCCACCTGACACCGAGCCCGCTCCGTCGGGTCTACGACCTTCCCGCAGGCGGCGACCGGCTCGTAGCCGATCAGGTCGTAGGGATCGACCACGTCCTCGTCAACGGCCGACCGCGTGCCGAACGGGGCGGCCGGGTACTGCGCACCGTGTGAGTTTCAGGCCGTAACCGCACGCCGTCGCGTCCTGTACGGTCAGGGGCATGGACACCGGCCCAGTTGATGATGACGAACGACGCGCCCTCGGGCTCGACGTGTACCGACAGGTCTATGGGGACGATGCGGTCACCATGGAGCCAGGCCAGGCTGACTTTTTCGACCTGATGATGGGCCACCTCTTCGGTGAGGTGTGGGCCCGACCGGCGTTGGCGATCGACGCACGTCGTCTGCTCGTCATGGGTGTGCTCGCGGCGCAGCATCGCTTCGACATCCTCGGCCTGCAGTTCTCGCGCACGCTCGCCAACGGTGAGCTCTCCGTCGAACAGGTCCGCGAGGTCGCGATCCAGCTCATCCCCTACATCGGTTATCCGTCGAGCGGCGATCTCTACCGGGTCAGCGAGACCGCCATCGCCACGCACCTCGAAAGCGCGTCGTGAGCAACGAACGCATCGCCGTGATCGGACTCGGTCGCATGGGCGGCCCGATCGCCGACCACCTCGTCGCCGCGGGTTACGAGGTCCATGTCTACGACAAGGAGGCCGCGGCGATGGACGCTCGCGTCGCGGCGGGTGCGGTTGCCGCACGCTCGCCAGCTCACGCGGCCGAAGGGGCGACCTTCGTCAGCGTGATCGTGTTCGACGACGCGCAAGCGCTCGAGGTCGTGGGAGGTACCGAGGGCGTGCTGTCGTCGCTGCTACCTGGCGCGATCGTCGCGATCCACACCACGGTCTCGCTCGAGACCATTCATCGCTTGGCCGCTCAGGCCGACGCACGCGGCATGGTCGTGCTCGACGCGGGCATCAGCGGCGGCGAGGCCGGCTCTGCGGCCGGAACATTGCTCACCATGGTCGGCGGGCCCGTCCATGCCGTCGATACCGCACAGCCGATTCTCGGCTGCTTCTCGAAGGAGGTGCTACACGCCGGCCCAGTTGGCGCCGGCATGGCGCTAAAGCTCGCTCGCAACGCGACCGGCTACGCGATGATGGTCGCGGTACACGAGGCAATGGAGCTCGCACATCGATCGGGTGTCGACCTCGCGCTGCTGCGCCACACCATCAGCGAGACCGGCGTGTTCGATCAGTCGCTGGCCCCGTTCACGCTCGGAGGGCCCGAACCTCTCCCACCCGACGCCGACCCCGCAGTGCGCGCCGCGCTCGAGCACACGAACCGGTTGGCCGACAAGGATCTCGATCAGGCGTTGCACCTTGCTGCCCGCGTCGGGGCGCCCGTCCCGATGCTCACCGAGGTGCGCCGCACCTTTCACCACTCGGTACGCGTCTAACTGGCTGCGCCCCGCAGGTGCTCACCACGTGCGAATCGGTGCGCCGTCGAGGTACGCCATGAGATCCTCGACGATCTGGGCGTAGTACTCCGCATACGAGGCATCGCTGACGTAGCCCATGTGCGGCGTCACGAGGCATTTGGGGTGGCGTCGCAACGGGTGTTCGAGCGGCAAGGGTTCTTCGTCGAAGACATCGAGCGCCGCGCCCGCTAACGGGCCGTGGTCGAGCGCACGCAGGAGTGCTTGCGTGTCGAGCACCCCGCCACGTGAGGTGTTCACGAGGAACGAACCCGGGCGCATCGCCTGCAGCTCTGCCTCACCGATGTAGTGACGCGATCGATCGCTCAGCTTGAGATGCAGGGTGACGACATCCGCAGTTGCGAAGAACTCGTCGTACGCCGCGTAGCGCACGCCAACCGCGTCGGCGTCGGCTGGCGTCATGTTGCGGCTCCAGGCAACCACCTGCATGCCGAGCGAGTAGGCGACCGGCGGGATCAAGCGGCCGAGGTTGCCCAGGCCGACGACACCGAGCGTGCGCCCGGCGAGCTGGGGCGGCACGCCGCGCATCCAACCACCGTCGCGAATCGTGTCGTGTTCGGTGGCCACGCCGCGCACCACCGCAAGGATCAACGCCCAGGTGTGTTCGACCGTGGCGGTCACCCCGGCGAGCCCGACCGTCCCGCAGGTCACGATGCCCTGCTCGCATGCAGCCTCGGTGTCGAGCGCCGCGTTCGCACGACCACTCGACACGATGAGCACCAGGCGCGGCAGCGCCTCGATGACGGCACGCGGCACGGGCGTCCGTTCGCGCATCAGCACGACTGCGTCGAACGCCGCCAACCGCTCGACGAGCGCGCGACCGCGCACGCTGTCGGAGAAGAAGACCACCTCGGCACGACCGGCCAGCGCGGTCCACGCATCACTCGCGCGGGCCGCACCCTGGTAGTCGTCGAGGACCGCGACGCGCATCATGCTTCGGCGAAGTGCGGCAGGGTGACCGTCGACGGGTATTGCAGATCATGGTGGACCAAGTGGTCGGCCGCCCGCATCGTCGTCGCGCTGGCGTGCGGTTCTCCCGTCCCCATGTTGCGGGCGTACACCGGATGCGCTCCGCCCGACACCTGGACGCGCAGTCGATGACCGGCCCCGAATCGATGTCCGGCCGGCCACAGAGCGACCGAGACGTGGTGCACGCCGAGGACGTCCCGCTCGATGGCGGCGGGCACCACGCGCCGAAGGCCATCGCAGACGTTCACCGAGCGCCCATCGGGGTGCACGTCGCACAATCGCACGAAGAAGTCGACGTGGTCGATCGACGATGTCACGTACAGGTCGGCGGTGACGGGGCCCAGCAAGGTGAGCGGGGCGTCGAGTGCCTCGCCGGTGAACACCAGCACGTCTGGGCGAGCTTCGAGCGCACGGTTGTCGACCGCACCGCCGGTGAGCATGCCGATACCACCGGCGGCCGGTGTGGGATCAGTCGGGTCGTAGCGGAACCCGTCGGGCTGCTCCGCCTCGCTCGGCCGATCGGGGGTGAGCCGTCCCCCGGTTCGCAGATGCCACGGCACATTTACCACCTGTGGCGCAGGCCAGTCGTCGAGGTCGACCCAGTGCACGTCCGCGCCCTGAACCTGCACCGTCACCGGGCGCGTCGGCATCGGTACCGGCAACAACTCGGGTCGCTCGAGGAGGTACGTGTCGAACCAGTCGAGTGGAGCGTCGGTCATGCCGCCCTCTCCGCCGCCACCGAGATGCCCACCGGCACCGATGCGCAGACGCACGGGAACCCCTGCATCGCGCAACGCCGCATAGTCGTCGCACACGCCCGGCAGCGGATAGTCGTGCCATCCATCGACCAGCAGCGTCGGCACGGTCCAGTCCGCGAGGAACCGCCGGAAGTCGACGGGCGCCCAGTACGGATCGCCGACCTCCGCATGATCGAGCTGCTGTCGGTAGAGGTCGAGGTCCTCCCCCGTGACCTTGCGGATCACGTCGCCCAGCGGCAGGTGGTCGAAGGCGGCGCGCAGCTCGCGCATTCGCACCGAGATCGCCTCGGGCGAGATGTCCGGCACGATCGCCTCGGAATCCGGTTTGTTGAACTGCACCGCGCCCAGATCCCACGGGATGATCACCTCGAGCGCGAGTGACCCGCCGGGATACCACGAATACGCGCGGATCGACGTGGAAAGGGCAACCGCCATCGCCTTCAGGTGTGGCGGTCTCGTCGACGCGAGGGCCCACTGCGTGAAGCCCATGTAGCTGGCCCCGAAGGAGCCCAGGCGCCCGTCGAACCACGGCTGCTGAGCGATCCAGTCGGCCGTGGCGCGTCCGTCGGGGGCCTCGGCGAAGTAGCTGTGCATACCGCCCGAACCGTCGGTACCGCGACAGGCCTGTAGCACGTACCGATATCCACGCGCCGCGAGGCCGGGGCCGGTACCGAAACCCCCGCCCCGGCGGCCGTACGGGGTGCGCTCGAGGACGGTGGGCGCATCGTCGACACCCACCGGGTGGAAGACATCGGTGAGGAGCACCGTGCCGTCCGGCATCGACACTTCGACGTGGTGCTCGACGCGGACGTCGTTGGTCGGTTCACGCATGGCAACTCCGCTCGGATCAGGTGGGGAGAGACGGATGAACCTCAGGGACGAACCCGCCCCGCAGCGCGCGCACCGCGATCGGCGGTGTGAGCACCTCCACGTCGCCTCGCGGCAACGGACCGGCCAGGATGTAGCCACTCGGTCCCCAACCGAACAGCCGTCCCTGCCACAGCAGGTGCGCCATGTCGTGCGCCATCATCATCACACCATCGGGGAGGTCCGTGCTGTTGACCACGTGCCGACGCTGCGCGTTCCCGGAGCGCCGCTCGTCATCGAGGCGATCGTCGAGCTCGGTCGCCGAGAGGGTGCCCCCGCCGGCCGCCGCGATCGCTTGGCGGAACGCGTTGAACCGTTCACGCCGGCACAGCGCACACGGCCGATGGCCCGCAGCGAGGGCGGTGGGCTCGTCCAGGAAGAACAGCTCGGTGTAGAGACCTGGTGTCATCGGCTCGTTCCGCCGGCCCTTGTAGGCGAGCAGGCACGTGATCCAGCTGTTGCCGTTCCGCCAGCGCACGATGTGGCGATGGTCGTCGTGCAACACCCCGCGGTTGCCCATGAACGTGCCTCGGTAGGAAGCATCGGCGACCAACTCGTTCAACGGAGTCACGCGGTTCTGCAATGTCACGACGGCCTCGGAACGAATCGGTTGGCGCAACGATGCCACGCAATGTCGGGTGTGCGCCGGGTC
>WLNW01000089.1 GCA_009699605.1 Actinomycetota bacterium | reverse complement strand
CGCGCCCGATCGTCGACCTGTGGCTGCCAGTGGGTTACCGCCAGCCCGCTGAGGAGGCTCGCGGCGGACCGCCTATCAGTCGAGGTCGTAGCGGTAGACGTTGCTCGTGCGGAGCGAGAACCCGAGCCGTTGATACAACCGGTTCGCCGATTCGCGCGACGGCCGCGACGTGAGGTCGACCGTGCGGGCGCCCGCCTTACCCGCATGCTCGATGGCCGCCCGGTTGAGCGCTTCACCGACCCCTTTGCCCCGTGCGGCCTCGTCGACCACGACGTCTTCGATCCAGGCCCGCAGGCCGGTGGGGATGCGGAACAAGACGAGTGACAAGCTCCCGATGATGTCGCCCTCGTCACGGGCCACGAACAGCACGGTGGAGCGCGACGTGACGATCGACGCCAGTTCCTTCTCGGTCGGCGCCGGGCTCGATGAAGACAGCTGAGGAATGAGGCGCTCGAATGCTCGCACCAGCTCGGAGTCGACCTTCTTGACTTCTTCGATCGTGATCATGCGGTGGCCAGCATAAGGCGGGCGTGTGCGCAGGCGCATTGGGCCCCCCGACCGCCGACGCAAGTCGCAACAATCGCCTGATCCGATACCGTTTGTGGTGTGCCTCAGCCTGCGGAGCCTGCAGACGCTCGCCACCTGATCTGGTCCCGCCAACCGCAGCTGCGCCGACCCATCATCGTCGCCGCGTTCGAGGGCTGGAACGACGCCGGCGACGCCGCGTCGACTGCGGTCCGTCATCTGCGCGACCGGCTCGGCGCTCGCCCGTTCGCGTCGGTCGATCCTGAGGTCTTCTTCGACTTCACGTCGACCCGCCCGATCGTCGAGATCGATGAAAACGACACTCGCCTCATCCGTTGGCCGAGCATCGAAGTGTGCGCCACCGACGACCGCGACGGTCTCGAAGTGATCACCCTGCTGGGCATCGAGCCGCAATTGCGGTGGCGCACGTTCTGCAACGAAATCGTCGATCTCGCGCGGGCCACCAACGCTCATCTCGTGCTCACCCTCGGCGCGTTGCTGGCCGAGGTCGCACACACCCGACCCACCTCCGTGTTCGGCACGAGCTACGACGAGCACCTTGCGCTCCAACTCGGCCTCGAGCCATCGCGCTACGAGGGCCCAACGGGCATCATCGGCGTGCTTCACAACTACTGCATCGAGGCGGGCATCCCCTCGGCATCGCTGTGGGCCGGCGTTCCGAGCTACGTCCCGGGCGCCACGTCGCCCAAGGCCGCGCTGGCCCTCGTGAACCGCGTGGGCGAGTTCCTCGGAACCACTGTGCCGAGCATCGACCTCGAGATCGCGTCCGCGGCATACGAACGCCAGGTCACCCGCCTCGTCGGCGAGGACGAGGAAACCGCCCTCTACGTGCAGCAGCTCGAGTCACGCTTCGACAACGGCGATGACGACGACGATGACGACGACGACGACGAGATCGACCCCGAGATCGACGCCGAGTCCTTCGTCGAACAAGTCGAGCAGTTCCTCCGCAACCAACACGACTGATCGTCCTGCGGGGGTGCGCCACCGCAGCGAGCGCACATCACAGAACGGTACGGAGCCAGGCGATCAGGTCGTCGAGCACGGCAGGGCCGGAAGGCTCGTTGAAGATCTCGTGGCGCAAGCCGCGATACTCGATGCGCTGCACACCGGCCATTGCGCCGAGGGCCACGGTGCTCGCCGCAGGGACGATCGAGTCGTCCGCACCGTGCTGCACGAGGATCGGCGGGCCATCACGACCGAGCGCGGACAAGTGCTCGTTCACCCGGACGATCTGGGCGAGTACCGCGTAGCCCAGCGCGGGCGTCGATGTGCGCACCACGAGCGGATCGGCGAAATAGGCCTCGCCCACACGCGGGTCGGTAGCCAACTGCGAGCCACTGATCGGCGTGGGCACGCGAAGGCGCGGCGCGAGGTGCCGGAGCACCCGGACGAGCGCCCGCAACCGCGTGGGAACGTTGGCGCCGAGCGCCGGGCCGCTGAGCGCGAGCGCGTCGGGCCGAGGGCGACCCTCGAGCACGTAGCTGAGGGCGATGAGGCCGCCCATGGAGTGACCCAACATCGCCGTGGGCAAGCCGAGCGAACGGACCTCGGCGAGCTGATCCTCGACGTCGTCGAGGAACTCGTCGAACGACGCGACGTAGGAGCGGCGCCCGCCGGAAAGACCGAAGCCTCGATGATCGATGGCGATGACCTCGACGCCCGCCGCTGCGAGGTGCTCGCCGACGTGTTCGTAGCGGCCGGAGTGCTCGGCGATGCCGTGCAGCAGCAACATGGCCGCCCACGGCGACTGGGCCTTCCACCGGCGACGTAGCTGCACAACCCCGTCACGGGTGAGCCCGAAGTCGGTGGTGCTGGTCATCATGCGGCCTCGCTCGCGGGGCCGCCGGGGTCATCGTGGCCGGGCTCGGGATCGCCGCGCCACACCGGCGCACGCGGGTGGTCGAACACTGCGTCGGTGGGACCCCCGCTGATGGCCGCGAAGGCCAGCGCCATCCACCCGTCGCCGCCGGCCAGCGGCGCGGGCATCGCGTCCTCGGCGAAGAACCCGACGTCGAGACACTCGAGCGGGTGTGGCACCAACGAGCCACCGGTCGCCCGGCACAGGAACACCATCGAGTACAGCGGGATTCGGGAGAAGCCCTGGCGCAGGCCGTCGAGTACGGCGACGAGCCGCACGACCTCGCACTCGATGCCGGTCTCCTCGAAGACCTCCTTGACCGCGACCTCGGACGCCGAATACCCGATGTCCGCCCAGCCAGTGGGGTACAGCCACACCCCAGCGTCGCGGCGCTTGACGAGCAATAGCTCACCCTGGTCGTTGTGCACGATCGCACCCACCGTCGCCTTCGGCGTCTGGTAGCCGGCGATGCCCTCGCCCACGTGCTTCATCCACTCGTCGACGATGGTGTCGGGGGTCCCGGGCGTGCCGACCATGGCGCGGATCTCGGCTGCGACGGCCAGCACCTCTTCGAACCGCTCGCGCTCGTAGAGGCTCTCGGTAAAGCCGAGCCCGGTGCGCGCGATGCCGGCAAGGGCCTCGCTCCAGCGCAGAAGATCGCGGTCGGAGTACACGTCGGGGAGGCTAGTAGCGCCGGATCGTGCCGGGTTACAGCTCGCCGGCGAGCGCGTGCAGCACGGCCCGTTCGATCTCCGCCAAATACGCGTGGTCCTCGATCTTCGCGCCGAGCCCGTCTCGCACGTAGAACGCGTCGATCGCGTCGGAGCCGAGGGTCTGCACCTTGGCACTGACGATGTCGAGATCGCACTCGAGCAGTGCCTGCGTGATGCGGTACAGCACGCCGATGCCGTCGGGGGCTTCGACCTCGACCACCGTCGCGAGATCAGACGTGTGGTTGTCGACCACCACGCGCGGTGCCTTCGGGCGGGCGTTGGTGGCCTTGGGCGCGGGATACGTGCGCGCCCGCTCAGCGAGACGGGCCCGCAGCGCCAGGCGGCCAGCGAGCGCTCGCTCGACATCGGCCCGCACTCTCAGCCAGTTCGGCTCATCACCGAAGACGCTCTTGACTCGGAAGACTTCGAGCGCCATACCCATCTCCGTGTGGGCCGAGGCGTCGACGACGTCGACCCCGTTAAGGGCCAGCGTGCCGGCGACTCGCGAGAACAGACCAGGGCGGTCGGGCGCGACAATCGTGAGCGTGCCTGCGTCGCCCTGCACGATCAGCCGGCGCTCGGCGAGCAGTGCTCGATGCTCGGCGGTGGGGAATGGCGCCTCGACCATCTCACTTGCGTCGCCACCGCGGAGCACATGCGCGGTGCGTCGCACCAACTGGGCGACCAGGCCCGCTTTCCACTGGCCCCACGCGGCCGGGCCGGTGGCAATCGAGTCGGCCTCGGTGAGCGCGTGCAACAGCTCGAGCGTTTCGACCGAACCGACCTGCGTGGCCACCGAACGGATGGTGCCGTCGTCATCGAGGTCGCGGCGGGTACCGACATCGGGCAGCAGGAGGTGGTGACGGACCATGCTCACCAGCACCGCGACCTCTTCGTCGGCAAAGCCCATGCGCGCCGCGATGCGATCGACCATCTGGATGCCGACCTCGACGTGATCGCCGGGATAGCCCTTGCCGATGTCGTGGAACAGCGCACCCAGAACGAGGAGATCGGGGCGGTCGACACGATCGACCAGCTTCGCCGCCTCGGCGGCCGCCTCGAAGAGGTGCCGGTCGACCGTGAAGCGGTGGTACGCGTTGCGCTGGGGCCGGCTGCGGCACGGCTCCCACTCGGGGATCATGCGATGCACCAACCCGAGCTGATCGAGCGCCTCGAGTACCGGTATCGCCGGGTGACCGACCATGAGCAGGTCGGTGAGCAACCAGCGGGCCTCGTCGGGCCACGGCTTCGGCATCATCGGCATCTCCGTGGCCATGCGTTCGAGCGCGGCGCGGTCGATGAACGCTCGCTGGGTGGCCGCGGCGAGACCGACGCGCAGCGCGATCGCCGGATCGCCGGCCACGTTGCACGTGGGCGCCAGGCGAACCGTGCGCTCCTCGAGGACGACGCCTGGGGCAACTTCGCGGGGTCGTTCGCGGATCAGCCGCCGACGACGGCTCGCCTGCACGCGATGCCACGTGAAATCGCTGGTCCATGCGATCGATCGCGCGGCCGTAACCACGTTCTTCATGAGCGCATCCGCGTCGGCGACGCCGAGCGCCTCGGCCACCGCGTCCTGTTCCTGCAACAGCAGCACATCGCCCCGGCGACCAGATCGGCGATGGAGCTCGACACGGGCGGCGAGCAGGATCTCGTAGGCGTCGCGGAGCGCAACCTCGTCGAGGTCGGACAACACCGGCTGTGCGAGATCCAGCCAACTCAGCGCGTGCACGTCGCGCAGGCCGCCGCGGGCGTCCTTCAGGTCAGGCTCGAGCAGGAAGGCGACCTCGCCGAGCTTCTCGAGGCGCCCCTCGACGTTCTCGGCCAGTTCTTCGATCGCCCACTTCGCGCCGTGGCGCCATTGCACGAGCGCGCCTTCGCGGAGGTCCTCGGTGAGCGAGGGATCGCCGCACAGGTGACGCACGGCGAGCAGCGCGGTGGCTGTGTCGAGGTCGTCGCGCGACAGCTCGAGGGCCTGATTCAGCGTGCGCACCGAGTGCCCGAGCTTGAGCCCTTGATCCCAGATCGGGTACCAGAGCCTCGACGCAAGGGCTTCGCCCTGGCTGGTGCTCGTTGTGAGCAACAGCAGGTCGAGGTCACTTTGGGGACACAGCTCGGCGCGGCCGTAGCCGCCGGTGGCGATGAGCGCGACGCCGCTCGACCCGGGCGCCACTTCCGCCCACAGTTCGGCGATCCACGCGTCGACCAGATCGCTGTACCGCCGGCACCACGCAGAGCCGTGCAAGGAGTAGTCGGCGACGAGTTCATCGCGTCGAAGCGGAGGGGGCATGCGGCGCGAGGTTATACGCGGTGTCGTTCGGCTCCCCACCGGCTGGCAGACTGCGGCTATGGGTGTACGCCGCGACTGCCGCCACTATTCGACGCGCACCACCGCGCACGGCGAGGTCATCCAGCGCTGCCGCGTCGCCATGGCCCAAGAGGCGCCGTTCGCATGCCCGGAGGACTGCCTGTTCTTCGAGCCGCGCTCGATCACCGACGCGGGCTGGCAGCGCTTCGAGGACAAGGCCTGACCCTCAGGCCCGATCGAGGCGGGCGAAGAACCGCGAACGCGGGAGCACCTCGCGGCACCCGGCGGCACGGGCTGCGCCGAGGAGGCCGGTGTCGACGTGGGAGCCGTACGCAGTGACCGCCACCCCGGCCGCCACCACGGCGTCGATCGCGTCGATCGCGCCGGGTCGCGACAGATCGACGATGACCGAGTCGATCCCACCCGCACCGACCCGTTCGAGCAACGCCGCGATCGTGCGCACGAAGACCACGTCGGGCCGGGCCGCGGTGATGCGCGATCGGTCCATCAGATCGACGCACAGCGCGATGGTGCTCATCGGAGCCCTTCGGCGCGACGGCGTTGCAGCACCACATGCGCCTTGGCCGCACCCCACACGAGACCCGGTTCGTGCAATGTCGGGTCGACATCGGCGAACGATGCAGGCGTGAGGCCGTAGCGATCCTCGGGGAAGTTGCGCCGGGCGAACTCGTCACGGTCCGGCGGGCTGGCACCGAGCTCGTCGAGCACGGTGGTCGGGAACCGCACGGACGCACGGAGCAAGGCCAACGGGTTCATGCGCTGCTGGTCGACATCGGCGAACAACAAGGCGCGCACCGTGGGCATGACCTCGGCGAGCGCCGCTCCCGACACGCGCGCAACGGCCGGCACGAGAGCACCTTCGATGACTGCGTAGCGGGTGACACACCTTTCGATCCACCGGGGCAACGCAGATTCGATCGCTTCGGCCAACGTGCGCGCGTAGGCGCTCAACAACGCTTCGTCCTCCGCTTCGCTCATGGTTCGCCGTTCAGGTGGAGCGGACGCGGAGTGCGTCGTTGAGGTTGCCGGAGCGCAGGCCCTCGAGGTCGAGCGTGACGTAGCGATAGCCGGCTCGTTTCACCGCCGCGACGACGGCTTCGCGTCGAGCGAGCACATCACCGAGCTCGTCGAGCGGGACCTCGAGCCGGGCGGTGTCGCGGTAGTGCCGCACCCGCAACGCCCGAAAGCCCAACGTGCGCAATGCGAGCTCGGCCTGCTCGACAGAGGCCAGCACTTCGATGCTCACTGGCGAACCGTAAGGCAGACGCGAGGCCAGGCACGCGGCGGCCGGCTTGTCCCACGTGCGCAATCCGAGCGCCTGCGACGCGGCACGAACATCGGCCTTGGTGAACTCGGCATCGACGAACGGGAACGCCGCGCCGCGTTGCGCAGCAGCGGTCTGCCCGGGCCGGTGGTCGCCCAGATCATCGAGGTTCACGCCGAGTACCACCGTGGCGCCGGCGGCCCGGGCCAGCGGCTCGAGCGAGTCCATCAACGCGTCCTTGCAGTGAAAGCATCGGTTCGCGTCGTTCACGCGGTACGCCGCGTTGGCCATCTCGTCGGTGGCAACGATGCCCCAGTTCAACTGCCACTCGCGCGCGAGCGACGCGCAATCATCGGCCTCGAAACCGGCGAGCGATGGCGATACCGCCGTGATCACCTGCGCGCGCTCCGGGCCGAGGGTGTCGTGCGCGAGCCACGCCAGCAGAGCCGAGTCGGCCCCACCGCTGAAGGCGACGATCACCCGATCGAGCTCGCGCAGACGTTGCCGCACACGATCGATATCAGCCATGTCAGGTGCGCGCCATGAGGTCTTCGACGGTTGTCACGAGCCCGGTGTAGAAGGCGCCGAACTCGGCGTAGTCGGCGGAAGCCTTATCGAAGCGCATCGTGTACACGACGTCCTTCAGGTCGTCGGGCCGTTGCGCGAACAACGTGACGCCCCATTCGAAATCGTCGAGACCGGCCGACCCGGTGATGAGCTGCAGGATGCGGCCTGCGAACTTGCGCCCCGATGTTCCGTGTTCGTGCATCAAGGTGGTGCGATCCTCGAACGGCAAGGTGAACCAGTTGACATGGGCCTCCCGCTTCTTCGACATGGGATAGAAGCACCACGCCGGCTTGCCCTCGGGTGGGAGCTGGGGGTACAGGCGGGCCTGCTTCATCGCCTCGGGTACCCCTTGCGCGTACTCCGACAGCTCGGTGAGCGAGACGTACGAATCGACGACCAACAACCCGGCGCGGACGAGCGCCGTCTGGGTGTCACGCAGCACCCACAGATCGGGGCCGAGCAGCATGAACGCCAAATCGGCCTTGTGCCCGAGCACCGCCACCGGCACCACCTGTACGCCAGCTGTCTCGGCCGCCTTCACCGCGGCGACGACCTCGTCGTTCTCGGTGAGGGGACCACGGGCGCAGAACAGGTGCACCACGGCCAGGCCGGTCGACGGAGTGACAGGTTCGGTCATGACCTCAGTCTGCCACCGGGTGGCAGACTCGCCTCAGCGCTGCCGGCTCGCTCGACGAGGACTCGCTCAGCGGGCCACGTGCGCCCAGCCGAAGCGGCCCTTGATGCACAGGTTGCCGTGCGTCACCGAGCTGTCGTGCGGCGACCCCACCCGCACGATCTGGTTGTCCTGCACCGTGAGACTCAACGTGCAGCCCACACCGCAGTACGGGCAGATGGTGTCGGTCACCTGCTGGCGATCCTCGGCCCAGGTGCCGTCGGCCCGCTTGTCGAACTCGACCTTGAACGACAGCGCACCCGTGGGGCAGACCTCGATGCAGTTACCGCAATACACACAGGCGGACTCGGGCAAGGGAACGTCGTACTCGGTACTGATGTGTGATGCGAAGCCACGACCGGCCACCGCGATCGCGAACGTGCCCTGCCATTGATCCCCGCACGCGTCGACGCACTTGTAGCAGAGGATGCACTTCGCGTAGTCACGCACGTAGAGGTCGTTGTCGACCTTGGCCGGCTGGGCGACAGTCCTCGCGACCTCGCCGAAGCGGGTCGGATCGGCTTCGTAGCGGTCGTACCACTCGTCGACTCGCGGCGTGGTCGAAAGATCGACCGACGACCCGAGAAGCTCGAGCACCAGCTTGCGCGCATGACGAACTCGCGGGGTGTCCGTGCGCACCACCATGCCGGGTTCGACCTTGCGCGAACACGCAGGCACCAGCGCGCGGCTGCCTTCGACCTCGACCACGCACACGCGGCACGCGTTCTTCGGAGTGAGGGTGTCTCCCCAGCACAAGGTGGGGGTGTCGATGCCCTCGCGGTTGCACGCACCGAGGATCGTGTCGCCCTCGCCTACGCGCACAGGTCGATCGTCGACCGTGCACTCGATGCGTCGCCGCGGCGCATCGACCAGAGTGACCTCGCTCATCTCGCTCCTTTGGTGAACATGCCGATGCGGGTGATCGCCGATTCGATCGCGTTGTAGGCCGTCTGGCCGAGGCCGCAGATCGACGCGTCGCGCATGGCCACGCCGACGTCGCGCAGCAGCGCGAGCTCGTGCAAGGCGTCGCCGCCCGAACGAAGTCGCGCCACGGCCTCTTGCTGACGCACGGTACCGACCCGACACGGCACGCACTGCCCGCACGATTCGTCGACGAAGAAGTCGGCGATGCGAGCCAGGAACGCCCCGAGATCGACGGTTTCGTCGATCACCATGACCACACCCGAGCCGAGCGAGAGACCAGCGTCGCGGAGCGCCGTGAACGACATCTCGACATCGAGGTCGTCGGGGCCGGCGAATGCACCCGCCGCGCCCCCGAGCAACACCGCCTTCAGCGTCGAGCCTTCGCGAACCCCGCCGGCCGACTCGATCAGCTCGCGCAACGTGACGGTGAGCGGAGCCTCGTACACCCCCGGGCTCGCGACCGCTCCCGACAGGCAGTAGAGCTTCGTCTCGCGGGCGTCGCCGAGCACGATGTGCGGGATGCACGCCAACGTCTCGACGTTGTTGACCACAGTCGGCTTCGCGAAGAGGCCTGCGTCGACCGGGAACGGGGGCTTGTTGCGCGGTTCGCCTCGATAGCCCTCGATCGAGTTGAAGATCGCGGTCTCCTCGCCGCAGATGTACGCGCCGGCACCGACCCGCAAATCGATGTCGAACGAGAACCCCGAGCCTTCGATGTCTTGGCCGAGCAGCCCGGCTGATCGGGCGAGGCGGAACGCGTTCTCCAGTCGTTCGGCGGCAAGCGGGTACTCGCCGCGCAAGTAGAGGTAACCCTGCGCGGCACCGGTCGCGAACCCGGCGATGGTCATGGCTTCGATGATCGCGAAGGGGTCGTCCTCGAGCAGCACGCGATCCTTGAAGGTGCCGGGTTCGGACTCGTCGGCGTTGCACACGACATAGTGCGGGAACGTCGGCTGCGCCGCGACCGCAGCCCATTTGCGACCAGTCGGGAACGCGGCGCCGCCGCGGCCGACGAGCCCCCAGTCGCTCACCATCTGCACCACCGCTGCGGGGCCGACCTCAAACGAACGGGCAAGCGCCCGGTAGCCGCCCGCAGCGCGGTAAGCCACGAGGTCGCCGTACGCAGTGGTACCGACGTTCGCGAGCAGGTGATCACCCCGCAAGGTGCTCGTACGCGCCATGGGCCCCACGTACCGGCCGCCGTCGAGTTCGAGCCTGGCCGGCGCGTGATCGCACAACCCGAGGCATGGGCTCGGGAGCACGGCATGCGCGTCGGTCGACGGATCCAGGGTGAGGTGCGCGCCGCCGGTGCAGGCGATGTCCTCGCACACGTACGTGACCCGGCGTGGCCGCGGGGTGGTCGAGAACATCGCGTAGAACGTCGCGACACCGAATACCTCGGCCGGGGCGACGTCGAGCCGCCGCCCGATCTCGTCGATGCCCGCCGGGCTCAGCCATCCGACGGCGTCGTGCACGGCGTGCAACGCCGGCAACACGAGATCACGCCGCGGGGCCTGGGTGGCGAGCAACCGATCGAGCGCGCCCCGCTCTTCGGCGGACGCCTCGCCTCCTTGGAACTGGAGATCCATCTAGACCGCCGCTGCCGGCACCGGGAGCCGCTCGATGCGGATCGCACTGGCTTTGAACTCGGCAGTACCCGACTTCGGATCGACTGCGTCGATCGTGAGGACGTTGACGTCGACCTCGTCGGGAAAGTGAAACGTCATGAACGCAAGCCCAGGGCGCAGACCGGTGTCGAGGCGCACCGGGGCCTCGACCGCGCCGCGCCGCGACACGATGCGCACGCGCTCGCCCGCCAGCACACCGAGCGCCTCCGCATCGGCGGGGAACAGGTCGATGGTCTCCGCCCGCCGACGAGGCGACGAGAACCGGCCGGTCTGCACGCCGGTGTTGTACGAGTCGAGCCGACGGCCGGTGGTGAGGCGAAGCGGGAAGTCATCGTCGAGCGCGTCGACCGGCGGCGAGTTCAGCACCACCGAGAACGGGGCGGGCCGACCACGTTCGGCCGGATCGTCGTGCCAGAGCCGGCCGTGCAGGAACGACGGCTCGAGGGTGTGCTCGTCGGGGCACGGCCACTGGATGCCGCCGAGCGCCTCGATCCGTTCGTAGCTCATCCCGGCGTGCAACGGCGACAGCGAACGAAGCTCCTGCCAGATGCCCTCGGCGATCGATCGACGATCGCCCGGACGCCCGTAGGTCCACGTGTGGCCGAGCAGCGATGCCATGTCCAGAAGGATGTCGACGTCATCGCGTGCCTGGCCGGGTGGGTCGAGCGCCTTGCGCACGCGCTGCACGCGTCGTTCGCTGTTCGTAACCGTGCCTTCACTCTCGCACCACGACGCGCTTGCGGGCAGCACCACGTCGGCGAGCTCGGCGGTCTTCGTGAAGAACACGTCTTGCACGACCAGATGATCGAGGGACTGGAGCAATGCGATGGCCTTGGTACTGTCGGCCTCGCTCTGTGCGGGGTTCTCGCCCATCACGTACAGCGCCCGCAGATCGCCGTGCTCCATGGCGTCGAACATTTGGCTCAGGTGCATGCCGTAGGTCGGCGGCACCTCCGTGCCCCACGCGGTGTCGAACGCCGCTCGCGCGTCGTCATCCTCGATGTCCTGGAAGCCCGGCAGGCGGTTCGGGATCGCACCCATATCACCGCCGCCCTGCACGTTGTTCTGGCCTCGCAGTGGATTCAGACCCGACGCGTACCGGCCGACATGGCCGCACAGCAGAGCCAGGTTGATGAGCGACAGCACGTTGTCGACGCCGTTGTGATGCTCGGTGATCCCGAGCGTCCAGCACAGCTGGGCGTGCTCGGCGGTGGCGTACGTGTGCGCGAGCTCGCGTATCGATGCAGCAGGAACACCGGTGACCGCCTCAGCCCGCTCGAGGGTCCATTCCTCCACCGACGCCGCGAACTCTGCGTAGCCAACGGTGGCGCGATCGATGAACGCGCCATCGGCGAGCCCGGCGTGGATGATCTCGCGCGCCACGGCGTTGGCGAGCGCAACGTCGGAACCGACGTCGGGCGACAGCCAACCGTGGGCCCATTGCGCGCTCGAGGTGCGACGTGGGTCGACCACGAACAGCTTCGCCCCTCGACGCAACGCCGCAAGCACGTGGTGGAAGAAGATCGGATGCGTCTCTCGGGCGTTGGATCCCCAAAGGACGATGACATCGGTGTCCTCGATCTCGCGATACGAAGACGTGCCGCCTCCTGCTCCGAAGACTGTCGCCAGACCGACGACGCTAGGAGCGTGTCAAGTTCGATTGCACGAGTCGATGTTGTTCGTGCCGACGGCGACGCGCATGAACTTCTGTGCGATGAAATTCACCTCGTTGGTGGCCTTCGAACACGAGAAGAATCCGACGCTGTCGGGTCCGGTCTTGGCCAACGTGGTCCGAATGCCGGCGGCCGCCCGGTCGAGTGCCTCGGCCCACGACGCCTCGCGGAGGACGCCGTTCTCGCGCACGAGGGGTGTGGTCAGCCGAGGGACATCGTTCCGGCGCTTCTGGCTCACGATTGCTCCTGCTCGACGTAGATGTTCATGCGTCCATCGCGGGCGAACCCCGCAAGGGTGAGGTTGCCGGCGCGAGCGGTGTCGACCGCCAACGCCGACGGTGCGGAAACCGCGACGATTGCGGCGAAGCCCGCAGCCCAGGCCTTCTGCACCAACTCAAACGACGCTCGTCCGCTTACGAACAATGCCATGTCGTGCACCGGCAGCGCTCCATCGAGCAGCAGCCGACCGACCACCTTGTCGACGGCGTTGTGCCGGCCGATGTCCTCGCGCACGAAAAGCACCCGGCCGTCGGGCGCCAGCACGGCAGCCGCGTGGACCCCACCGGTGAGGGTGAACAGCGCTTGAGCCTCGCGGACCGCATCGGGCGCCGCGGCGAGCGTCTCGAGCGGAAACACCGGCGCATCGACCGGCGCGAGGCGGGCACACAGCTCGTCGATCGCCACGCGGCCACAGACGCCGCACGACGAGCCCACGGTGCCGAGCCTGGGCCGAGGGGTGGGCGCGAGCCCGCCGGTCTCGACGGTGACCACGTTGAACTCGGTGTCGACCGCCGAACCGGTGGCGCAGTACCGCACGCCCCGCACCTCGATGCCGGCCAACAGACCCTCGGCGTGGCAGAACCCGACGGCCAGCTCGAAGTCGTGCCCGGGCGTGCGCATGGTGGTCGCGACGAGCGCGCCATCGAGGTGGATGGCCAACGGCTCCTCGACGATCAGTTCGTCGGGGTGGCGCAGCGCACCGCCGCGACTCCACCGCGACGCGAGCACCTGTCGCGTACGGCCCGTTCGCATTCCGCCAAGCTACCAAGATCGCCCCGTCGCCCCTTCCTCCGCGCGTTGGGGTCGCCAAACGCGCGCCCCCACGCGCGGCCCACGACCCAAAAAGGGG
>WLNW01000088.1 GCA_009699605.1 Actinomycetota bacterium | reverse complement strand
GGCGAACACCGCGGTGAAACGATGCACGCGCTCGGCGATGGCGCGAAGCCCCTTCGGGCCGTGCCACACCGCGTAGAACGAGGCCATCACCGACAGCAGCACTTGGGCCGTGCAGATGTTCGAGGTGGCCTTTTCCCGCCGGATGTGCTGCTCGCGTGTCTGTAATGCCAGGCGGTATGCGGTGCGGCCTGCGGCGTCGATCGAGACCCCGACCAAACGGCCCGGCAACGATCGCTTGTATGTGTCGCGTGTGGCCATGTACCCCGCACTCGGACCGCCGTAGCCGAGCGGCACGCCGAAGCGTTGGGAGCTGCCGACGACGCAATCGGCGCCGATCGCGCCCGGGGACTGCACGATGCACAACGCGAGCAGGTCGGCCGCCACCGCGACGAGCACGCCCGAGTCGTGCGCCCGTTGCACTATGGGCGCGAGGTCGACGACCTCGCCGCCGGAACCCGGGTACTGCACGAGGAGGCCGTAGCAGGCCGCCAAAACGGTTGCATCGGCGAGGCTCGGGTCGGCCACCACGATGTCGATACCCAACGGCTCGGCGCGGGTCCGGACCACATCGATCGTCTGTGGGTGGCAGTTCACATCAACGAGGAAACGGTTCTGCTTCGACTTCGCGACCCGGTGCAGCAGCGTCATAGCCTCGGCTGCGGCAGTGGCTTCGTCGAGCAACGATGCGTTGGCGAAGTCGAGGCCCGTGAGGTCGCTGATCATCGTCTGGAAGTTCAGCAGCGCCTCGAGTCGTCCCTGGCTGATCTCGGGCTGATACGGCGTGTAGGCGGTGTACCAGGCCGGGTTCTCGAACACGTTGCGCAGCACGACCGGCGGGACGACGGTGCCCGAGTAGCCCATGCCGATTAGGGAGGTGAACACCTCGTTGCGGGCTGCCTTCTCGCGGAGCGCGGCGATGGCTGCAACCTCGGTGAGTCCTGGTTCCAGCGCGAGCGGTTCCTTCAGTTGGATCGCCCGGGGAACCGTTGCGTCGATGAGCGCGTCGAGCGAGCGGAATCCGACGGCCGAGAGCATGGACGCGACCTCGGTCGCATCGGGGCCCACGTGTCGGGTCGCGAACGGCGCTTCGGCTTCGAGCGAGCGGAGCGAAGTGCGAGTGGTTGGCACGGTGGAAGACAAGCGGGACCTCAGGGTTCAGCGCGCGTGGGTGCAGCGCCCCCCTCTGTCCTGTGACCTGAGAGCTTCACGACCCGAAAGTCGCTTTCCCCGTCGGTGAGTGAGCGAAGCCGGGGCCTCGCGCACTGCTTTCCAGAGTGGCCCTTCCGTTGCGGTCCGGGTGCCTGAGAGGTTCCGGGGGCGGTTGCTCCTTCGGCGCCTCGGTCGGGTCGTGCCCGAAGGCCCGGCTCGCCGAGGTCTCTCCCGCAACGGTGACGGCGTGCTCTTACCTTAGCTGATCGTGCGTCTATGGCGCGCCCATGGCGCCGTCGGTCATGCCGTATCGCTCAAAGGGGCCGAAGAAGCCGCTTTCGAAGAGGCCATGGCCGACGTTGCCGTCGTAGGTGAAACGCGCCGCTTGGTCGAGCACGCCGTACTGCGCCATTCCGGCTATCGCGTCGACCTCGAGCACGAGGCCCTGCACGACGACGTCGGGGCCCTGGTACATGCCGTGGCGCCAATCGGCGTCCATGCCATAGCCGGTGCCAATGGACAAGAAGTTGGTGGTGTACGGCTGACAGTCGATCTCGATGCCGGCCTCGGGAAAGCGGATCGTGGCGTGGGTCGGGATGCGGGTCCCTGACTTCAGCGTGAAATCGTGCTCGGGCCGACCGAGCTCGTCGACCGTGCCATCGAGCCACACGCGCTCGGCCTGCATGAGCTTGCGATGGCCGTTGTTCTCCTCGTGGTTGATGTAGTAGATGCAGTGATCGGCAAAGGCCATGGGGAAGTAGTTCCACATGCCGGCCATCACGTTGCTGCCTTTGCGGATGCCGTCAGCCTCGGGTTCACCGACCGGCCGCACACCCCACGAGCGATCGCGTGAGCCCCAGTGATTCTCTGCGTCGATGCGGTGGTCGGTGCCGGCCACAGTGAGCGTGCCCGACCAGTTCCCCATCTGTGCGATGCGCTGGGTATTGAAGACGACTCGGCCCTTGTTGCGGAGGTACTGGTTCGGCTCCTCGATCGTGGGACCGTGTCCCTGCCAGACCACGTCCATCGCCACGCTGTGCTCGGTGGGCTCAACGATGAACCGGAGCTTCTCGAGCGGCTTGATCACCTCGACCCGCAGCGGGCCCACACCGGTGTCCATACGGTCGCCGAGCGGAGCGGAAGCGCGCACGATGTGCTGCTCGGTGCCGAGGCGAACGTCGACGAACGCGTCGTTCACCCCGAGGTTCGGGTACTGGCCGTAGCCGAAGATGGCCAGGTATTCGCCGGAGGTGTCGAACATGTTGAAGTAGTACCGGTCGTAGAAGTTGCGGTCGCTGGTGGCTGGATGGGCCACGAATTCCGACGTCTGATGGACGGGATAGTCATCCCATGACGTGACCATGTGAATGCTCCTCGCGCTGCCCGCGGACGCGGTGGCGGCGAGAGACTAACGTCTGTCCCCGGTTGCCGGCGCTCGGCCGTTAACGGTGGTGAACAGCGGAAGAGCGGGGATGACATGGGTCGGCGGGTGCTGGTCACCGGGGCGTCTTCGGGCATCGGTGCCGCAGTCGCGGCCCGCCTGACCGACGCCGGCGACACCGTGGCCATCTGCGCCCGCCGGGCCGATCGGCTCGCCGAGGTGCCCGCCCAGTTGCGCTACACCGTCGACGTCGGCGACCTCGCGTCGCTGCTGGAGTTCGCGGCGCAGGTCCAGCACGACCTCGGGGGCGTCGACCTGCTCATCAACAATGCCGGAGCGGCACGGCGCCGTCCGATGCAACGAATCACGCTCGACGAGTTCCACGAGACGATGAACGTCAACTTCTGGAGCGCGGTGCACCTCACGCATGCGCTGCTCCCTGCGATGCTCGAGCGCGATTCGGGCACGATCGTCAACGTGTCCTCGATGGGCACCCGCACCCTGGCGGGTCGCACCGGTGCGTATACCGCAGCCAAGGGTGCGCTCAACCACTACACCGAGGCGCTGCACCTCGACCTTGTCGACACCAACGTGCACGCCAAGCTTTTTATCCCTGGGTCCACGGCCACAGAGTTTTCCACGCCGAAGGAAGGGAACGACACACCGTTCCCGCAGGATCCCAAGATGGTCATGGCCGTCGATGACGTCGCTCGGGCGTTGGTCTCGTTCGTCGACACCGACGAGTTCGAGGGGTTCGCGAATCCCGCCTTCAAGACGCAGACCGCGCAGAAGTACGCCGACCACTCGGCGTACATCGCGAAATCAGCCGACATGTATCGCAGACGTTGAGGAAAGGGTTCTGATGGGGGATCTGGCAGCAGGCAAGGTCGCGTTGGTGACGGGCGCCGGGGGTGGCATGGGCCGCGCCGGTGCCGAGATCTTCGCTCGCGAGGGGGCGAAGCACGTGTACGTCGCCGACCTCAAAGAAGACGGAGGCCACGAGACGGTCGCGAACATCGAGCGGGTTGGTGGCGCGGCAACGTTCGTCAAGGTCGATGTAACCGAGGAGGATGAGGTCGCCGCGTTGATCCAACGCATCGTGGCCGAGCAAGGTCGCCTCGATGCCGCGTGGAACAACGCCGGCATCAACGACACGTCGCGGGCCTTCCACGAGTTCGACAAAGCGTCGTGGGATCGCATGATCGCCGTGAACCTCACGTCGGTGTTCCTCTGCATGAAGCACGAGCTCATCCAGATGCTGGCGCAGGGCGGTGGCGCGATCGTCAACACGTCGTCGGGTGCCGGCATCATCGCGGCCCCCGGGCTTCCCCACTACACGGCGGCAAAGCACGGTGTGCTGGGCATCACGAAGTCTGCGGCCGGCGAGTACAACAACTCGAACATCCGGGTCAACGCGGTGTGTCCTGGCATGATCGACACACCGATGATCCAGGGCTGGTTCGAGACCAACCCCGAGCTCGCGACCATGGTGCTGCAGACGATGCCGGGCAAGAAGCTCGGCCGACCAGCGCAGGTGGCCGAGGCCGCGGTGTGGTTGTGCAGCGATGCCGCCGACTACGTGAGCGGCCTTTCGATGCTGGTCGATGGAGGAGGAGTCAACCGATGAGTGCAGTTTCACTTTCCGGGGCTCGGATCCTGGTCACCGGGCCCACGGGCCAGGTCGCGAAGCCGTTGTCGCTCGCGCTGGCGAAGGACGCGACGGTCTTCGGCCTCGCGCGCTTCACGAACCAGGCGGCCAAGGCCGAGCTCGAAGCCGGTGGGGTGCACTGCATCACCGGCGATCTCGTGGCGGGCGCGTTCGACGACGTGCCCACCGACATCGACTACGTCTTGAACCTGGCGATCGCGAAGACCCGTTCGTGGGACAAGGACCTCGCGGCCAACGTCGAGGGACTCGGGCTCTTGATGTCGCGGCTGCGCAACGCGAAGGGTTTGCTGCACTGCTCGTCGACCGCGGTGTACCAGGCCAATGGGCACCGCAAGTTCGTCGAGACCGACCCCCTCGGTGACAACCACCGCGTGCCGTCGATGGAAGCGTTCATGCCCACCTACTCGATCAACAAGATCGCAGCGGAGGCCATGGCGCGCTACGTCGCACGCGAGCACGGCATCCCCACCACGATCGCCCGGCTCAACGTGCCCTACGGCAACAACGGTGGTTGGCCGTGGATGCACATGGAGCAGGTACTGGCCGGCCAAGCGATCGGCGTGCACGTCGATGCGCCGTCGAACTACAACCTCATCCACGAGGACGACATCATCGCCTCGGTGCCCATGCTGCTCGGCGCGGCATCAGTCCCGGCCACCATTGTGAACTGGGGCGGCGACGAGACCTCATCTATCGAAGAGTGGTCCACCTATATCGGCGAGCTCGTCGGCAAGGAAGCCACGTTCGAGCACAGCACCGACGTGCTCGAGTCGGTGGCCGTCGATCTCACCCGCCTCCACGAGATCACCGGCCCCAGCACTGTGTCGTGGCGCGACGGCATCCGCCGCATGGTGGAGCACTTCCACTCGGACCTCCTCTGAACCCGCCCCTCGCAACTGGTAGTTCCAAGGCGCGGCGGGCCGCGCTCTAGAACTACCAGTTGCGCAGTTGGTGTCGTCAGGCGGATCGTTCGCGAGCGCGACGAACCCGTGCGAGAACGGTGGCCGGCTCGTAGAGGATCGTCAGGTCACTGAACCGAAGCACCGTGAGGCCGGTGGCGGTGAGTCGCCGGGTCTGCATATCGTCGTGGCGGCGGTCGAGCAGTGCCCGGTGATAGGTGTCGCCATCCATGAAAGCGACAGTGGGCGAGCTGTCATCGGCGAAATCGGCTCGACAGATCCAGCCTTCGTGGTCGCTGAAGTTCACTTGGCGGCGAAACGGTCGTTCGCCCGCCTTGGTCAGGATGTGCGCGAAGCGCCGCTCGAGACCTGACTCGGTCGGTGTCATACCTCGCCGTTCGTCGATCAGCAGATCGAGCATGCGCATCCCTCGACGACCGCGCGAACGCACATCCCGCAAGGTTTCTGCCAGCTCGCCCAGGTGAAGCAGCCGACGCCCCCATGCGTTGTCGAGCATTCGCGCGACCTGCCCCAACGGGTGCGTGTTCGCGAGATCGACGATCGTGCGAGCGGGCGTCGTCACGGGGACCCCCTCGACGCGAACCACGTGATCGAAGGGCAGCCGCCTTGTGGTGTGCAAGGTCCCGACGAATGGCTCGTGCCGATGCGCGTTGTCGCGCACACGCATCACGTGTGGCCTTCCTTCGGATCGCCGTTGGAGTCCCCACACCCGAGCCGCTGTGAGATGGGAGAGCACGGCGCTCGGTCCTGCGTCGAGAACCGCGAGGAGCCGGCGCTGGGCGAGCGTGTTCGGCGTGCCGCACATGCGGAACACGGTCGGCGCGACGTGTTCGATCGCGCCACGGTCGACGTAGTGCCGAATCTGGTAGCGGGTGAGCCCGAGATCGGCGAGCTGCGCCCGCCGGAGGAGACCATGCTGGGTGGTCGAGAGTTGTTGAAGTTGTCTGAAATGCATCACACCAGCAAACCCCGGGGGTGTGACAGCGGCCCGCCCCCCGGCAACTGGTAGTTCCCGAGCGCGGCCGGACACTCGCTGGAACTACCAGTTGGGAAGAGGGGAGGAGACGTGGAGGGATCGCGGGCAGGGGAGGAGGCGAGCGTGCAGACTGGCGGAGGTCCCGGGGGTCGGGGCCGGTGAGTTGTGGCCGGCTGATGTCGGCCGAAGGGGAAGCCATGACGCTGCTCGCGATCTCTGCCGACTCGCACATCACGGAACCGGGCGATTGCTATCTCGATCGCATCGATCCCAAGTACCGCGACCGCGCACCCATTGCGGTGACCGACGACGTGATGGGCGCGGTGATGTCGATCGACAACGGGCGCAGCCGTGTGCCGTACGGCATGGTCGCGGCGGCTGGGCGGCCGTGGAACGAGATCCACCCGAGTAACTACGTCGGATGGGATGAGCTGCACCCCGGAGGCTGGGATCCGAAGGCCCGCCTCGCCGAACAGATGCGTGACGGCGTGTCGGCCGAAGTGCTGTACCCGAGCGTGGGCATGTTGTTGTGCAACCATCCCGACGCCGATTACAAGAAGGCGTGCTTCGACGCCTACAACCTGTGGATGGCCGAGTTCCAGTCGACGGCCCCCGAGCGGTTGATCGGACTCGGTCAGACCACGTTGCGCAGCGTCGAAGAAGGCATCGACGATCTCTCGCGCATCAAGGACCTTGGGCTGCGCGGCGTGATGATGCCGGGTTACGCGAGTTGCTTCGACGAGGGCGATTACGACCACCCGCGCTGGGATCCCTTCTGGCGTGCCGCGATCGACCTCGGGCTCCCGCTCAGCTTCCACATCCTCACGAGCGGAAACGACCAGCCCACGAACCCGCAGTTCCGTGGACCAAAGCTCAACAGCTTCATCGGCATCATCCGTGGGTGCCAGGACATCATCGGGACGCTGATCTTCGGGGGTGTGTTCGAGCGCCATCCCGACCTGCGCATGGTGTGCGTCGAAGCCGACGCCGGCTGGGCCCCGCACTACATGTACCGCGCCGACCACGCCTACAACCGCCATCGCAACTGGCTTACGGCGGCCGAGTTGTCACGCAAGCCGAGCGAGTACTTCCGCGAGAACGTCTACCTCACGTTCCAGGACGATTGGGTGGCCTTCCACGTGGCCGACATGTTGAACCACGAACGGCTGTGCTGGGCGAGCGATCACCCTCACAGCGACGCCACGTTCCCGAATTCGCAGGCCATCCTCGCCGAGCACACCAAAGACCTGGCGCCCGACGTGCGTGATGCGATCCTCTGGCGCAACACGGCCGCCCTCTACGGCCTGGCCGTGCCCACAACAGTTTGATCCGCCGGACTGGTAGTTCCAGGGAGCGGCGGGCCGCGCACTGGAACTACCAGTTGCGGGGTTGCGGGGTTGCGGGGTTGCGGGGTTGCGGGGTTGCGGGCAGGCCGGATCAGTTGCGCGTCTGCCGGTGCCCGTAGACTCGAACATCATGGCCAAGACAAGAGTGCCCGCGGTCGAGGGCCTGTTCACCATGGACGCGGCGAACCCGCGCCTGCTCGGTGGCAAGGCTCCGAACGGTAGTTATTCGTTCCCCAAGAACCTGGGCGGTACCGATCCGTACAGCCCCCTCGGCGACACCGAGGAGGTGGAGCTGTCGAACCGGGGCCGCATCTGGTCGTACACGAACTCGTGCTACCCGCCGCCCCCGCCATTCGTCTCGCGCCACGATCCGTTCGTGCCCGTCACCATCGCGGCCGTCGAGCTCGACGTCGAGAAAATGGTGGTGCTCGGCCAGGTCGTCGACGGTGTCACCGTCGACGACCTCAAGGTCGGCATGGAGGTCGAGCTGGTGCTCGACACGCTGTACGAGGACGACGACCACGAGTACATCGTGTGGAAGTGGCGGCCGCTGGCCGCCGGGAAGTGAGCGGCGCGATGGGCAAGGTCGGTGAAGTCGCCATCCTCGGCGTGGGGATGCATCAATGGGGCAAGTGGGGACGCAACTTCGTCGATTACGGCGTCGTCGCGGCCCGAGCGGCGCTGGCCGACGCCGGCGTCGATTGGAAAGACGTCGGGTTCGTCTCTGGTGCCAGCACCATGCGTTGCGGCTACCCCGGCTACGTCTCGGGCTCCACGTTCGCGAAGGCACTCGGCTTCACCGGGTGCCAGGTTGCGTCGTCCTACGCGGCGTGCGCTTCGGGCACCACGGCACTCGCCGTGGCTCGCGCGCAGATCCTCGCCGGTGTGTGCGAGGTCGCGTTGGTCGTCGGCGCGGACACCACGCCGAAGGGTTTCCTCGCGCCGAACGCCGGCGATCGTCCCGATGATCCCGATTGGCTTCGGTTCCGACTGCTTGGCGCGACGAACCCGGTGTACTTCGCGCTGCACGCACGCCGACGCATGGACCTCTACGGTGCGACCACGCAGGACTTCGCCAACGTCAAGGTGAAGAATGCCCGCCACGCGGTGCACAACCCGTACGCGCGGTTCACCAAAGAGTACACGATGGCCGACGTCGAGAACTCGCCCACGGTCTCCGATCCGCTGCGCCTCCTCGAGATCTGTGCCACCTCCGATGGAGGCGCAGCCATCGTCGTGTCATCGATGGAGTGGGCCAAGGCACACGGGCACACCAACCCGGTACGCGTCGCCGGCATCTCGCTTGCCACGCCGACCTTCCCCGACACCGTGCTCGACCTGCCGTACATGGCCTCCGATTCGGCTGCGGTTACCCCCGAGCCCGACGACGAGTTCAAGGTGTCCATCGCGAAGATCGCGTACGAAGAAGCAGGCGTCGGGCCCGACGACCTGTCGCTCGCCGAGGTCTACGACCTTTCGTCCGCGCTCGAGCTCGACTGGTACGAACACATCGGCATCGCCAAGAAGGGCGAGGCCGAGCTGCTGCTCCGAGCCGGCGAGACCTCCATCGGTGGGCGCATCCCGGTCAATCCCAGCGGCGGGCTCGGAGCGTTCGGCGAGGCCGTCCCCGCACAGGCCATTGCCCAGGTGTGCGAGATGACCTGGCAGCTCCGTGGCGAAGCGGGGGCGCGTCAAGTGGCCGGCGCCAACGTCGCGCTGTCGATCAACCAGGGCCTCTTCGGCCACGGTTCCTCCGTCATTGTGAAGAGGTGAGCTGATGCCCATTCGCGAAACCCTCGACGACGCCGGCGTGCTCGAGCTGGTTATGGACAACCCCAAGGTCAACGCGCTCAACATCGCCGATGCCTACGAACTCACCAGGACCCTCGACGACGTCAAACGGCGTCCCGAGGTCAAGGTCGTCATCATCACGGCCACGGGAAAGGGGTTCTCGGCGGGAGTCGACATCAAGGAGATGCAACGGCTCCCCGGCAACGAGGGCATCCTCGGCGCGAACGACTCCTGCTGGGAGCTGTTCCGTGCGGTGTACGAGTGTGCAGTCCCGGTCGTGGCTGCGGTGAACGACTTCTGCCTCGGTACCGGCATCGGCATTATCGGCAATGCCGACGTCATCGTGGCCGCCGAGACCGCAACGTTCGGCCTGCCCGAGATCGACAACGGTGCACTCGGCGCGGCGACGCACCTGAAGCGGCTGGTCCCGCAGCACAAAGCCCGCCAGATGATGTACATGTGCGAGTTCGCGAGCGCTGCTGAACTGCACGCTCACGGGTCCGTGTACAAGGTTGTTCCCCTCGACGAACTGCGTGCGTGCGCCCACGAGGTGGCAGGCGTCATCGCATCGAAGAACGGCACCGTCGTACGGAAGGCCAAGCGAGCCTTCAATTCCATCGATGAAGATCCGACGAAGTCGTATCGGATGGAACAGGGGTTCACCTTCGAGTTGAACCTCTACGGCGAAGGCGACAAGGCACGCGAGGCATTTTTGCGGGGAGGTCGATGAGCGACCTGGCGATCGTGATCATGGCGGCCGGCCTTGGAAGTCGCTTCGGCGGCACGAAGCAGCTTGTCGATGTCGGCCCGAACGGCGAGGTCTTCTTCGACTTCGCCATCGCCGACTCGATCGCCGCAGGCGCCGACCGAGTCGTGTTGATCGTGCGTCGCGAGTTCGCCGACACCGTCGAGGAGCACGTGCGCTCGATGCACGGTGACATCGACCTTCACCTCGTGTGTCAGGACGAAACCAATGCACCGACCCGCAAGAAGCCATGGGGTACCGCGCACGCGATCCTCGCGGCCAAAGGTGCGGTCGATCGGCCGTTCATCGTGGTCAACGCCGACGATTACTACGGCGTCGAGTCGTACCAGCTGGTAGCCGACGCGCTGCGAGAGGCCGGCGAGTCCACGGTGGTGCTCGCCGCGTTCGAGCTTTGCCGCACGCTGCCCAACGAGGGCTCGGTGTCGCGCGGGGTGTGTGCGGCCGACGGTCAGGTGCTGACCAAGCTCGTCGAGACGCATGGCATCGAACGAAATACCGACGGCATCATCGTCAGCGCCGACCCACCGGGAACGCTCACTGACCTGACGCCGGTGTCGATGAACATGTGGGGCTTTCGCGTCTCCATCTTCGACCACCTCGAACGCATGTGGGCCGAGTTCCTCGACGCACAACGTGACACCGAGAAGACCGAGTTCCTGTTGCCGAGCGTCGTCGCCGAGCTCATGGGTGCGGGCCTCCTCGAGGTCAAGGTGGTGCCGGTGGCATCGGATTGGATCGGTGTCACCAACCCGGCCGATCTCGACCCCGCCCGCGCCGCACTCGCTGACCTTCGCTCTTGAGCGGACGCGTCGCGATGCTCGGTCGCGTCTTCGTCGGCAGCGAGCGGCGAAACGTCGTACCCTGGTTTAATGGTCTCGCATGAAAGCTCGTTCGTGCTCCGAGGTGCCACGGTGGTCGATGGCACCGGCGCACCCGCACGCCACGTTGACGTCGTAGTCGTCGGTGATCGAATCGTCGCCGTGGGCGCCGATGCTGCGGCCGGCCATCCCGACGCCGCAGTCATCGATCTCCAGGGCCTCGTGCTCGCACCGGGTTTCGTCGATCCGCACACGCACTACGACGCCCAAGTTCTGTGGGATCCCGACCTCACGCCGTCGACGTGGCACGGCGTCACCACGGTTGTGATGGGCAACTGCGGTTTCGGGATAGCGCCCGCGCGCCCCGAGCACCGCTCGACGATCCTTCGCGTGCTCGAGAACGTGGAGGGCATGCCGCTCGACGCCCTCGAAGCCGGCGTGCGCTGGGAGTTCGAGAGCTTCCCTGAGTACCTCGACACGTTGGCGCGTACGCCCACCCGAGCGAACGTCTCCGCCCTCATCGGCCACACGGCGTTGCGGTTCTTCATCATGGGCGACGACGCCACGGAGCGCGAAGCAACGACCGACGAGGTCGCCCGCATGGTTGACACGGTTGACGAAGCACTCGCAGCGGGCGCAGTCGGCTTCTCCACCTCGCGGAGCACCACCCACGTCGGCGCATACGGCAAACCGATTCCGAGTCGCGCCGCGAACCTTTCGGAGATCGACGCCATCGCCGACGTTCTTGCCCGGCGACGCCAAGGCACGTTCGAGGCCACGTTCGGTCCCGACTTCTGGGTCGACGAGATCGGTGCACTTGCGCAACGCATCGAACGCCCCACGTCGTGGTCGGCGATCATGTCGACGTCGCGACTGCCGGGTGTCGCGATCGAGCTTGCCGATCGCAGCGCACGGTACGCCGACTATGTGCACCCGCAGATCGCGTGCAAGCCGATCATCACGTCCATCTCCGTCGGTGAACCGAACTCCTTCGCGAACGTGCCGGCATTCGAGCAGGCACTCGGGCTTGACCACGCGGGACGCGCCGAGCTCTACACCAGCGAAGAGTGGCGTGTCCGGGCCCGCGCTGGCGTGCGCGAGATGTGGGGTGACGTCGTCGATAACGGCACGGTGTCCGAATCGGACATGCATGCGCACCTGGTCGACGGCCCCACGCTCGCCGCGCTCGCCGCAGAGCGCGGTGTCGACTCGGTCGACGTCATGCTCGACCTCGCGCTCGACGAGGATCTCATGACGCGCTTCCGGCTCGTGATGGTCAACGATGTCGACGCCGAGATCGACGAGCTCCTGCAACGCAAGCAGTTCCTGCTCGGCCTGTCGGACGCGGGCGCGCACACCGACATGTTGTGCGACGCGAACTACGCGACCGTGCTGCTCGGCAAGTTCCACCGTGAGCGAGGTGTGCTGTCGCTCGAAGACGCCGTGTGGCGCCTCACCGGGCACCCGGCGGCGGTTTACAACATCGTCGATCGCGGGGTCATACGCGAAGGCGCGTTCGCTGACCTCGTCGCGTTCGATGTCGACCGGATCGACACCACCGCGATGTCGCGCGTCGCCGACTTTCCCGCCGGCGCGTCGCGTCTCGTGTCGCGCGGTGTCGGCATCGAGCACGTCTGGGTCAACGGTGTCGCCACCCGCGCCAACGGCGAAGACCTCGACGGCGTGCGACCCGGCGTCCTACTCCGATCGGTCCCCGACGCCTGAGCGGCGGTGGTTCAGATCGCGTCGAGCGCCGCGTCAAGCAGACGTGCGGCGCGTCCGTCGCCCTGCGGTTCACCGAGTTGGTTGAACACGAAGCCGAAGCTGAGCCGTGCATCGGGATCGGCATGGCCCAGCGATCCGTACGCGCCGCCGTGGCCGAAGCCGTTGCTGCCTGGCCGATAGCTAGTGGGGGTACCAGAGGTCGCGAAGCCCAGGCCGAACTCGTTGACGGCACCATGTGTGCGATCCAGCCCGTGTACCTGCGGTGTGCGCGCCAGCACGACGGTCTCGGGTCGGAGCACGCCTTCGTCGTTCACGAGCGCGCCATAGATGCGGGCCATGCCGCGTGCGGTCGCGAAGCCGTTGGCCCCGGGGATCTGCGCGCGGCGCCACGGGATCGAGTTGAGGATCGGCGGTGTGAGGATCGATGGATCGTCGTAGCGCTCGATGGACATGGGGTCGATGCCGACAGCCTGGTGCGCCACTTTGGCCAGCATCGAACCCTTGTGGGGCAATGCCAGTTCGGCCACTCGATGATCCTCTGAGGCGGGCGTTCCTATGAAGAAGTCTGCCCCGAGCGGGCCGGCTATCTCGTCGTGAAAGAACCGGCCGATGTCGCGTCCGTCGATGCGCCGTACGACCTCGCCGTTGAGGTGACCGAACGACAGCGTGTGATAACCGTGCGCGGTGCCGGGCTCCCAGAACGGCTCTTCTGCGGCGAGCGCGTCGGTCACCGTGGTCCAATCGAAGATGCCACCCGCAGTCAGCGGTTCGCGAAGTCGATTGAGCCCCGCGGC
>WLNW01000087.1 GCA_009699605.1 Actinomycetota bacterium | reverse complement strand
CACCCCACCGGTGGCGAGGCTGATCTCGCCCGGGCGCATGGTGCCCGTGCCGCCCCCGACCATGGCCACCGACGACAGTCCATGATGAGGTGCCCGCAGGGGCGGGAGCGTGATGAGCCCGCCGCTGGGCAGCGGCTCGCCGGCCGCCGAATGGACTCGGGTGGCCATGAGCGCGTCGGCGCGGCTCAGTTCGGGGAGCAGACCCGGCAGCCGCCGCGCCAGCATGGTCTTCCCCGAGCCGGGTGGCCCGACCATGAGCAGGTGGTGACGCCCGGCGGCCGAGATCTCGAGAGCTTTGCGGGCGAGCGAGTTGCCCCGAACATCGGCCAGTTCGGGTGGGACCGTTCGGGGCCCGGAAGGACGGCCGACCACGGGCGGATCGGGCCAGGGCGCCGCACCCTTGAGCGCAGCCACCACTTGAGCGAGGTGAGAGACGCCTCGGACGTCGCCGTCGGCGACGAGCGCGGCATGCGCATAGTTCTCGGCCGCCACCACGCAGGTGACCGCTCCGAGTGCGCCGACGAGCGGCACGGCGCCGAGTACCGGGCGCACCGCACCATCGAGGCCCACCTCCCCCAGAAACGCGAATCCTTCCAGCGCAGCGGCCGGGAACACACCGCCTGCGGCCAGGATGCCGACGGCTATGGCGAGGTCGAGACCGGCTCCCACCTTGGGCACGCCGGACGGCGCGAGATTGACGATGATGCGGGTCGCGGGCCAGGGATGGTCGCACGACAGCACTGCGGCGCGAACACGGTCGCGCGACTCGCGACACGACGCGTCGGGCAAGCCGACGACCGTGTAGCTGGGAAGGCCGTTGGACACGTGGATCTCGACGGTGACCCGACATCCATCGATGCCACGGAGCGTGGCGGAACGAACTGCGGCAAGCACGGCGCTGCACTCTCCCGGATTGGACAACCGAGAGGGCGCACGGGCCCCGAAACGGCGACCGGCGAGAAACTCGAACCGGTCAGCGTGGTAATCATAGCCGGTGGGTGTGACAGCCCGCCCCTGCTGGCGCAATGGCGCGGCATACTGCCCTCGTGGGATTCGACCCGACCCGGAAGCACAAACGCACGCGCTTCGACTACTTCTACGTCGCCGCGAGCGTGCTGATCTGCGTCGCGCTCGTGACCTGGGCCCTACTCAGCTGAGTGCCGGTGCGCGAACCCGAGGAGCACGACGAGATCGGACTCGGGCCGCTTCAGATTCGGCGAGTCCAGCCGTACGAGGCGCGCAAGGACTACACCTGCCCCGGTTGCGGCCGAACGATCGCGGCCGGTATCGGGCACTACGTGTTGGTACCCGATGCGGCGCCCGATCTCCGTCGGCATTGGCACCGCGGATGCTGGGACAACCCGGCACCGCAACGCCGGACGTTCCGGAAACTCAGAATGCCGCCTCGATGATGTCGACCGTGGTACCCCGCACCGAGGCGACGTCGAAACGCACCGATCGCGCTCGCACGTCGTGCTCGTCGAGATAGCGGAACGCGAGCGCGCGCAACCGCCGCTGTTTGCGCCAGTCGACTGCCTCGGCCGGTAGCCCGAAGCGATCGCTGGACCGGGTCTTGACCTCGCAGATCACCACGACGCCAGACCGCGCTAACACGAGGTCAATCTCGCCAACACGCCCGGCCCGCCAGTTCTGCGCGAGGACCGTGTAGCCCATGGCGCGATAGCGCCCCGCGACAAGTTCTTCGCCGGCTCGACCTAAGGAGATGTTGTGGCTGCCCATTCCCCCAACTTAGGAAGGGGGTGTGACAGCCTGCGGACCTCAGCGGTCGCGCTTCTCCTTGACCTTCGACGCAGCCTTACCGACGCGGTCACGCATGTAGTAGAGCTTGGCCCGGCGCACATCGCCCCGGCTCACGCGCTCGATCTTGGCGATGATGGGCGAGTGCACCGGAAAGGTGCGCTCGACCCCGACGCCGAAGCTGAGCTTGCGGACGCGGAACGTCTCGCGGACCCCGCCGCCCTGCTTGCCGATGACCAAGCCCTCGAACACCTGCACCCGCTCGCGGCTGCCTTCGACGACGCGGACGTGCACGCGAACGGTGTCGCCCTCGCGGAACTCGGGTACGTCGGCGCGAAGACTCAGCTGGTCAACGACATCGGTGGGATTCATGGCGGCAAACTCCTGCGTCGCGGTTGCACGGGCCTGGCGCGGAAAGGCTGCCTGGGCCGACGGGGTAGTCTAGGTGATCGGACGGCAGGCTCCAATCACGGGGCGAGGATTCGCGACGTTCTGCCCGGGGCTATCCGCCGAACAGGAGCACCTGCACCTTGGAGGCTTGCTCGCGGCGACCGCACTCGCCGAGCACCGAGGCAAGGCGCACCGCGGCCTCGAACCCTTGGCCGTTCGGCAACGACAGCAGTCGCTCGGCCAGCTGAACGCCGAGCTCGCGACGCCCCACATAGTCGATGACCTGGCGCTTTGCGGGTCCTTCGGGCTCGTCTATGAGCGCGACGGCCACCGCGTGCACCCCGCGTTCCTCGTCGGCTCCCGTTATCTCGAGCGCCGCGACCAGGCACTTGCTGACGTAGACGCGGTCGCCGATCTCGACGAGCGCGGCTCGGGCCTTCGGCACATTGCGCTCTTGAAGGAAGCTCCAGGCGATGATCTCGCCGGCCAGGGCGCGGTGCTCAGGGGATGGGCGGCCCGATCGGACCATCTCGGCCTCGACACGCGCCGCATCGGTGTCGCCCCGGGCGAGAAGCGAGAAGCCTCGAGCGAGGCGCTCGGCGGGCTTCGCCTTGACCGGTTTAGGCGGCTTCGGCTCGCGCTCGGGTCGCGGACGGCGGCCGGGCCCGTCGCCTCGGTCCCGGGGCTCGGGTCGGGGGCGCGCTCCCCCGCCGTGGGCCAAGGATCCCTCATAGCCCGGGTGCAAGAACGAGACCCGCGAGCCCCTCAGCTTCATGAAGTTCTGCACGGCGAGGAGGAGCCCGAACAGAAAGATGTAGCCGTTGTCGCGGTTGACGGCCAGCGCCCAGCCACCACCGATGATGGCCACGGTGATCGACACCCAGTGAACGAGCGGCATGTTGCCGTGGCGGCTGCGCAGCTGGGTGATCGAGGCCAGCACCTGCCCCCCGTCGAGCGGCCAGACCGGCATGAGGTTGATGATCGACCACCAGAAGTTGATCTGGTAGAGGTCGTAGGCGAGGCGGAACAAGAACTCGGAGTTGAACGATCCGTACCAGTAGCGGGCGGGCAGACCCACGAGCAGCAGCATCGGCACTGGGCCGGCCAGGTGCACCACGATGTTCTGCACCGAACTGAGGCCGCCGGCATGGGTCGTGACGCCGCCCAGGCCATGGAGGGTGATCGCGGCCGGGCGCCGATACCGGGCGAGCGCCACGGCATGGCCGATCTCGTGGGCTAGCACCGAGACCACGACGACGAGGATCCACAGCAGAACCCAGAGCAACCCCTTGTCGCCACGCGACTGATTGATACCGAGCATTGCCGCGCCGATGAAGTGGAATAGCTCGATCTCTACCGGGATGCGACCGAGCCGGAACCGGAGTGTGGGCATCCCGTACATCAGGGTTCCTGTCGGGGAGCGTTGCCGGGTGCTGAGTGCCCGGTGACGAGCTCGTCGATCGCCGCTTCGACGCGGTGCAGTTCGTGCTCGCGCAACGCACGCCGATCGTCCGCGGAGAGCGGGCCGTGCGCCAGCACGAGATCAGGGCGAGAGGCCAGCGTGCGAGCCAGGGACTGGGCGCGCCGCCAGCGGGCCACCCGAGCATGGTCACCGGATCGGAGCACGTCAGGCACGGCAAATCCCCGGAAGTCCGCCGGACGGGTGTAATGCGGGTACTCGAGCAACCCTGCGCTGAACGACTCGTCGTCGGCGGACGCAGCATTGCCCATGACGCCGGGGATCAGTCTGCTCACCGCTTCGAGCACCACCATCGCCGCGACCTCTCCACCTGACAGAACGTAGTCGCCGATGGACAGCTCCCCGTCGATGAGGTTGGTGCGCACCCGTTCGTCGACGCCCTCGTAGCGTCCGCAGAGCATGGAGAAGCCGTCGAGCGCGGCGAGCTCTCGCGCGAACTCCTGGTCGAATCGGCGACCCGCCGGGCCGAGGTAGAGGAGCGGGCGAGGGGGCTCCACTGCTTCCACGGTGGCGAAGATCGGCTCGGGCGCAAGCACCATGCCGGCGCCGCCGCCGAACGGGGCATCGTCGACGGAGTGATGCGGATCGGTGGTGACCGAACGCAGATCGTGGACGCGCACGTCGATCAGCCGACGCTCTCGCGCCTTGCCGAGCAGGCTGCGAGCTGCAAAGTCCTCGACCATGTCGGGGAAGATCGTGAGGACGTCGATGCGCATCGGATGCGCTGCTGGCTCAGGCAAGTTCGAAGAGACCATCGGGCACATCGACGTCGACGCGCTCGCGGGCCACGACACCCGTCACGAACCGCACCGGGACAAGGGCCCCCGTGTCGAGCTCGAGCAGGTCGCTCGCCGGATTGGCCAGCACCTCGACGACCTTTCCCCGATGCACGCCTCCGGCATCGACCACCTCGGCGCCGATGAGATCGTGCACCCACAGTTCGTCGGGGTCGTCGAGCGGCGGCGCCCAGAGCGAGTAGCCGCGCAGTTCATCGGCCCCTTCTCGGCCTTTGACACCGGCGAAGGTGACGAGATAGCGGTCGTGATGCGACTTCGAGGCAACGACCTCGAGGGTGCCGGTCGGCGTGTGCAACACGGCGCCCGGCGCGAGGCGCTCGACCCGGTTGGTGGTCAGGCGCACGATGACATCGCCCCGCACCCCGTGGGGCTTTTCGATGCGACCGACCTCGAGAAACGCTCTGGCACCCGTTGGTGGTTCCGCCGATGAGCCCGACATCGCCGTATCAGTCGAGGAACTCGACATCGACCTCGACACCGTCGCGCACGGCTGCGGTGGACCGCACCACGGTACGAATAGCGTTCGCGGTACGACCCCGCTTGCCGATCACGCGGCCGAGGTCGCCCGGGGCGACCCGCACGTTCAGCGTGGTCTTGCCACGGTCTTCGGCGACTTCGACGCCCACGGCGTCGGGGTTGTCGACCAGTTGCCGCGTGAGATATTCGAGCACCGCGGTCGCGTTGGTGACGGTCGAGGCCGATGCGCCATCGAGCTCGAGGCTCACTTGGCTGCCGCTTCGGGCGTCGATGCGGCGGACGTCGCGGCATCCGCGGCGGCGATCTTCAAGAGCTTGGCGACCCGATCGGTGGGTTGGGCGCCGCTTCTGATCCAGTGCGCCGCACGCTCGTTGTCGATGACGATGCGCGACGGGTCCTGGCGGGGTTCGTACGTGCCGATGATCTCGATGAAACGGCCGTTGCGCGGCGAACGCGCATCGGCGGCGACCACGCGGTACGTCGGTTGCTTGGTCTTGCCCATCCGCATCAGGCGGAGCTTGACTGCCACTGTTCTTCTCGTTCCTTCTTGGCCGAGCCCGCAGTTCAGTGGAGCTCGTTCGGTGTGCGGACGCTTCGGTGCGACGGGGTGCGGTGGCCTGAGCAGCCAACGGACCGTCCCCGCGTCGGGAGACGCAACATCGTGCGCCGGGAGATGAGGCTAGTTCAAACTGGCGGGATTTCCTTGCTGCAGCCAGAGCGGCTGCGTCGACAGCGGATCCGCGACCGGCCTACGCGCGGGCCGCGCGGGTCTTGAGCACCTCGAGCGCCGCATCGGCATGACTGTTCATGCGGAACTCGCTGGCGATGCGGCCCAGGATGCGGCGATCGGTGTCGATCACGAAGGTGGTGCGCTTGAGCGGCGACAAGCCGAGCAACCCCCGGCTGACTCCTAGCTGACCAGCCACGACACGATCGGGGTCGGACAACAGCGGGAAGCCGAACGAATGCTTGGCCGAGAACTTGGCCTGCTTGTCGACCTGGTCGCCGCTGATGCCGATCGGCCGGGCGCCCACGGATGCGAACTCGTCGCGGAGGTCGCGAAAGTGGCAGCTCTCCTTGGTGCAACCGGCGGTCATAGCCGCCGGGTAGAAGAACAGCACGATCGGACCAGCCGCCAGAAGGTCGCTCAGGCGTCGCGGCGCCCCGGATTCGTCGGGGAGCACGAAGTCTTCGACCAGGTCACCAGCATCCATGTCGGAACGCTATCGCCCGAACCCGGGCAACTTGGGGAGACCCGCCGGACCGGTCTCGTTGAGCCCGGGCAGCGAGAGCGGCATCTTCGGGATCTTGGCCGGCCCCTTTGCGGTGACCCGCCCCGAGCCGCTGCCGCGGGGCTGCTGCTTGTTCTTGCCGCCCTTGTCCTTGCGCTTCGACTTGAGCTTCTTCGTCCCGAAGCCGCCCAGCTGCTTCATCATGCGGCGCATTTCCATGAACTGCTTGACGAGCCCGGTGACATCGGCCGGGTCGACACCCGAGCCCTTTGCGATGCGGCCACGCCGCGACGCGTCGATGACGTCGGGATCGGCCCGTTCGGCTGGCGTCATCGAGTGGATGATGCCCTCGACTCGGGCCAGTTGCTTGTCCTCGATCTGGACGTTCTTCAGCTCCTTCGGCACACCGGGCATCATGCCGATCAGCTTGTTGAGCGAGCCCATTTTCTTGATCTGCTGCATCTGCTCGAGGAAGTCGTCAAGGGTGAACTGTCCTTCGAGGAGCTTGGTGGCTGCTTCCTGCGCTTGATCCTTCTCGTAGACCTCCTCGGCCTTCTCGATGAGGGTGAGCATGTCGCCCATGCCGAGGATGCGGTCGGCCAGGCGGTTCGGATGGAAGAGCTCGAAGTCGTCGAGCTTCTCACCAGTGGACGCGAACGCGATCGGCTTGCCGACGATCTCTTTCACCGACAGCGCGGCGCCACCTCGCGCGTCACCGTCGAGCTTGGTGAGGATGACCCCGTCGAGATTGAGGGTCGCGTGGAAGTTCTCGGCCACGGTGACGGCGTCCTGGCCGGTCATCGCGTCGACCACGAGGAAGGTGTAATGCGGGTTCACGGCGTCGGAGATCTCGCGGACCTGCGCCATGAGCTCGGCGTCGATCGAGAGACGCCCTGCCGTGTCGACGATGAGGACGTCGCGGCCCTTCGCCCGAGCCTCCTCGAGCCCGCGCCGGGCCACCGTGACCGGATCGGAGGCCTCGCTGAACACCGGCACGTTGATCTGGGCCCCGAGCGTGCGGAGCTGTTCGACCGCCGCAGGGCGTTGCAGGTCGGCGCCAACGAGCAGCGGGTTTCGCCCCTGCTTCTTGAAGTACGCGGCGAGCTTGGCCGAGTTGGTGGTCTTGCCCGATCCCTGCAGGCCGGCCAAGAGGATCACCGTGGGCGGCTTCGAGGCGAAGGTGATCTTGAGCGTCTCGCCGCCGAGACTCTCGGTGAGCTCCTCGTGCACGATCTTGACGACCTGCTGCGCGGGGTTCAGCGCCTTCGAGACCTCGACGCCCACCGCGCGCTCGCGGATGCGGCCGACAAGGCTGCGGACGACGGTGAAGTTGACGTCGGCTTCGAGAAGGGCGAGGCGGATCTCGCGCAGCACCTCGTCGACGTCGGAGGCCGACAGCGCCCCCCGCTTGCGGAGACGGGTGAAGATGCCGTCGAAACGGTCGGAGAGTGATTCGAACATGACTCGCCAAGCTTACCGGCGCGCCCCTCTCAGGAGCGGTCGAAGAGGGCGGCCGCGAACTCGTCGGGATCGAACTCGACGAGGTCCTCGATGGACTCGCCGAGACCGACCAGCTTCACCGGAATGCCGAGGTCTTGTTGGATGGCGAGCACGATGCCGCCTTTCGCTGAACCGTCGAGCTTGGTGAGCACGACACCCGTGAGCTCGACGGCGTCGGTGAACTCCTTGGCCTGGATGAGCCCGTTCTGGCCGGTGGTGGCGTCGAGCACGAGCAGGACCTCGGTGACCGTGCCCGCGCCTTTCTCCGCTACCCGGCGTATCTTCTTCAGCTCTTCCATGAGGTTCGACTTGTTGTGGAGTCGTCCGGCGGTGTCGCCCATGACCACGTCGGCGTGGCGCGACCGTGCCCGTTCGGTGGCGTCGAAGATGACCGAAGCCGGGTCGCCGCCTTCGTTGCCCCGGACCAGATCGGCGCCAGCCCGCTCAGCCCACATCGTGAGTTGCTCGGCGGCCGCGGCGCGGAACGTGTCACCGGCGGCGAGTACGACGGTGCGCCCATCGGCGATCTCGCGCTTGGCCAGCTTGCCGATGGTGGTGGTCTTGCCCACGCCGTTGACGCCGACGAAAAGCCACACGCTCGGCGCGACCTCGGCGTAGCGCAGTGATCGGTCGAAGCCGCCGAGGCGCGCCGCGACGTCGGCCTGCAGCACGTCGAGCAGCGCCGAGGGATCCTTGATGCCGTCGGCTTTCACTTTGGCCCGCAGGTCGTCGAGCAACGCCGTGGTCGTTGAGACGCCCACATCGGCCCGCAGTAGCCCTTCCTCGAGGTCATCCCAGGTCTGCTGGTCGATGCCCGCACGCGACATGACTGAGGTGAGATAGCCGCCGAGGAGCCCCCGGGCCCGACCGAGGCGGTCGCGGAACGAGGGCCGCTCGACGGGCGCCTCGACCAGCAAGGCCTCGAGACCGTCGACCGCCAGCTCATCGGCCTCAATCGTCGCTTCGATCTCAACCTCGACGTGAGGTTGAGCCTCGACATCAGGTCGAGATTGATGCTTGACGAGGGTCGTGGGCAGGGGCGCCGCGGCCGGCGGCGGTTCGACCGGTACCCCGCGATCGCGCCGACCGAAGAACACGAACGTTGCAGTGCCAGCTAGCAACACCGCGACGAGGATGAGGACGAGGACGATCTCCATGAAGGAGGTGATTGTACCGGTGTGGGCGCGCTGGGCTCCCCCACTGCGCCCGCGGTCGAGGAATCAGCGGGGCAGCGTGGAGAGTGTGACCTTGACCTTCAGCGTGGACCCGTCGCGCTCGATGGTGAGCTCGATCGAGTCTCCAGGCTTCTGCAGCTGCACGCGTGCGCTCATGCCGAGCATCGTCGTGACCTTGGTGCCGTTGAGCACCGTGATCAGGTCACCCACCTTCAGCCCCGCCGCAGCCGCGGGCGAATTCGCGCTGACGACGGAGATCACGACGCCGGCGTTGCCGCCGCCCGTGGGAGACGAACCGCGGATACCGAGGAATGCGACGGCAAGGCTCTGCCCTGACGTGATGCGTCCCGCTATGGCCAAGAACGTGTCGGCGGGAACCGCGAAGCCGACCCCGACGCTGCCGCCATCGCTGCCCGTGGTGCGGATGGACGTGTTCATGCCGATGACCCGACCCTGCTTGTCGGCGAGGGCACCGCCGGAGTTGCCCGGGTTGATCGGGGCATCGGTTTGGATCATCTCGACTGGGTTCTGGTTGCTGATCACCCGGCCGACGGCCGAGACGATACCTGCGGTGACGGTTTGCTCGAGGCCGAACGGTGAACCGATGGCCACTGCGGTCTGACCGACGCGGACGTTGTCGGTCTTGCCGAAGCTTGCGGCCGGGAGGTCCTTCGTCGCGTTCACCTTGACCACCGCGACATCGCGGACGGTGTCGATGCCGATCACCTTCGCGTCGCCGAACACGGTGCCGTCGGCGAGCTGCACCCGCACGCTGGTCGAAGTGCCGACCACGTGGGCGTTGGTGACGATGAGCCCCGACTTGTCGTAGATGATGCCGCTGCCCTCGCCTTCGAGGGTGGCGATGAGCACCACCGATGGGCCCACCGCGCGAGCGACGTCGGCGATGGGTTCGTCACCGTTGCCGGCCACTGGTGGATTGGAGGACTCGGCGACGGGCGAGGCGACGGTGGTATTGGTCACCGCGCCGTTGCGATCGATCGCCGGAAGGACCGAACCGTTGTCATTCTCACGGACGGTCACAACCAGGCCAGCCAGCAGGCTGACGATGACGATGATCGCGAGGATGCCGGCCAGGATCGGACCGCGCGATCGCTTCGTGGGCGCCGGCCTCAAGAATTGGGGAACCCCTCCGGGTTGCGGTGAGATGCCGTATCCCGACCACGGCGTGAAGGGAGGCCCTACCGGGGGCCCCGCTGGTGGAGTCACTGGAGCACCAGACGGCCAACCGAGGCTGCCACCCAGCCGATACGGCGCGGCCGGCGGCATCGATGCCGCGGTAGAGGACCACGGCGAAGGCGGCGGGGGCAGAGCCGCGAACGAAGGCGGTACTGGCGGAGGCGGGGGGATGCTCGTGCTGGGTTCGCCGGGGCCCGCAGGCGACATCGTGTCGGTGCGCTCGGGCTCGTCGGGATTCGGGAGCAGCGTCCAGTCGTTCATAGAGACGACCGTAGGCCCGGCTCGCGAAAAGCGGGCGAAAGCAGAATCCTCACTCGGACCTCACGAGCCGCTCGCCGAACTGAGCGTCGAGGAGTCGGCGAGGATGGGCACTGGGCCGGTGTCGGGCGGCGGCGGTTCAACCGCCGGGAACCACAGAACGAACGTCGAGCCCTTGCCGAGCTCCGAGACGAGCTGCACGCGACCGTGATGGCGCGCCACGATCTGACGCACGATCGACAGGCCGAGTCCGCTGCGCCCCTCCTCGCGCGCCCGGCGGCGATCACCGCGCCAGAACCGCTGCCACACGCGGACCTGATCCTCAGGCGCGATCCCCGGGCCGTGATCCTCGACCGCGACCCAGACCCAACCACCCTCGCGGCCGGCGGCCAACCGCACCGCAGTGCCCGAGGGGGCGTGCCGGATCGCGTTCGCGAGCAGGTTCGCCAGTGCCTGGCGGATGCCCGTGGCATCGGCGTTGACCCACAACCCCGGCACGGCGACGCAATCGATGTGCAAGCCGTTCGTCTCGGCGGTGGCGCGGAAGTCGACCCCGGCCTCGCCCACGAGCGACGCGACATCGATGAGGCCGGCGCGACTGGCAGGAGCCTCGCGCCGCGCGTACAACAGCAGGTCGTCGACGAGGGTGGACATCCGCTCGGCCGTGCGACGCACGACGATGCCGACTTCGCGCAGATCATCGGCGTTGGCGTCGGGATCGGACAGGACGACTTCGAGGTTGGTGCGAATGACCGCGAGCGGGTTGCGCAGCTCGTGCGACGCCTCGTGGATGAAACGGCGCTGGCTCTCGAACGCCCCGTCGAGGCGGGCGAGCATCGCGTCGAAGGTGTCGGCGAGTTGGTGCAGCTCGTCGTTGGGGCCGCGCATGTCGATGCGACGCGAGAGGTCGGTGGCCTGGATGTCGCGCGCGACGTTGGTGATGCGGCCGATCGGTCGAAGGACCCGGCCGGCCACGAGATAACCGACGCCCAGGCTGGCGACGAACAAGAGGCCTAGCGCGGTGAACGAGTACTCGCGCAGCTTCTCGAGCGCCCGCGTGTTGGCCTCGGTTTGCACCGCAGCGGTGAAGTCCTCCATCTCGACGAACTCGACCAGTTGCGGCGGGCCGCCGTTCAAACGGATGAGGGTGGGCTCGCTGCGGGTGATCGGTCGTTGGTCGTGCAAGGTTCGCGACACACCGGCGTAGATGCCGAGCACGACGAAGCCCGCGAGGCCGAACAACACGACCGAGTAGAGCACCGTGAGCCGAACCCGGATCGACCCCATCCAGGGCGGGAGGCGTTCGACGAACGACTTGGAGCTCGAGGTCACGGTTCGAGCTCGGGGTCGAGAAGCTTGTACCCGCGGCCGATCACCGTTTCGATGAGCGCCTCTTCGCCCTCGATGGTGACCTTGCGCCGCAAGGTACCGACGGTGACCCGTACCGTGTTGGTGAACGGATCGGCATGCTCGTCCCAGACGTGTTCCAACAGCTCCTCCTGCGAGACCACCAAGCCGCCGTGGGCCATGAAGTAGCGCAGAAGCGCGAACTCTTTGGCCGTGAGATCCAGGATGCGCATGCCGCGTCGCGCGATGTGGCGTGCCGTGTCGAGCTCGAGCTGGCCGACGTGGAGCACCGAGGTCGACTTGCCCGCCTCCCGGCGCAGCAGCGAGCGGACGCGCGCGGCGAGCTCACCGAACGCAAACGGCTTGACGAGATAGTCATCGGCACCTGCGTCGAGCCCGGCGATGCGGTCGTCGATCGTGTCGCGCGCCGTGAGCATCAGCACCCGCGGCGGTTCGGCGGGGTTGGGTCCCTCGCGCAGTCGCCGGCACACGTCGAGGCCGTCGATGCCGGGCATCGTGAGGTCGAGGCATATCAAGTCGTACGCGTTGACTGCGGCCTTGGCGAGCGCGTCCTCGCCGTCGAACGACAGATCGATGGCATAGCCCTCTCGCCGGAGCCCGCGACCGATGGCTTCGGCGAGGTCTTCCTCGTCATCGACGACCAAGATCCGCATTACGCGACCGTACCGTGCTGGACCCCCGTGCAGTAGCCACCTCGGTCGGCGCGCCGCAGGTGAAGATTGGGGAAGAACCTGCTCACCCCGCCCGACCTTTATGTCGAGCTTCACCTGCGGGTGCTTCACTAGGCGGACCGTCCCTACAGGAGCACCACGAGCCGATGTCCTTCGACGAAGCGTTCACCCCTCCGTCATCCCCTTTCGCCGCAGGTGCTTCACGTCCCCCGGAGCCGTCCGCCACGCCCCCCGACCTGGGCAGTGATGCCGATCGGTCAAAGATCATCGAATCTGCCCTCTTCGAGATCAAGAAGGTGATCGTCGGCCAGGACCGGGTCATCGAAAGGTTGATGGTGTGCCTGCTCTCGCGTGGCCACTGCCTCCTCGAGGGCGTACCCGGTGTCGCGAAGACGCTCGCCGTCGAGACGCTCGCCAGGGTGAGCGGCGGAACGTTCGCCCGCCTGCAGTTCACCCCCGACCTCTTGCCGGCCGACATCGTCGGTACCCGTATCTACCGGGCGTCCTCCGAGACGTTTGACATCGAGTTGGGTCCGGTGTTTGCCAACTTCGTCCTGGCCGATGAGATCAACCGCGCGCCGGCGAAGGTGCAGTCGGCACTGCTCGAGATCATGGCCGAGCAGAAGGTCTCGATCGGCGGGCGCACCTTCGCCGCACCCGATCCTTTCCTCGTGCTCGCCACGCAGAACCCGATCGAGAGCGAGGGTGTGTACCCGCTGCCCGAAGCGCAACGCGACCGCTTCCTCATGAAAGTCATCGTCGGCTACCCCACTCCGGCCGAGGAGGTGGCGATCGTGGAACGCATGGGTGTTCGCGCACCGGTGCCGCGCCAGATCCTCGACGCCGACCTCGTCAAGCGACTCCAAGAAGCAGCCGATTCGGTGTACGTCGACCGAGGGGTCATCGACTACGCGGTGAATCTGGTTCTCGCCACCCGCGAACCGGCCACCTTCGGCATGCACGACCTGGGCGAGTTGATCGGCTTCGGCGCGAGCCCTCGCGCGTCGCTTGGTCTCGTTCGCGCCGGTCGGGCACTCGCGCTGTTGCGGGGCCGCACCTACGCGTTGCCCCAGGACGTCTTCGATGTCGCGCCCGACATCATGCGACACCGCCTCGTGTTGTCCTATGAAGCACTGGCCCGTGATGTGACCGCCGATCACGT
>WLNW01000086.1 GCA_009699605.1 Actinomycetota bacterium | reverse complement strand
GGTCGTGCCCCAGGACCAGGTGCTCGCTTCGATGCGGCTGTTCGCCCGCGAGGTCATGCCCCACTTCAAGGCGCGCTGATGCTCGCCGGCACCGCATCGGTCGACGAGTTCGCCGGCCACGCGCCGACCATGGCCTCGTTCGACTCCGGCGGGTGCAACTTCCGCGATGTGCTCGTGTTTCAGGCCATGTTCGAGATCGGCATCGACGGCCGACAGGCGTCCTTGCCGCCGGGTCTGCACCCGACGAACCCACCGACCGCGGTGTTCCAGGCCTGGCACTGCCCCCAGAGCCCCTGGGGCCCATTCACGCTCGCGCAAGCGCGCGTCGGGTGCCGCAGTGGCCTGCGCCCCCGCGGCATGACACAGGGCTGCGTGGTCGACAACCCCGAGGCCGCCGAGTCGCTGCGCAGCAGTTGGGGCCTGCCGGTGCGGCTCGGCGAGGTGCGGCTCGACACGAGCTATCACGACGTCGCGCTCGAGGTGGCGATCGATGGGCGCTCGGCGTTCGCGGTGCACGCGGTCGACCCCACGCCACTCGGCGAGGACGATGTGTCCTATGCGACGACCGTGTCGCTCGCCCACACGCCGCGCGGACTCCGGCTCGTCCAGATCGATACCGATCTCGCAGTTCGGCGCGCCGAACGGGTGACCCTCCGCCGGCCGTCGTTCGACGCGGCGGTGTTCGGGGTGCATCACTCGGTCCGGTTGACGCACCCCGTGGCCGCCTCGTTGTGTCGCGGCGAGCTGGATCTGCACCCACTGCGCTATGTGTGCCTGCCCGACGTGTTGGCGTTCACCGGTACCGAGAGCGTCGACTGATCGGCCGTCACGAGAAGGTCGCGATGACCTCTTCGCCGTAGCGGGCCACTGCTTCGAGCGCCTGCTCCTTCGAACCCTCGGCGCCGTTGAGCGCGGAGAAGTTCACCCCGATGGCTTCTTGGGCCCTCAATGCGTCGAGGTGCTGCTGCACGTTGAACGCGTTGTCCTCAGGGGCGCCACCGTCGAAGCACATGAACATGATGTCGAGCGGGTCGGTGCGACCTTCGGCCGCGAGGTGCTCGTTCAGATACGGCATGAGCGCGGCGAGATCGTCGAGCGTCTCGACCACCGGCGACCGGGTCGACTTCGCGTTGGCCGCAGGATTGGGCATGGGCATCCAGCCCTGCGCCTTCTGTGCCACACGCCGGCGCGACAACTTGGAGTTCCCGCCGATCCAGATGGGCACGGTCTCCTGCGCCGGCCGCGGCAGGGCGGAGACCTCGCGGGCGTTGAAATGCTTGCCTTCGTAGTTGACCGCGTCGCCGGTCCACGTGGCGCGCATGACGTCGATCGATTCGTCGAACAGTTCGTTGCGTTCTTCGAAGTCGACGCCCATCGCGAAGTACTCCGGCTTCAGATAGCCCGTTCCCACACCGAGGATCATGCGGCCATTCGAGAGCCGATCGAGCGTGGCGACGGTCTTCGCCAGGAGGAACGGGTTGCGGTATGGCAGCACCGTGAGGTTGGTGAGGATGCGCAGCTTGGTGGTGACCGCGGCAACCCACGCCAACGTGACGAACGGGTCGGGCGCGTGGTGGCCACCGAACGACAGCCACTTGTTCCCGGGGATCGGGTGCTCGGTCACATAGAACGAGTCGAAGCCGGCGCGCTCGGCCGCCTGCGCCAACTCCGCGAGATCCTCACCTCCGAGAAAACCGGTCTCTTCGCCGTGATGCATGAGGGGAACGCCCAAGGAGAACTTCATCGGCGACTTCCTAGCACGACGCCTCGTGTCACGACGCGTCGATGACCATTTCGCCGTAACGGGCCAGCGCTTCGAGCACCTCGTTCGGCGAGCCGCCGCCGATGGTGACGATGTTCCAGTTCACCCCGAGCGCCGCGTTCTCGGCGATGCCCGCAAGGTGCGCCGGCGCATCAAAGGTGTCTGCCAAGGGCGACCCACCCGCCAGGGTGAGATAGATGATGTCAATCGGGTCGGTACGTCCAATGCGCTCGCACTCGGTCGCGAGCTCCGCTAGGTAGCCCCGGAGATCATCGAGGTTGTCGAGGTGCCGCGACCGGCGCCGAGCACCCAACGCACGCGGGTTGATGAGTGGCATCCAGCCCTGCGCATGCGCGGCAACGCGGCGCAACGTGATCTTGGCGTTGCCGCCGAGCCAGATCGGCAACGGATCCTGCACCGGTGCCGGCCATGCGGTGTTACCCACGGCACGCAGCCGCGGCGACTCTGCGGTGACCGTGCGACCCGTCCACGCGGCGCGCAGCAACCCGAGCGACTCGTCGAAACGGTCGTTGCGCTCCTCGAAAGGCACGCCCAGTGCCGCGTACTCCGCTTCGAGGTACCCCACGCCAGCGCCGAGGATGGTGCGGCCACCGCTCGCGAGGTCGAGAGTCGCGACGCTCTTCGCGAGCAGGAACGGGTTCCGGTACGGCAACACGGTGAGGTTGGTGAACAGCCGCAGCGTGGTGGTCGAGGCGGCGATGTAGGCCAGCGCGACGAACGGGTCGAGCGCGTCGTGTCCCCCGCTCTGCAGCCAATCGTCGCTCGGCATGGGGTGCTCGGTGAAGAACACCGCGTCAAAGCCGGCATCCTCGGCGGCGCGGCCCAACTTCGCAAGGAACGGGCCCGAGAAGAACTCGGGATCGACGGGATGGTGCGCATGGAGACCGACGGCGTATCGCATGCCCGGGTTCCTAGCAGGCGTCAGCGCGCCCCGCGCAGGACCCGACCCGGGCGCTCACCCGTGTCGGCACCATTACGGCGGATGACCGTGCCATTCACGATGGTCGCCACGTAGCCACTGGCCTTCTGCATGACACGACGCCCGCCGGCCGGAAGGTCGTAGGCCACGTAGGCGGATTCGAGCGTGAGCGCATCGAGGTCGATGACGTTGACGTCGGCTTTCTTGCCCACCTCGAGCACACCGCGATCGTTGAGGCCGTAGAGCGCGGCCGCGTCCTTGGTCTGCTTGCGCACCACCCATTCGAGCGGAAGCTTCGCGCCGCGGCTGCGGTCGCGCACCCAGTGGGTGAGCAGAAACGTGGGGATCGACGCATCGCAGATCATGCCGCAGTGCGCTCCGCCGTCACCGAGGCCGGAAACACCGGCGGGGTGCAGCAGCATCTCTCGCACGGCGTCGAGGTTCGACTCGCTGTAGTTGAACACGGGCAGCATCAAAAGATTGGTGCCGTCGCGCTCGAGGAACGAGTCATAGAGCACGTCGAGCGGTTCACGGCCCTGGGCGCGAGCCTTGGCCGCGATCGCCCGATCGGGTGTGGGTTCGTAGTCGGGCGGGCTGCCCAGCTCGTACAGCCGGCCCACGGCGAGCTGCACCATCACGTTCATGCTGTCGAACAGCACCCCGGGCCGCGGCGGCAGGTCGACCTCGCCGAGGATCTGGGCCTTCACCGAAGGCTCGCGCAGCTTCGCTACCAGCTCGTCGAACGGCAGCGAGTCCGCAAGCGCGCGATACGTGGGCCGCTTCGCGAAGGCGTGATGGGTCTGGAGGCCGAGCATCATGCCAAAGGGACGGCCGGCGACCTGGGGGTACACCGGTGCGCCACGGTCGGTGGCATCGAGCGATATCTGCATCTGTTCGCGCCACAGGTCGGGTGCCGCGTCGACTTGGAGCAGGGTGTAGCTGACCGGCATGCCGATGGTCTCGGCGAGCCGGCACATCCAGTCGAGCTCCTTCTTCGGCGCGATGATGTCTTCCCCGCCCGCGCCCATCGGCGCAAGCTCGAAGACCGCGCGGCCGCCAGCCGCCATGGCCCGACCGAGGCCGAACAGTTCGTCCTCGGCGGCAAAGGTGCCGGGGACCGGTTCGCCATCCATGGCGCGGTGACCGAGCGTGCGCGACGTCGAGAAGCCGAGCGCGCCTGCCTCGACCGCCTCGCGCACGATCACCGCCATGCGCGCGATGTCGTCGGCGCTCGCCGGCTCGTTGCGCGCACCGCGCTCGCCCATGACATAGGCGCGCACGGCGCCGTGTGGAATCTGCACGCCGATATCGATCGAGTGGCGACGCTGTTCGAGCGCGTCGAGGTACTGCGGAAACGTCTCCCAGTCCCAGGCCATGCCCTCGTGCAGCGCGGTGCCGGGGATGTCCTCGACACCTTCCATGAGCTCGATCAGCCAGTCGTGGTTTCCGGGCGCGGCCGGGGCGAAACCGACGCCGCAGTTTCCGGCGACGATAGTCGTGACGCCGTGCGAGGTCGACGGGTCGAGGATCTCGTCCCAGGTGGCCTGGCCGTCGTAGTGCGTGTGGACGTCGACGAAGCCCGGCGTCACCACGAGCCCGCCGGCATTGATGGTCTCGCGCGCCTCGCCGGTGATGGTCCCACCCATTGCGACGATGGTGCCGCCGCGCAGGGCGATGTCGCCGCGCACGGGTGATGCACCGGTGCCGTCAACCAGCAAGCCGTTGGTGATCAGGATGTCGTACATCGTTCGCCTCGTTCGGGCCTCAGGCTCGGGGCCCGCGTATGAGAGTTCCGGGACGCGCGCTCGTGGCGTGCCCCGATCGGAAGGTGACCTCGCCTGCGCACACGGTGACGTCGTAACCGTCGGCTCGTTGCACCACGCGTTTCGCGTCGGTGGGCAGGTCGTAACGCACCTCGGGCAGGTGCAGATCGAGGGCATCGAAGTCGATGACGTTGAGGTCGGCCCGCTTGCCCACGGCGAGCACACCTCGGTCGCCGAGGCCATAGACCTCGGCCGGTCGCGAGGTGAGCATGCGAACGGCTGCCTCCAGCCCGATGCGCGGCCCCCGCGTACGGTCGCGCACCCAGTGCTGCAGGAGGAACGTGGGCATCGACGAATCGCAAATGATGCTGCAGTGCGCGCCACCGTCGGCAAGACCCAGCATCGCGTCGGGATGCGACATCAGATCGTGGATGCTCGACAGGTCGTGCTTGCGATAGCCCCCGAGCGAAAGCTGCAACGGGCACTGGCACATGAGGTCGTAGAGCATCGCTTCGTTGGCGATGCCCGCGGCGGCGGCGAGTCCGGCGACCGACTCCTCGAACGTCGGCTCGAAGGTGGGGCCATCGATCATGGGGAACACGTACTCCCACAGCTTGGCCACGATGCTCATCCGCCCGCGCGCCGCGGGGTCGAAGCCTTCGTCGAGGATCGCCTGACGCGTCGATGGTTCACGTAGCCGGTCGAGCCTTGCGTCGATCGGCAGCAGCGCGAGGGCGTCATACGTCGAGCGTCCGGCGAACGGGTTGAACGTGTCCCAACCGACGACGAGGCCGGTGGGACGCCCGTGGGTCTGCACGATGAGGTTGGCGCCCGCGCCGTTGAGCTTCTCGACGTGGTCAAGGGCCCGGCGCCAGAAATCGGGGCTCTGGTTGACCTCGGTGAGACTGAACAGCACGGGGTGCCCGCACTCGACCGAAAGTCGGGCGTACATGTCGAGCTCGTCGAACGCGGTGTCGAGGTCGTAGCCCATGGCCAACGCACCGGTGACCTGCAGAAGTCCGGCGCCACCGTCGCGCAGCGCGAGCGCGAGTGCCCGAAGCTCGAGCTCGTCGGCGAAGGTCCCGGGTACCGGCGTGCCGTCCTTGGCCCGGTGGGACGCGAGGCGATTGGTGCTCACGGCGAGCGCACCGGCTTCGATCGCTTCGCGGGCCAGTCGACCCATGGTCGCGATGTCGTCGGCGCCGGCCACCTGCTGGGTGACGCTGCGCTCTCCCATGACGTAGAACCGCAGCGACCCATGGGGCATAGATGCGCCGACATCGATGCTGCGGCGCAGACCGTCGACCACGTCGAGGTACTCGGGAAAGGACTCCCATCCCCACGTGATGCCCTCGTAGAGGGCCGTGCCCGGGATGTCCTCGACGCCCTCCATCAGCTGGATCAGGTAGGGCTCGGTGCCAGGTCGGATCGGGGCAAACCCGACGCCGCAGTTGCCCATGACGGTGGTGGTCACGCCGTGCCATGCGGTCGGGCCGAGCTCGGTGTCCCAGGTGACTTGCCCGTCGAAGTGCGAGTGCGGATCGACGAAGCCGGGAGTGATGATGCGACCGGTGGCGTCGATGATTTCGTGCGCCTCGGCGTCGATGGTTTCGTCGATGGCCACGACGAGACCGTCGCGTAGCGCGACGTCGGCGCGCCGACGGGCCGTTCCGGTCCCGTCGACGAGCGTTCCGTTTCTGACGACGATGTCGAACATCAGCGGGCCGAGGCGGCGCGCACCAGGCGGCCAGGCCGAGCGCCGGTGTCGACACCATCGCGTCGGGTGATGACACCGTTGACGATGGTGACGACGTAGCCGGAAGCGTCCTGCTTCAGACGACGGCCGCCAGCCGGGAGGTCGTGCGCGACGCGTGGTGGGTGCAACGTGAGGTTCGCGTGGTCGATCACGTTCACATCAGCGCGCTTGCCCACGGCCAACACGCCACGATCGCCGAACCCGTAGAGCTCGGCGCCGTCGAGCGTCTGGAGCTTGACCACCTTCTCGAGGGACATACCTTCGCCACGCGACCGGTCGCGGGCCCAGTGGGTGAGCATCCACGTGGGTTGTGACGCATCGCAGATGGTCGCGCAGTGTGCACCGCCATCGGAGAGGCCGAGCACCGACGCCGGGTGCATCAACATCTCGCGCGTGACCTCGCTGTCGCCGTTGCTGTAGTTGAACGCGGGCAGCAGGAGCAGGTCGCGACCATCGTTGGCCACCAAGAGGTCGTAGAGCTTCGACTCGGACGACACACCCTCGGCCGCGGCGATCGCGGCGACGCAGCGCTCGGGACCGGGCTCGTAATCGGGCGGCGTACCGAGCACGAAGAGCCGGCTCGCGAGATCGGTGAAGAAGCTCGGCATGAACGACACGCTGGCCGCGGTCGACGACTCGCCGAGGATCTTTTGCTTGAGGGCCCGATCGGCGAGCACCTTCGCGCGCTTCGCGGTGTCGAGGTGCGCGACCTCGTCATAGCTCGGCCGCCCGACGAACGGGTGCCGCGAGTCCAGCCCGAAGAGCACGCCCGTGGGCCGACCCGAGACCTGCGGGTACACCCGGATGCCGCGGTTGCGAGCCTCCTCGCAGGCCGCGAAGACCTCGCGCCACATCTCGGGCGCGTTGTTGACCTGCGTGCTGACGAAGGTGAACGGACGTCCCGTGCGCTCGGCCAGACGGATGATCCAATCGACCTCGTCCATGGCCGACTCGATCTGCTCGCCGACGGCGCCGAGGGGCACGATCTCATAGACACCGGCGTTCGCATCGCGCAAGGCGTCGCCGAGCGCGAACAGCTCACGCTCGTTGGCGTACGTGCCCGGTACGACCTCGCCGTCCTTCGTGCGGTGGGCCAAGGTGCGCGAGGTGGTGAAGCCGAGCGCCCCGGCTTCGATGGCTTCGCGCACGAGCGTGGCCATGCGCTCGATGTCGTCGTCGGTCGCATCCTCGTTGTCGGCGCCTCGTTGACCCATCACGTAGGCCCGCAATGCCGCGTGGGGGATCTGCGCCGCGACGTCGACCGACCACTCACATCGGTCGAGCGCGTCGAGGTACTGCGGGAAGGTCTCCCAGCCCCACGTCATGCCCTCGCTGAGCGCAGCGCCGGGGATGTCCTCCACGGCCTCCATGAGCTCGATGAGCCAGGACTCCTTGCCCGGTGCGACGGGAGCGAACCCGACACCGCAGTTGCCCATGACAAGTGTGGTCACGCCGTGGTTCGACGATGGCTCGAGAAGCCCGTCCCAGGTGGCCTGGCCGTCGTAGTGGGTGTGCACATCGACGAAGCCCGGCGTGACGAGAAGGCCAACGGCGTCGATTCGCTCGCGCGCGGTGCCCTCGATGTGGCTACCGACGGCGACGATGACACCGTCGCGGATCGCGAGGTCGCCAGTGAACGCAGGCGCCCCCGTGCCATCGACGAGCGTGCCTCCGCTGATCAGGAGATCGAACTGCTCGGTCATAGGGCTCCCTCGGTCACGCGACGGTTATCCCAGGGTACCCGCGCCGCCACCGGCGTGAGCCGTCGGACACACCTCAGGATCAGTTGGCGCCGTCCGCCCGATTCGCGGATCTGCGTGCGGGCCACGTGGCCCGGGATCACGCCACCGATAGCGGGCACCCCGCACGCCGTGACCCGCAAGCCGTGACCCGCAGCGTGCGCCCGGGTTGCTACGTTCGCGGCCATGACTGACTCCTCGCCATCCCCCGAAACGCCGGCCGCTCGGACCTTCGTCCGCACCGAGGTCGTCGGTCGCGTGGGTGTGCTCACGCTCGACCGACCCGACCGCCTGAACGCGATGAGCAACGTCATGGACGAGGAGTTCTTCGACGCGTTGCGCGAACTGCTCGCGCACCCCGACGTGCGCTGCATCTTGTGGCGTGCCGAAGGCCGGGCCTTTTCCGCAGGGCGCGACGTGAGCGAACTGGGCAATCGCCCACCCGGCTCGAGCGACTACCACTACATCCACGCCGGCCACGCGGCGACCCACGAGACGCTGGTGCCGCCGAAGGTCCCGATCGTGTGCGCGATCCAGGGTTGGGCCATCGGTGGTTCGTTCGAGCGCACATTGCTCTGCGACCTCCGCGTCGCCGCCGACGACGCCAAATTCAAACTGCCCGAGCTGGCCCACGGCCTCATCCCCGATTCCGGCGGCACGGCGCGACTGTTCCAGATGTGCGGCCACGGCATCGTCACCGACCTCGTGCTCACCGGGCGGGTGATGGACGCCGAGGAAGCGTTCCGTCACGGCATCGTGTCGCGCGTGGTCCCCCGCGACGAGCTCGACACCATCGCCATGGAGATCGCCCAAAGCATCGCCGCGCTGCCACCACTCGCGGTGCGGGCGTGGCGCCAGAACATGAACGACATCGCCACCCCGCTCGTGACGAAGTCGTTGCACGACGAGCTCGTCCAGCAGATGCTCGTCTACAAGAGTGAGGACTTCGCCGAGTTCAAGGCAGCTCGCGCCGAAAAGCGCGAGCCCATCTACCGAACCACCTGACGCAACCTCGAAGTCAGGGTCGGTGGCGGTGCTCGACGTGCTGCTCGACGGGGCGATCGGCCCCTACCAGGTCACGATGAAGGTCGGCTTTCGCCTCGAGGACTGACATCAGCCCTCGAAGGGGCCTCGGCCCATCTGATCGCGGATGGTGACCACCGGCGCGTTCGTCATGAAGCGCCGCTGCCAGTTCGCGCCGTCGACCACCAGCGTGCAACCCGAGATGAAGCTCGCGTAGGGTGACGCAAGGAAGGTCGCGGCCCAACCCATCTCGCGGAGGCGACCAACGCGCATCGCCGGTTGGCACGCGTCCTTCTCGTTGGTGCGATCGAGGTTGCTGAGGATGTCGGCGGTCATGTCCTCGTGCGGGAAGAGCCCGGGCACGAGGCCGTTGATCTGGATGCCGTACGGGCCCCACTCGACCGACAACGTCTCGACCATGTTCTTCACGCCGGCCTTGGCCGCGGCGGAGTGGGCGAACCCCGGGCCGCCGGTCCAGGCATACGACGCCCCGATGTTGACCACCGACCCCGGCGACTGCTCGCGCATGTGCCGCCGGGCGAACTCGCGCGTCATGAAGAACGTGCCGTTGAGCGTGATGTCGATGACGGTGCGCCACGCGTTGGGGGACATGTCCTCGGTGGGCACCGGGAAGTTCGCCGCCGCGTTGTTGATGAGAACCGTAGGCAGCGCGAACTTCTCGGTGATGGCGTCGTAGGCCGCGACGATGCTGTCGGGGTCGCGGATGTCGCAGCCGATAGCGACGACCGGGGCGCCGACCGCTTCGATCGCGGCGACGCCGGCGTCGAGGTGATCGGGCTTGCGGGACAAGATCGCGATATTCGCGCCGAGCCGGGCGAACTCGGTGGCGATGGCCTTGCCTATGCCGGTACCGCCCCCCGTGACGAGCACGGTCTGTCCGTCGAAGGTGCCGGAGGGTAGCGCCGAGGCGCCGAGCGGGGGAGGTTCAGGAAGGCCCATAGGCGGGAACTTACGCGATCATGCGCAGCGTTGCACCTTGACCGTGCCGTAGTAGTCGTCAGGGTTGCGTGATCCCGACTCGTCGGCCAGCGTGTGGCGCAGGAAGACCGAATTGCCGATGCTCTCGCCACAACCCTGTGACGGCGAGTCGCATCCGTCGTTGAACCGCACGACGACACCGGGCGCCGCCGCGACGATGGTGTCGTCGACGTGCTCGTGGACGCGAGCGCTCCTCACGGCCACACATCGTGGGAGCCTTCCGGCCTACGGTAAAGCGCTCGCCCGGTGTGGGTCACCGCGCGGCACGGAGGGGACATGTCCGCATCAACGCCATGCATGATCGAGGTCGCGGTCAACGGCGTCACCAAGAAGAGCCGCAACCCGCTCGCGCCCGAAGAGCCGGAGGAGATCGCGGCGCAAGCGATCGAATCGCTCGACGCGGGGGCGTCGATCGTGCACATGCACACGTCGCTCGGGGGGTTGCCGTTCGACGAAGCGGCCGAGTTGTACGCGAAGTCGCTCCGCACCATGCGCACCGAACGACCCGATGCCGTGCTCTACCCCACCATGGGTTCGGGCATCACGATCGCCGATCGCTACGACCATCACCGGCTGCTCGTCGACGAAGGACTGATCGACATGGGGGTCATCGACCCCGGGTCGGTGAACCTCGCCGGTTCCACGCCCGACGGCCCGCCCGACGGCCCCTATGTGTACGTGAACAGCCCGGCCGACATCAAATACATGATGGACCTGTGCCGAGACACCGGGATCGGCCCGAGCTTTGCGATCTACGAGCCCGGGTTCCTGCGCATGGTGCTGCTCTATCAAGCCACCGGTCATCTCGCGCCACGGTCGCTGACCAAGTTCTACTTCTCGGGCGGCGGCTACTTCGGTGGGGGAATGCCCACCTTCTCCGCGCCGCCTATCGTCGAAGCGCTCGACCTCTATTGCGCGATGCTCGCCGGCGTCGACCTGCCGTGGGGTTCCACCGTGCTCGGCGGGTCCATCCTCGACACGCCGATCGCGCGACTCACCGTCGAGCGTGGCGGGCACCTGCGCGTCGGGCTTGAGGACTTCGGCGACGGCCCGGGCAACGTGGAGCAGGTGCAACGAGCAGTCGCGCTGTGCGAAGAGCTCGGCCGGCCCGTGGCCACCAACGCGCAGGCCCGCGAGATCCTCGGGATGCCCGCCCGATAGCGCCGCCGGCACCCGTCATTCGGGAAGCGGGCGGAACGTCGCGGGAACGTTCACCCGCAGCCCGTTCGCGACCATCGACAACATCGTGTACTGGCCCACGATGTAGATGATCTCGACCAGCTGGGGCGCGTCGTAGTCAGCGGCCAGCACGGCCCACGTCTCGTCGTCGACATCGCAGCCGTTGTGCAGTTGATCGGCCGCGCGTACGAGCGCGGCGTCGCGCGGCGCCCAACGCGGATCGGTGGCGCCCGCGACGATCTGATCGATCTCGTCGTCGGTGATCCCGGCGTCACGGGCGAACAACAGGTGCTCGCCCCATTCGAAGGCCGACCGGCAGTTCACCGAGGCCCGCAATGCGAGGATCTCGTGGTCCCGCCGCGGGACGACACCCTCGCGAGCGAGCACGCGCGCCCAAGGTAGGAACGACGTCAGCATCGCGGGGCGGTGGGCGAGCACGCTGATCGTGCCCGGTGGATCGCGGTCGGGCGGCGCAGTCAACGCGATGATCGCGGCGACTTCCTCGCTCATGCCGCCGGCGGGCGGTATGCGTTCGCTCATCGTGCTCCGATCATTGCGTGGGCCCACAGTCTTGATGATCAGAGCAAGGGCATCAACCGCTGCACCGCACGATCGAGGCGAGCGGCGGTGGCCCGGTAGACCTCGATGCTCTCACCGGCTGGGTCGGCGACCTCCTCGTTGGCGCGCCCCAGCCGCTCGGGCGGACGAAGTGCGTCGAGCTCGGCCAACCAGGCGTCGAGCAGCTCGCCGCCCCGGGGCCCGACTTGTGTCCCCAGGCGCACCAACTCGTCGAGCAGGAACGTGCGCGCCGCCGCCTCCGGATCGTGCGCGGCAATCGACCAGGCGTGCGTCCGGGTCATCGCGATGATCAGCGATGCATCGTCGACCTGGGCGCGCGTGATCTTGCGCGAGACGTGCCCGACGAGCTCGATGCCACGCTCGGCAAGGACCTCGATCACGTACGGAGTGGCCGGGGCCTCGTTCCACCCGAGCGTGCCCGCCGACTGCACGTCGATCCAAAGCGAACTGCCCTCGAGATGATCACGGAGCAACGCCTCGGCCATCGGCGACCGACACGTGTTCCCAGTGCAGACGACAAGGATCACAACGAGCGTGGAGCTTAGCGACCGCCACCTCGATGAGGAGTCCCGCGGGTCGCTGGACCCAGATGGGGTAGAACAACGGCACACAATCCTCGACAGGAGGGGTCGCACATGCCGGGGCCGATGGAAGGTGTCCGAGTCGTCGAGCTGGGGGTCTGGGTCGCCGGCCCGGCCGCGGGAGGAATCCTCGCCGACTGGGGTGCCGACGTGGTCAAAATCGAGCCGCCACTCGGTGACCCGGCGCGCACGTTCCAGCGCATGTTCGGCGCCGACATGCCCAACAACCCGGTGTTCGAGCTCGACAACCGGTCGAAGCGCAGCGTCGTCGTCGACCTGCATACCGACGAAGGACGCGCTCTGGCGCTCGAGCTCATCGATGGCGCCGACGTGTTCCTCACCAACATCCGTGCGGCCGCTCTGGCGCGGATCGGCCTCGACCACCAAACCCTGCTCGCCCGCAACTCCCGACTCATCTACGCGATCATCACCGGCTACGGCCTCGAAGGACCCGATGCCGATCGCGCGGCATATGACATCGCCGCCTTCTGGGCCCGGTCGGGCATCGCGCACCTGCTCACGCCCCCCGGGGCGAACCCGCCCTTCCAGCGCGGTGGCATGGGTGACCACTCGGTCGGGCTGTCGTGCGCCGGCGCGGTCAGCGCCGCACTCTTCTCGCGCGAGCGCACGGGGAACGGTCAACTCGTGTCGACGTCGCTGTTGCGCCAGGGCGTTTACACCGTGGGCTTCGACCTGAACATGGTGCTCGGTTGGGGCCAGCACGCGCAGGTGGGCACCCGCGATGGCATGGGCAACCCCGCCATCAACAACTACACCGCAGGGGACGGACGCCGGTTCTGGATCGTGGGCCTCGAAGGCGAACGGCATTGGCCGCCGCTCGCCCGGGCCGTCGGGCACCCGGAATGGATCACCGAAGGGCCGTTCTCGACACCGGCGGGGCGATCCCAGAACGCACGCGAGCTGATCGCGCTGCTCGATGCCGAGTTCGCCACGAAGCCCCTCGACGAGTGGGCCGAGATCTTCGAGACCGAACCCGACTTCTTCTGGGCCCCGGTGAACACTCCCGACGACATCCTCGCCGACCCACAGCTGCGTTTCGCGGGCGGACTCGTCGATGTACCTGACGAGTTCGGGACCACCACGATGATCGCGTCGCCGGCCGACTTCGGCGGCACCCCGTGGGCACCACGATGGGTCGCCCCCAAGTTGGGGGAGCACACACACGAGGTGCTCACCGAGCTCGGCAAGTCACCCGC
>WLNW01000085.1 GCA_009699605.1 Actinomycetota bacterium | reverse complement strand
GCGCACCCCTGATAAGGGTGAGGTCGCTGGTTCGATTCCAGCTAGCCCCACTGCCCGTTCCCGGTGGGGATTGAGGAGTAGCCGTGCGGCCCGTACTGATATTGCTCCGCCGAGCGTTGACCGCGGTGGGGTTGGCCGGCGCAATTGCCGTGGTTCTGCGCGTGCGCGGCTCGGGTGGCGTGCCCCCCCAATCGGGCGGTTGGCGCGAGCTCACCAAGCAGGAGCTGAGCTGACTCTTGGTGCGCATCGGGGTCGTCGGATGCGGCGCGGTGGGCGCGCGGGTGGCGCGGCAACTCTTGGCGTCGGAGCACATCGAGCAGGTCGTGGTGTGCGATTCAGTGAAGGACCGTGCGGCTGCGTTGGCCGACTCGCTCGGCGCGCGGGCGGTGGTCGCCCGCGACGTACGCGACGCCGATGTCGCGGGCGTGGTGCTGGCCTGTGATGCCGGAACCCACTTCGCCATGGCGCGCGACGCGGTGTCCGAAGGTCGTTTCGTGGTGTCCACGAGCGACTCGCTCGACGACGTGCGGTTGTTGCAGACCCTCGAGCGCCGGGCGTCGGAGCAACGCAAGGCCGTGGTGCTCGGCGCAGGCTTCGCGCCCGGGCTGACGTGCCTCCTGGCCCGGCTCGGGGCCTCGTGGTTCGATGCGGTCGACGAGATCCATGTGGCGAAGGCGGGTACCGGTGGCCCGGCCTGTGCTCGCCAGCACCACCGGGCGTTTCGGGGGTTGGCGCTCGACTGGCGTGACGGCACCTGGGTGCAGCGCCGCGGCGGGTCAGGTCGCGAGCTGTGCTGGTTCCCTGAGCCAGTGGGCGGGCGTGACTGCTACCGCGCCGAGGTGGCCGACACCGTGCTCATGGTCGATGCCTTCCCGGCCGTACGTCGGGTAACCACCCGGGCGGCGGCCACGCGCCGGGACCGATTCACGATGCAGCTGCCCATGTTGAGCCCGCCCCACGCCGAGGGCGCGGTCGGTGCCGTCCGGGTGGAGCTTCGTGGGCGGTCGGGATCGGCCACGAAGGTGGTAGTGGTGGGCGCGATCGATCGGCCTGGCGTGGCGGCCGGTTCGGTGGCTGCGCAGGCCTGCCTGTGGGCCCTCGATGGTCGCATCGGCCCTGGGGCCCGGGGTCTGGCCGAGATGGTCGATGCCAAGCCGTTCCTGCTCGAGTTGGCCGGACGCGGGGTGAAGGCGGCCATCTTCGATGGCACGCCGCGAAATCATGAGCTTCCCGAACCGACGATCCCCGGCTAGCTGCGGGGCGCGGCGCCGTTCGAAGCCGGTTCGAGCCAGTCCTCAAGTCCGACCCCGACCCGCCCGATACTTTCAGGGGAGCGACCCGGAAACGGGATATTTCTGCTCGTTGACCATTTTTCGCTAAAGGTCTTGGCCCGAACTGTCGAAACCCTGAAGGTGGCATCCGCTGGTCACTCAGCGGTCGACTAAGGGCAAGGGCAGAAATCATGGGCGAAACGACGCAGCAGGACCTCTCGGCGATGATCGAGGAGCACCTGCCACTGGTGAAGCACATCGTGTTCCAGGTGGCCGTGAACTTCCCTCGGCACGTGGAGCGGGAAGAACTGGCCCGGGCCGGCGCCCTCGGACTCGTCGAGGCGGCTCGCCGTTACGACGAAGCCCGCGGTGTGCCGTTCGAGCGCTTCGCCGCCCAGCGCATCCGCGGCGCCATCCTCGATGCCGTGCGGGCCGCCGACTGGGCTCCCCGGTCCGTCCGGATGCTGGCGCGCAAGCTCGAAAACGTCGAACAGAAGCTGGCGACGGGCCTCGGTCGCGTGCCGACGCCCGACGAGATTGCCGAAGCACTCGACATGACCCGCGCCGAGCTCAGCCGTCTGCAGGACCGCATGTTCCGCTCCGTCGTGCTGGCGCTCGAGCACGAGGTCGGGGACATGGCCGAGGAGGAGCTCACCCTCGTCGACGTGCTCACGGATCATCGGTCCGTGGAGCCCCTGCAAGAGCTCGAGAACCGCGAACTGCACGGCTACCTCCGCGATGCGGTCTCCTTGCTGCCCGAACGGCACCGCCTCGTGGTCATCGGTTACTTCCTCGAGGGTCGCACCTCGCAAGAGCTGGCCCGCTTCCTCGGCGTGACCGAATCACGGGTATCGCAGTTGCGCTCTGAGGCGATGCTCATGCTGAAAGACGGCATCGAAGCCCAGTACCTGTCGCCCGAGACCGCGGAGCCAGCGGCGACTGGTCGCGTGGCCCGCCGCAAGGCCAACTACGCCGAGGCCATCGCCGACGCGACCGCGTGGACCGATCGGATGCGGCACGTGCAGCTCATCGAGACGAGGTCCACGCCCGTGTCGGTCGGCTGACACCGATCGCCCCTACGCTTCGCTCCCATGTGGCGTCGCGCAGCACCGTTCGTCCTCGTCGTCGTGATGTTTGCCGGATGCGGTGGATCGTCGGAAAACTCGGGTCCGCCGGGCGTCACTGCCTCGGCGAGCGACCCTTCGGCAGTTGCCGGCACCGCGGCGCCCGAGGGCATCGCGGGCGTGCTGGCGTTTGCCCTGACCGACCCGAAGACCGACCAGGCCCATGTGAACGGCAAGGTCGACTACCCGACGTCGCCGCCTACTCGCGGGGCTCACAACCCGGTCTGGCAGAACTGTGGCTTCTACACCAAGGCCGTGCTCACCGAGAACGCCGTGCATTCGCTCGAGCACGGCGCGGTGTGGGTCACTTATACCGACGCCGCAGATGCGCCCGCGCGTTCGGTGCTCCTGGCGCTCGCGAAGGCAAATGCCTTCGTGCTCGTCACGCCATATGCCGACAACCCCGCACCGTTCGTGCTCACGGCGTGGGGTCGCCAACTACGGGTCGAGTCCATCACCGACCCGCGCGTCGCCCAGTTCATCGGCACGTACGCGAAGGACGGTCCCACCGTTCCCGAGAAAGGCGCGCCGTGCAGTGGAGCGCTCGGTGTGCCGCCCGATCGTCCCTCGACGCTCGCATCCTGAGGCCACGCTCACCGGCGATCACCGGGTTCGTACTCAGCGGGCGAAGTGCCGGCGCAGCTCATCGTGCAGCAGCCCGTTGCTGGCGATGCCCGAGCCGCTGGCCGCCGTGGCCACGCCCGCCAGATCGGTGAATCGCCCGCCGGCCTCGGGCAGGATCGTGAGCATGGCCGCGACGTCGTAGTAGGCGATCTCCGGATCGATCATCGCGTCGACGCGACCGGTGGCGACGAGCGCGTAGCCGTAACCGTCGCCCCACGTGCGAAGTTTCACCGTTGACGCAAAGTGGGCCAGTGTCTCGGGTGGCCAGTTGTCGAGACCGCTGGTGCACACGTATGCGTCGGCCAGGTCACGCGTGGCGCTCACCCGACACGGGGCGCCATTGACGAAACAACCCAGACCGCGCCCGGCATAGACGGTTTCGCCGAGTGCCGGAAGATTGATGACCCCGATGGCCGGACCGTGCTCGTCGAAGTAGGCGAGCAGGTTTGAGAACAGGGGCACGCCATGGGTGAACGCTTTCGTGCCGTCCACCGGATCGAGCACCCAACGGTTCGGGCTGGTGCCGCGGTGGTCGGGCTCCTCTTCGCCGATGATCGAGTCGGCGGGGTAGCGCGCACTGATCTCGCGGCGCAGCAGGTGCTCGGCGGCGCGGTCGGCTTCGGTGACCGGTGAGCCGTCGCCCTTGGTGTCGATCTCGAGGTGGGCGGATTGGAACCAGCGCAAGGTCTCGCGGCCGGCGGCGCGTGCAAGCTCGACCGCTTCGTCAAGGAGCGCGGCATCAATGGGTGGAGCAGTCACCCATTGAGCTTAGAAGCTGCGCCCGCCGGGGGTCAGCCGGGGTGGTTCGGGCGCCGGGGGACGAAGGCTGAGGTGCGGGTCCATCAGCCGATATTGCCGAGGCGCGCGGCGATGGAACGATCGAGCTTGAGCCACTGGCCGTAGAGCCAGTCGACGCGTTGCTCACGTCCCGCAGGAACTTCATCGCGGGGGATGCGCCACATCCACACGCAGATCGGCCGGCGGAACGGCACGGAGCGGTGAATAGCTTTGAGTGAGTTGCACTGTTCGAAGCCGAGGTGACCGAGCACGACGACGTCGGCGTGCGGTGCGCCGTCGAGCAACGCGAGGGTGCCGGCTGGTCGCGGTGGCAGCACGTGTTGGAGTACTTCGGCGCGGGCCGCCAGGTCGGGCCGCGACCCGCTGCGGACCCGTTCGATCGAGCGCAGCCGCCGGGCGGGGGTGAAGAACGTTCCTTCGGGGAAGATGACCACAGACGTGTGGTCATCGAGGCCGGTGGCGATCGCCCGCAAGGCCGTGATCTCGCGGGTGTTGTCGTCGGTGTCCCGTTCGACGAAGTGGTGCGGGAGGCGATGCCCGAGGATGTCGATGAACGGGACCCACATCAGGGTGCGCTTGATCACGTAACGCGGGTGCAGATCGAGCAGGTTGCTGAGCAAAACAGCTGGGATGACCGCGTCGCCGATGCTCGTGTGGCGCCCGATCACGATCGCGTTGCCCCGTGCCGCCGGCGACGGGTCCTCGACCTGGATGCGTAACCCCACGGTGTGTTCGGCCGCAGTGAGGAGTGTGCCCGTCCACCATTTCTGCAAGGCGAAGTGGGCACGCTGCGCCAGACGGGTGTGGAAGTAGCGCCCGCCGCCGAAGAGCACCCAGAGCGCGCCCGCGCCGATGATGCCCACAAGCTCGACGGCGAGTGCGCCGATGACCATCGTGAGCAGACGGACGTGCGGCCACCCCTTGCGGCGGGTGACCACATCGACTACTGCAGCCGCGGGGAACAGCAGGGGCGCGAACATCACGCTGACGACGAGCGCCATGACCACCGCCGACACACTGATGCTGCGCCGGCGCAGCACGGAACCGCCGATGGTGGCGGTGCTCATCGGATCGCGCCGCTCGAGCGCAGCTCGTCGATGGCGTCGGCATCGAAGCCGAGCTCACCGAGCACGCTCGACGTGTCGGCGCCCGGATAGGCGGGCGACGGGCGTCGAGGATCGCCGGGGGTACGCGACAAGCGTGGTGCGACCGCCACCTCGGGCTTGCCATCGACGAACGAGTCGCGCTCGACGTTGTGTGGATATTCGCGCGCCTCGGCGAAGGTCAGCACCGGCGCGAAGCAGGCGTCGGTGCCTTCGAGGATCGCGCACCACTCGTCGCGGGACTTCGTGCGGAACACGTCGGCGAGGATCTCGCGCAGTTCCGGCCAGCGCTCACGGTCGTACTGCGCGGGAAGGCCTGAAGGATCGAGTCCGATCTTGTCGAGCAGCAGCGCGTAGAAGTGAGGTTCGATCGGGGCGACGCTGACGTATTTCGCGTCGGCTGTCTCATACACCGCGTAGAACGGAGCGCCTCCGTCGAACAGGTTGCTCCCCATCTCCTCGGTGTGCATGCCCGACGCGGCCATGCCGAAGAACGGTGCGAGAAGTGCCGTCGTGCCGTCGACCATCGCCGCGTCGATGACCTGGCCGAGGCCGGTGCGCTGCGCTTCGAACAGCGCGCACACGACTCCGTATGCAAGTGACAGACCGCCGCCCGCGAAGTCGCCGATGATCTGCAGCAGGGGCACCGGTGGTCCGCCTCGCGGGCCGATGGCGCGAATGACGCCGGTGATCGACTCGTAGTTGAGGGAGTGCCCGGCGGTGGGCGCGAGCGGCCCCTGCTGGCCCCATCCGGTGAGGCGTCCATAGACGAGCCGCCGGTTGCGGGCAAGCAGTACGTCGGGCCCGAGGCCGAGTCGCTCGACGACACCCGGGCGAAACGACTCGAGGAACGCGTCAGCCTGGTCGACGAGGCGCAGCACCGTTGCAATCCCGTCGGGATGCTTCAGGTCGACGGCGATCGAACGGCGGCCGCGGTCCCACGACGATCGGGGCCGGGGCGCGGGGTCGTTGGGTACATCGGCCAAGCGCTCCACGCGGATGATGTCCGCGCCCATGTCGGCCAGCCGTAATGAGCCATAGGGGAGTGCGCCGAGACCGGCGAGCTCGATGATGCGAATACCGTGCAAGGGTCCGTTCATGACCCGGTTCTACCGGCTCGGCGCACGTCCGTGCAGATCGACGAGGCGAACGCTGAACTCGCCGTGCAGCGTGCGGTTGACGTTGAGCAGGATCGCGGTGAGTGCTTCGACGCCCGCGGCGTTGGCGAGCGCACCGGCATCGATGGGGTCAAGGCCGGCGATGGTGCTTGTGAGTGCGAGCACGCTCGACACGGCTTCGGCGTCGTCGCCACAGATCAACACGTCGGCGCGCAGCTCGCGGTCGAGATCGGCGAGGGCCGCAGCGGGCAGGTTCTGGTAGGCCGCGACGACGTTTGCTTCGGGCGCCGCGGCCTGCACAGCTCGGGCAACCGAGCCCTCGGGCGGCAGCACGGCTTCGAAGCTGCGCTTCGATCGTTTCAACAAGTTGGCCATGCACACGGTGATACGCCCGGCGAGCTGTTCGCGCAGCGCAGCGGCCGTCTCGACGATGGCGTCGGCCGACGTGGCCAGCACCACGATGTCGGCATTGCATGCGGCTTCGTTCGACACACCGGTGATGGGCGTCAGCAGCGAGTGCATCGTGTTGAGATCGTTGGCCGTCGTGGCCGCGCGCGCCGGGTCACGCGAGCCGAGCAAAACGGTCACGCCGCCGGCGGCGAAACGAAGCGCGAGGCCGGTACCGGCCGGGCCAGTGCCGCCGACGATGCCGACTAAAGGGGTCGAGGTCACGCGACGGCCTTTCGGAGTAGGGGGGCACCTGCGGCGTAGTGATCGTCAGCTTGGCGCGTCCCTGTGCTTCACGCCACCCGCCAACAGCCCATTTCGAGCGCGAAACTCACCGACAACTACCAGATGTTCGAAAGAACGAGCATTCTTGCGCTCCTGATAGCCAAGACTCTTGGCTCATCGTTGCTCCGCAACATCGGGTCATCGTTGCTCCGCAACATCGCGCAGCAGGGCGGCGGTTTCGGGCGGAGCATCGCCCAAAGAGTGGCGCGCCCGGCGCAGCCAGTTGGGCCGTTCGGTCGCAGTACCGGGCACGTTCTGTGGCGCACGTTCGCCCCACAGGTCCTCGAGCTGCAGCACCACCCATGGCGACGCGCTCGCCCCGAGCTCGATGCTCATGGCCCGGAACATTGCGGCCACGGTGGGCCCGATCCCACGCGCCGCGGCCGCGACCTCGAGCGCTGCGGCGCGGCGGATCGCGATGTCGCGTGCGTCGTCCGGGTCGCCGAAACCGAGGGCGATCCGCTCGGTGAGATCATCGCCGTGCACGAACCCGGCGAACGTCGGCATGTCGTGCGTACCGAAGGTCGCGATGTCCGTCGCCGGGGCCGTGAGCGATTGCTCGGCCCGTTCGACATCTTCGATGTTGCTGTAGCCGATGGTCATGCCGAGGAGACCGTGCCTGGCCAGCGCGGCGTCGACCTCGGGTGGGACCACCCCGAGGTTCTCCCCGACGATGGTGGCACCAGCGCGGTGCGCCTCAAGGCACACGATCGCGAGTTGCTCGTCGAGCGATGCGTAGACGTAGGTGCCGGTCGCGGCGCTGGCTCCAGCCGGTACCCAGAACAGGCGTAGGAGACCCATCACATGATCGATGCGCAGCAGCGACGCAATGCTCAGGTGATGGCGGAGCGCGGCCCGAAGTTGGCGGTACCCATCGTCGCGAGCGCGCGCAGGAATAGGCGGGGGGAACCCCCACACCTGGCCGCTGGGAAAGAACGCGTCGGGGGGCGCTCCCACGCTTGAGCCGAACGCGTACAGGTGTTGCTCGGACCACACGTCGAACGCGTCGGGATGGGTGCCCACCGCGAGGTCGAGGCCGAGCGAAATGCCGCGAGCGCGAGCGCGTGTGGCGAGCTCGTCGAGCTGGGTGTGTGCGAGCCACTGCGCCACGCAGTGGAAGCGCACGGTCAGTGCGTCGACATCCGTGGCGCCGAGCGACCCGCTGCGCATCGGCTCGGGCCACGTGCGCCAGGCGCGCCCGTGGGTTGCACCCGCCGCGCGAAAGCGGGCGTACTCCCCGACGCGCGGATGGCTCGCAAGGAACTGGAGAAACGCGCTCGCCTGGAACGGATCGGCGTCGATCGAGCGGGACACTTCTTCGATGCCGGAACACGTGGCCGCGTAGGCCGCGGGGTAGTCGACGAACGCGCCCTCAGTTGCGACGGCCGGCCGATCGACGACGGCGTACAGCTCGTTCCACATCACGCGACTTGCCGGGGCGTACGGGCTGTACTCGATCGGGTCGTCGAGGAAGCATGCGAGTAACGGCAACGTGAGCACACCGTGACCACCGTTTTCGGCGACCCAGTCGATGAGCTGGTCGAGCTCGCGCAGATCAGCAAAGCGCGTATGGTCGTCGGACCGCAGGGCGTACAAGGGCGCGAACACGCATAACCGCCCGTCGGTCGGCGGGCCGATGCGAGTGGGCGCACTTATCACCAGCGCGTGGGCCATGCCGTCGCCCACGATCACGTCGTAGTAGCCGTAGGGGAGTGGTGCCCCGGACTCGACTTCGCTCGTGACGTCGCGGCCGTCTTCGGAGGTCACGTGAAACCCGTGATCGCGACTATGCGAAAAGGCGATTGCCGGGTCGAGGTTCCCGTCCCACGCGACGAGCACGGGCTCGATGAGTCGGTCGGTTTCGTCGCGGTCGAGTTGCGCTAGCAGCGCGTCATCCCATCCGGCGGTACTCGTGTCGTACCCGAACGATTCGATGATCGCGAGGATCGTCGAATGGGGTACCTCGACCTGCTCGTGCCACGCGTTCGTGTACGTCGTTGCGATACCGAGGCGTTGCGCGAGCAGGTCGAGACTCACCGATCTACCAAAGCTGATTGGTATAGGTGTCCGTGCCGATAACCGTGCGGAAGAACGGTGCGACGAGATGCGTGGTAGCCAGGCCCGCCGCCTCGATCTGCTCGGTGTACGCCTTGAAGCGGTCGACTGCGTCGCGCACGTCGCCGCGCACGAAGAACAGTTGGCAGAGTCGCTCGGGCCCGCCGGCTTTGCTCCCGAGGTCCATCGGCACGTCCTTCGGATTGTTCTCGCCCGCAGATGGGGTCCATGAGGAGGCGATTTCGATCGACGAACCGGCGACGAGATTGGTCATGTGCGTCGGTGCGATCGCCGCGTGCAGATCGGCCGCGGTGCCTTCGGTGGCGTCGAACCAGATGGCCACGATGCCGTCGTAGACCGCGTCGAGCGCGAGGTCGACCGGTACCGGATCCGCGTCGCGATAGACCGCGCCGAGGTGATCGAACAGCACGGTGTGCACGTGGTGGCGTTCGGGGAAACCGCGGCCTTCGGCGTAGAGCCAGCGCACCTGATCGCGCGCCCATTCGTCGAAGTGGTCACCGTGATGGCCCTTCTCGACCCAGTAGATCGCGACGTACGAGCCGGCGTCGGTGGGACGGGCGACGGCGTCGTCACCGGCCGGCCAACGCAGGTCCTTCAGTTCGCGGGTCGCTACCCAGCGGCTACCGGCGAACAGGTACGGACCGACCATGCACCCGGCGTAGTAGTGATCGCGCTCGTACCAGCGGTTGTAGGCCTGTTCGAACCCGGGTGACGGGTCGACCATCGTCAACAGCATGCTGCCGACCTTCACCGGATAGTCGGCGACCCCGCCGACCTCGAGTGGGTAGTTGTTTGTCATGTCTGCTCCTGGGCATGCATCGTGAGACCGCCATCTTGGTTCATTCGTTCCTCGGTGTGGCAAAGGCGGGTGGGTCGCCGCACACGGGGTTGACGCCGACGAGCAGCGTTCGTTCAACGGTCGGGGATCCGCCAGTCGATGGGTTCGCGCCCGACCGCTTCGAGCGCGGCGTTGGCGCGCGAGAAGGGTCGGCTGCCGAGAAAGCCGTTGTGCGCCGACAACGGCGACGGGTGGACCGATTCGAGCACGACGTGGTGGCGTCCGGTGATCAGTGCCCTCTTCTTGCGGGCGTAGCCGCCCCAGAGGACGAACACGACCGGGTCGGTCTTCGCGTCGACCTGGCGAATCACCTCGTCGGTGAACTGCTCCCAACCCTTGCCTTGATGGGAGTTCGCCTGGTGTGCGCGCACCGTCAGCACCGCGTTGAGCAACAGCACACCTTGCGCGGCCCAGTGGTCGAGCGAACCGTGGTTGGGCGGGTCGATGCCGAGATCGGTCCGCAGCTCCTTGAAGATGTTCACGAGCGAGGGCGGCGGCGCGATGCCTTGCTGCACCGAGAAGCACAGACCGTGCGCCTGGTGAGGGCCGTGATAGGGGTCTTGGCCCAGTATCAGCACCTTGATGTCGTGGTACGGGGTGAGGTGTAGTGCCGCGAACACCGCATCCGCGGGTGGGTAAACCGTGGTGGTCGCGCGTTCGTGCGCCACGAACCGCTGGAGGCTGTTCCAGTAGTCCTTCTCGAACTCCCCCCGCAGGATCGGGTTCCAGTCGGTGGCAGTCATGCGCGTCCTTCGAAGGGGGCTCCGGCTACCCGGATTGCGCCGGTGACGGCTTCGAGCTCGATTGGTGCCGGGCCCACGAGCTCGCCGTCACCCCAGACGTCGGTGCCGGTGGCCAGCAGGCGTATGCGCTTCGCGCGGTACATGGTGCATTGGGGGTGCGTGATGTGTGTGCCGCGAAACACGCGTGGGAACACCCGCAACATTGCGAGCGGCCGCACGTCGCCGATGACCGCGACATCGAGCAGGCCGTCGTCGGGTCGGGCATCGGGACAGATGGCCATGCCCCCGCCGAAGTAGGACGTGTTCGCGATGGCCAACATCGTGGTGAGCACCGGTGTGGGTTCACCGTCGAGCTCGAGCACGAGCGACACTGCGCGGAGGTGGGGCAGCACGGCAAGCGTGGCCACGGTGTAGCGCGAACCACCCCGTGGTCGGCGCAGTGCGTTGGCGCGAGCGTTCACCGACGCGGCGAACCCTACGGTGGCCACGGATGCGACCCAGGTCGATCCGGCGCGGATCGCGTCGAGCGAACGAGCCTGGTCGAGCGCCCGCGCGACCTGCGTTTCGAGCGGGCCCCGGTCGAGGCCGAGTGCGTGCGCGAAGTCGTTGCCGGAACCGGCCGGGATGATGCCGAGTACGCATTCGGTGGTGGCCAGCTCCTGCAGAGCTAGGTGCACCAGTCCATCGCCCCCGACGATGACGACGCGCGCGTCGGGTTCGGAGACCACCGTTCGTAGCGCGGCGCGGGCATCTTCGGCGGTGGAGGCATCGAGTTCGGCGAAGGTCGCGCCGTGGGCGCGCAACGCGTTGAGGACCTTCGCGTAGCGCGCCGCGCCGCGGCCCTTGCGCGCCGCAGGATTGGCCAGGACGTGCACGGTCGACACGAGTGCCGACGTTACGCGGTGGCCGCGGGTTGGTGCGGGAGCCGGCGGGCCGCCGGCCGGTCGGTGGCCCGCGCCGCGCCGTAGCCGATGACCGTGGCCACGAGCCCGAGCGCCGCGAGCACCGCGAACGCTTTCGGGAACGACTCGACCGAACCCTTGGTGAGGGTCGTGCTGAGCACGGTGACCATCACGGCGACACCGAGCGCGTTGCCGATGCGCTGCAAGGTCTGCGTGAGGCTTGCGCCGTTCGAAAAGTCGGCGGGGGGCACGCTCGTCATGATCATGGCGAACAGGGCGCCCCACACGAAGCCGCTACCGAGTCCGCCGACCACGACGAATATCCACCACAGGGCCATGTTTGGCGTGCCGTCGAGCAACAGGCCGAACACGGCGAGTGACAGCACCCATACCAGGCCGCACGGTGCGAGCATCCAGTTTCCGAATCGGTCGGTGAACCGACCCGACACCGGACCCATTACGGCGATGCACAGGAAGCTCGGCGTCGCGAGCAACCCAGCTTTGGTGAGGTCGTATCCCCACGGTCCGGTGAGCAGTTGCAGGCTGACGAACTGGAACCCGAAGAAGCTGAGGGAGAAGAAGAGCATCATCGCGTTGCCCAATCGATAGGGCGTGATGGAGAAGAGCTCGAGCCGCACGATGGGTTCGGGGTGGCGGCGCGAGCGCATGATCAACACGGCGATGAGCGAGGCGCCGAAGGCGAGCATGCCCAGCTCGCGCGGATCAGCCCAACCCCATTCGCGGGTTCGCACGAGGCCGAACACGAGCGCACCGACGCCGAGCATGAGCACGAGCGCACCGAACGCGTCGGGCCAGGGGCGTCGCTCGTCTTCGTGTGAGTCCCGCAGCACGATCGCGCCGGTGATGAGGCTGACGATGCCGATCGGTACGTTGATCCAGAACGCCCACTGCCACCCGCCGTTATCGATGAGCCACCCGCCGAGCGATGGGCCGAGCGCAGCAGCGAGGCCACCAGCGGCCGACCATGTGCCCATCGCGACGCCGCGGTGCGACGCCGGGAACTCGCGGAGGATCATTGCGGCGCTCACCGGCAGCATCAGCGACGCGGCGAGGGCCATGAGCCCCCGCGCCCCGATGATCCAGAGGGGGGTCGGGGCGAGCGCGGCGAGCACGCTCGCTGCGGTGAAGCCGGCGACGCCGAGCAACATCGCGCGCTTGCGGCCGACCCGTTCCGAGACCGCGGAACCGAGCACCATCGTCGGGGCACCGACGATGCTGAACACGTTGAGCACCCACGACAGTTCGACGGGTGACGAGTTCGGGAACGCGTGACGTATGTCGGGGTAGGCGACGAAGATGATGGAAAGCGCCATCGAGGTCTGGAACCCGGTGAGCCCGATCACAGCCAGCACCAGATAGGCATGGCGAAGGTCCGGCGTGTCCCCTGGTTCGTCGCCCCCGCTTGCCCGCATGCGCCAGCCACGCTACAAGATCGTTGCATCATGCATCGAGTGGTGCGCGGGGTGCGGCTCCCTCAGTCTTCGAGGTAGTACTCCATGCCGAGATGGGTGATCTGGTCTTCGCCCATCATCCAGCGGAGCGTGTTCTTGAGCTTGGTGAGCTGGATGAACAGGTCGTGCTCGGGATACAGGCCCTTTGCGTGCTGCGGCGCCTTGTAATAGAAGCTCAGCCACTCTTGGATGCCGCCGAGCCCGGCGCGCTGGGCCAGGTCGCTGAAGAGCACCAGGTCGAGGGCGAGGGGTGCGGCGAGGATCGAGTCGCGACAGAGAAAGTCGACCTTGATCTGCATCGGGTAGCCGAGCCACCCGAAGATGTCGATGTTGTCCCAACCCTCTTTGTTGTCGCCGCGCGGGGGGTAATAGTTGATGCGGACCTTGTGGTACAGGTCGCGGTAGAGGTCGGGGTAGAGCTCGGGTTGCAGGATGGTGTCGAGCACTCCGAGCTTCGACTCTTCTTTGGTCTTGAAGTTCTCGGGGTCGTCGAGCACCTCACCGTCGCGGTTGCCCAAGATGTTGGTGGAATACCAGCCGGCCACCCCGAGCATCCGGGCCTTGAACATCGGCGCGAGCACGGTCTTCAGCAACGTCTGGCCGGTCTTGAAGTCCTTGCCCGAGATCGGGATCTTGTTGGCCCGGGCATAACCCTCGAGCGCATTGGTGTCGACGGCGAGGTTGGGGGCACCGTTCGCGAACGGCACACCTTCGAGCAGCGAGGCGTATGCGTAGAGCATCGACGGGGCGATGGCGGGATCGTTGGCGTCGATAGCCCTTTCGAAGGCCTCGATGTCGGCGTGCGCGGCGCCGGGCTCGATGAAGATCTCGGTGGATGCGGCCCAGATCATGACGACCCGCTCGAGCTTGTTGTCCTCTTTGAAGCGGTTGATGTCTTCGCGAATCGACTCGAGCATGCGGCGCTTGTC
>WLNW01000084.1 GCA_009699605.1 Actinomycetota bacterium | reverse complement strand
TCGACGAGGGCGGCGCCGCCCTGTGTGACGTGGACCAGCCGGGCGAGCTGGCCGTACGGGCCCGCGATCTTCCCGTGGGGTACGCGAATGACCCCGAGGCGACGGCCCGATGCTTTGTCGCCAACCCCTTCACGCATCGCCACGACGACCGAATCGTCCTCAGCGGTGATCGCGCGATCCGACGCGCCGACGGCCTCATCGAGATCCTCGGTCGCGCCGACGACCAGGTCAAGCTCGGCGGCCTCCGGATCGATTCGGGCGAGGTCGCCGGCGTCCTTCGCGCCCACCCGGACGTGCGCGAGGCGCACGTCCTGCCGCACCTCGCGGCCGACGACACGATGGAACTTCTCGCGTTCGTCGTGCTCGACGGCTCGCGTCCCGTCGACCTCGCGATGCTGCGGGACGATCTGCGCCGGAGGTGCGCCCAGGCGCTGCCATTGAAGGCGGTACCGCGACGCTTCGAGATCCTCGAGCGGCTCCCGATGAACGCTGTGGGCAAGCTCGACCGTCGCGCGCTGCTGGCGCTGGTCGACGAGCCTGCGGCCCGACTCGATCCGCGACCGGACCCGACCCTCGCGCTGCCCGAGCCGCCTGATGCCACGCTGCTCGACGAAATCGAGCAGCACGTGCTCGATCGGCCGGACCACGTGGCGCTCGACGACGGGATTACAACTGCCACCTTCGACGAGCTGTGGTCACGCGCCGGCGCGCTGGCCGGCCGGCTCGCCGGCACCGGGGTCACCACCGGCACCCCGGTGCTCGTGTGGGGACCCCGCAGCTCGGCGTTTGCCACCGCAATGCTCGCGGTGCTGCGTGCGGGTGGCGTGGTCGTGCCCTGCGCCACGATGCTGCCCGACGCCCGCTGCGCAACGATGGCGCGCGAGCTGGGCGCGACGCACGCCATCGTGATCGGGCAGACACCCGACTGGGCCCGCGATCTGACACGACTCGAGATCGATGGCGACGCCGTGCCCCGTCATGACGGGCCCGTCGCGACCCCGGCCGCCCCAGGGCCACACGCCTACGTGTTCTTCACGAGCGGTACCACCGGAACGCCGAAGGCCGTGCTCGGTCGCCACGCCTCCCTGGCCGAGTACCTGCGCTGGTGGCGTGACGCGTTCGCCGTGACCCGCGACGACCGCGTGTCGATGGCGACGAGCACGGCGTTCGACGTGACGCTGCGTAACGTCTTCGGACCCCTCGTCGCAGGGGCCACGGTGTGCGTCGCCCCCGACGGATTGCTGCCGGAGGACGGCCTCGCGTGGCTCGCCGCAGCGCAGGTGAGCGTCCTGCACGTGACGCCTTCGCTCGCGGCGTCGTGGCTCGACGAGGCCGGAACCAGCGCGCCGCACAACAGCGCGCTTCACAACAGCGCGCTTCACAACAGCGCGCTCCGGTGGACGCTGTTCGCGGGCGAGATGCTGACCGACACGCTGGCCTCGCGCTGGCGTGCGGCGCAACCCGGTGCCATGGGCAACATGTACGGCCCGACCGAGACGACCATGTCGCGCTGCCTCTACGTGGTACCCGAGCGGCCGTCCGTCGGGCCCCAACCCGTGGGCACGCCGCTCCCCGGTTCGCAGACGCTCGTGGTCGATGCCACGGGGGCGCTGTGCGAGATCGGCGTGCCGGGCGAGGTCTTGATCCGCACGCGGGCGGGCACGGCCGGCTACGCCAACAACGTGGCCGAGCAGGCCTTCCGGTTCGTGCCGAACCCCTTCACCGACGACCCCGACGACATCGTCTACCGCACCGGTGACCGCGGCATCTATCTCCCCGATGGCCACCTGCAGTTGGTGGGTCGCGTCGATGACCAGGTGAAGATCGGCGGTGTCCGGGTCGAACCGGCAGAGGTGACCGCGGTGCTTGTCCGCCACGACGACGTCCGCGCCGTGCACGTTCAGGCCCGACTCGCACCCGATCGCGATCCTGAGCTCGTGGCGTTCGTGGTTTCCGACGTGCCCCCGACGGAGCGCACCGCGTGCGTGGCGCGGCTGCGGCGTCACTGCGGTGGGCTCCTCGCCCCCGCCGCTATGCCCCGCCGCTTCGAGTTCGTCGACCGCCTGCCGATGACGACCAACGGCAAGGTCGACCGAGCGGCTCTTCTCGCGTTGCTCGACGCGCCGAGTCCTCTGGACATCACACCGGAGTTCGATCTCGACGCGCCGAGCCCTCTGGATATCACACCGGAGTTCGATCTCGACGCGCTGGTAGGGGTGTGGCGCGAGGCGCTCCGACGCGATGACATCAATGCTGAGACCAACTTCTTCGACATGGGAGGCAGCTCGATCCAGGCGGCGCGGCTGTTCGCCGCGATTGAGCGGCGCACCGGTGTGCGCCTCGGCCTCGCGGTGCTGTTCGACGCGCCGACCGTGCGGGCTCTCGCTCACGAACTACGCGATGCGCGAAGCGTTCGGATCGACGAGACGACCGCGGTGGGGGAGGTGGACGCACGCACGACCCTGGCGGCATCACGCGACGAAGCGCTGTTGGTCACGTTGCGGGCCGGTGACGTGTCGCGCCGGACGCCGCTGTACTGCGTGCACCCTGCCGGCGGCCAATTGTTCGCGTACGCGGCGCTGCTTCCGGAGCTGCCCGTCGATCAGCCGGTGATCGGGATCCGCGAGTACGGGTGGGGTGACCCGACCCGCCGGCTTCCGACGATCGAGGCGTACGCGGCACGCTACGTCGACGAGGTCCAACGGCACCAGCCGACGGGCGCGATCGCGCTTGCGGGCTATTCGCTCGGCGGTCTACTCGCGTACGAGATGGCTCGTCTGTTCGCGGCGAGCGGCCGACGTGTTGAGGTGGTCCTCCTGCTCGATGCCGTGCCCGCCGCCGCGGCCGACAAACGGGCCCACCAGGTCGAGTCCTCGCTCTCTAAACTCCGCCGTCGCCTGGCCCGCGATGGCGCTACCGGCGTCGCCCGTGGGATCGGTCGGCTCGTGCGTCGACGGTGGCAGCGCTGGTACCAACACCCCGCCGAAGCGCGGCGCGCACAGCGCGCGCTCCGAGCGGCCACGCGCGCCGGCGTCGAACCCGACCTGCTGCTCCTCGGGTTGCTGAGCGAACACTTCGGCCATGGCCTACGTCTCGCGTACCGACCCGAGCGCTACGACGGCCGGGTCGTGCACTGCCACGCGACGGGTGTCGATCCTGACTTTCCCCTCGGCGATTACCGCTATCGCTGGAGGCGCGTGGTCGACGACCTCACGATGGTCGAAGTGCCCGGCAACCACTCAAGAGAAGGTTCGATGTTCACCCCGCCCCACGTCGAGGTGCTCGGCGCCCGCGTCTCCGAGGTGCTCGACACGATCCTCAAGGGCGACCGCTGATGACCCACGATCTCCGCAAGCACCGTAGGTTCTATCGGCGGTCGTGGAAGCGACTGCTTCTCGGCGTTTCGCTCGCCGCGTTGCAGACGGTCTTCCTGTTGCCGATGCCCTTGCTGATCCAACGGGTCATCGACGACGCGATCCCGAACCGTCGGCGCGGCGAGATTCTCGCCCTCGCGGCAGCGATGGTCGCGCTCACTATTGCGACCGCCGTAGTGACCCTCATCGCCCGACGCATCACGCTCGGTGTTACCAAGCGGGTCGCGAGCGACGTTCGTCGCGAGGTGCTCGACCGGCTGAACCGAGCGCCGCGCCAGTTCCACATCACCGCGGATCAGGGCACGCTCCATGAGATGGTGGTGCGCGAGACCGACCGTGTCGACCTGATGACGTCGTCGATGCTCGCCGATCTCCTGCCGAGCATCGTGCTCATCGTCGGGATGATGGGCGTGCTGATCCGAATCGATTGGGTTCTCACGATGGTCACGCTGGTGATGGGGCTCGGCTTCGGCCTCGCCAACCGTTACCTGCTGCGCTACATCGGTGACCGCTACGAGCGTTACCACCAGGCCCTCGAGACCTTCAGTCGCGGTGTGCTTCACCTACTGCGGGTGCAGGATCTGATGCGCGTCCAGGGCGCGCGCCACATCGAGGAGCGCCGCACCGAGGACGAGCTCGAGCATCTCGAGGACAGAGCGATCGCTCGCGCGTTTGCCGGCACCGCCTATCAGGTAACCCAGCAGTCGCTCATAGCGCTCGTCGGCGCGGCGATCTTGATGGTGGGCGGGTTGCGTGCCGCGTCGGGCGTCACCAGCATCGGCGACATCATCTCGTTCTACGCCGGCTTCGCGTTGTTGCGCAGCCCGCTCAGCAGCGGAAGCGGTGCGATCCCGACCATCATCGAAGGTCGACAGGCGATGGCGCGGCTGCACGCGCGCCTCGACGAGATCGACCCGCAGGCCTACACCGGCATCGAGCGAGTCATCCTGCGGGGATCGATTGAGTTCGACGACGTCTCGATGTGCTACGGCGACAAACAGGTCCTCGACCGCGTGTCAGTGGTGCTGCAGCCTGGCACGACCACTGCGATCATCGGCGCGAACGGCTCCGGCAAGAGCAGCATCATCAACGTGCTGTTGGGCCTCTACCAACCGAGCGCCGGCACTGTGCGCGCCGAGGGGGTCGACTACCGCTCGCTCGATCTCGAGCACCTGCTGCAACAGGTCGGTGTGGTGCCACAGGTACCGTTCTTCTTCCCGGGCACGATCCGGGAGAACCTCCTCTACGGCTCCGAGAACACCAAACCCGACGCCGTGCAGCGAGCGTTGACGATGTCGCACGCGTGGGAATTCGTGCAGCGTCTCGACGGCGGGCTCGACGCGGAGCTGAGCGATGACGCGCTCACGTTGTCGGGCGGGCAGCGCCAGCGTCTCGCGCTCGCGCGTGCGCTCGTGCGTGCGCCCGCCATGCTCGTGCTCGACGAGCCGACGAACCACCTCGACCACGCGACGGTCGAGCAGCTGCTCGCGGTGCTCGCCACGCTGGAACCGCGGCCAGCGGTGCTCGTCGTCACCCACGACACGGGGTTCCTCCGCCACGTCGACCAGGTGATTCGCATGGAGAGCGGTCGTGTCGTCGAACCCCCCGGGTCTGCCGACGAACCAGTGCGCTCCGGAAACGAGTTTTCCTCGAGCGTGCCACGCGCCCGACTGACGAATTGAGGACGCCGCCGCCCGAGCGGGTCGACATGTACGTGCACGACTCGGGCGTTCGCCCGGCGTCGGGGGTCTGTCGTACGGCTAGCGTTCGCGTATGGGGGAAGTCACGCGGACAGAGATGGCGGAACACGGGGCACTGAGCGGCCGGCGGGTGCTCGACCTGTCCGACGGCTTTGCCGGGGCACTGTGCACGATGATCCTGGGCGACAACGGTGCAGCAGTGCGGCGACCGGTCATCCGTGGTGCAGCGGCGGACGAAGATCGTCACGAACCGCCCGGCGCCCGACAATGGCGCCGCAGCACCGACGAGGTCCTGTTCGACCCAGGCACGCTGGCGGCAGCAGTCGACGACCTGCTCGCGGAAGCGGACGTGGTCTTGCTGAGCACGGGGAGTCGGGCGCTCGCGGCGCTCGGATGGTCGGCCGACGGCGAAACCGCAGAGCGTCTACGCGCGACCCGGGAACACCTCGTGGTGTGTGTGATCGACGCGCTGGGCGATCATCCGTCGTTCAAGGCCGCACCTCTCCACGACGGGGTCGTGCACGCTGCAGCGGGGCGCATGTTCGACAACGGCGTGTCGTTCGGCAAGGGGCGGCCCGCGTACGTGGCGGCGCCACTCGCGAGTTATGGCGCGAGTCAGTCGGCTGCGCAAGGGATCATCGCTGGCCTCCTCGAGCGCGATCGATCGGGTCGCGGCCAGGTGGTGCGCACGAGCCTCGTGCGCGGTCTGACCATCTTCGATTTCTGGGGACCCGAGGGTGCGCCCTCGGGGATCGGACGTCCGACGAGCGAGCTGGGGCCCACTCCTGCGATCGGGTACGCACCCGCGCCCACGAAGGACGGCCGATGGTTGCAGTGGGCCAACTGGGCGCCGCATCTCAATCGACAACAGCTTCAGCTGTTGGGTCTGGGCGAGGTGCTCGATGATCCGGCGTACGCCAACTTGTCGGTGCTTGCGCCCGCTGACGCACACGCACTGTGGGAGCGCGTTCTCGTCGCGACCGCCGAACGCACCGCTGACGAATGGATGACGGTGCTGGCCGAGACCGGCGCGGCCGGTGGTGACATCATGCGCACCACGATCGAGGGCATGGATCATCCGCAGATCCGCTTCAACGGCGATGTCGCGACCTACGACGATCCGGAGCTCGGGCCGGTTGATCAGCTCGGGCCGATCGCCGCCATGTCCGGCGGCGCGGTGCCCGTAGGTCCGCGTCCGTGGACCCGTGTCGATGATGCGCGTCGTGCACCCGTTGTACCGGCGAGCGTCCGCCCACCGCTCGACGGCCTGGTGTTGCTCGAGGCGGCGTCGATGATCGCCACGCCGATCGGGTCGGCGATACTCGCCGACCTCGGTGTGCGCGTGATCAAGATCGAACCGATCGGTGGGGAGCCGGGCCGCACGCTCCCCTTCATCAAGACCTTGCAGGGCAAGGAGAGCATCACGGTCGACATCAAGGCGCCCGAAGGCCGTGAGATCGTGCAGCAGCTGGCCGAACGGGCCGACATGTTCTTGCACAACTACCGCCCCGGCGTGCCCGAGAAGCTGGGCATCGACGACGCGTCGTTGCGGGCTCGCAACCCGCGACTCGTGTACCTCTATGTGGGCGGGTACGGCAAGCACGGGCCGTGCGAGAAGATGCCGGCCTATCACCCCGTCGCCGGCGCGGTGTGTGGCAACGCGGCGCGGCAGGCTGGACATGGCGCGCTCTCGAACGTGCCGGTCGACATGGCGGAGTTGAAGGCTGCTTCGCTGCACCTGTCGCGAGCGAACGAAGGCCATCCCGATCCGGTCACGGGGGCGCTCGCGGCAACCGCGCTGCTCGTCGGCATCGCGGCCCGTGATCGCGCCGGTATCGGCGCCGAGATGACCACGTCGATGTTGTGCGCCAGCGCGCACCTGTTCAGCGGCGATTGGATCCGCTACGACGGACGCCCGCCCATTGCCGAGGTCGATTCGGAACTGCTCGGCACCGACGCGCTCGACCGGCTCTACGAGACGAGCGAGGGCTGGCTGTTCGTCGGCGTCGATTCCACCGCGGCGTACCAGCGGCTCGTGGCGGTGGTCGAGAAGCATTGTGGAAGCGCAGGCCCGCTCACCGAGGAGAAGTTCTCCACGGTCGCCGATCGCCTCGCGAACGACGACGCGCTCGTATCGGCTCTCACCGAGGTGTTCGCCACCGATACCGCCGACGAGTGGGAGCGCCTGTTGCTCGGTGCAGGGGTCGGTGCGGCGCGTGCCGATCGTGGATCGTTCGCCTCGTTCCAGCAGGCCGAGATCGTCAGTGGCCGTCACGCGCTCGCGCGACGGGTATCAAGTCCTGGTCGGGGTGAGCACTGGCGCGCCTCGGCGGTGGTGGACATGCGAGGTGTCGATGAGCTGGGCGGTGCGTGTGTCGCCGGCCAGCACTCGCGAGCCATCCTCGCGGAGCTCGGGTACACGCCCGCACAGATCGAATCGTTGATCGAGCGCGGCATCGTCGGCGAGGCCGGCGAGCGTTGAGCACCAGCGACGGGCCGCGCTTGCCCGACGGGTTGAGCACGGCCGAGGCGGCATCTCGGTTCCGTGCACTGCAGACCCTGCACCTCGACCCGCCCGCGATGATCGATGACTGGGCCGTGTTCCTGCTGGCCGCCGATGAGCGAGAGGCCCTCCGCGGTGAGGCCGGTCGGACGGAGCTCGCCGCGCACCGTGGCTCGTTCGCGATCTCGGGTGTGGGCATCGGAAGTCTGCGGTTCGCGGAGGACGAGGTGCTCGCGGCTGTTGCCTCCGGCGTCGAGCAGTACGTGGTGCTCGGCGCGGGCTTCGACACCTTCGCGATGCGCCACCCGGAGTTCGCCGGACGGCTGCGCGTCTTCGAGGTCGATCATCCCCGCGTGCAAGCACTGAAGATGGAGCGGCTGGCCGCGGCCCCACCGATCGCACTCGTGCCCCACTTCGTGCCGGTCGACTTCGAAGTGACCACGCTCGGCCCCGAGCTACGCGCGTCACCGTTCGATCCGACCAAGCCCGCAGTGGTGAGCTGGATGAACACGTTGCCCTACCTGTCGCCCGGCGCGATCGAGGCGACCTTGGCCGAGCTCACCGCGGTGCTCGCGCCGACCAGCTCGCTGCTCTGCAACTACCCGTGCAAGGACGTCCCGGTCAGCGATGCCCAGCGTGCCGTGATGCGAGGGCTCGGCGCGAGCGTTGCCGCGCGCGGCGAACCATTTCGGAGTCGCTTCCGGCCCGAAGACTTCGTCGCGTTGCTCGCGGCGCACTCTTTTGTCATCGATCTCCACCTGACCGAACACCACCTTAACGAGCGCTACTTCGCCCATCGCCCCGACGACTTCGGGGCCGGGGTGCCGGCACGCCTGGTGCGCGCCTACCGCGCATGACCGGCCGCATCCGCACGACGCACACCGGCAGCCTGCCGCGGGTCGAGCTCATCGAGGAGCTGCTTCTCGCCCGCGAGGCGAACACGGGTATAGATGCCGCCCGGTTCGAGGCTGCCGCGGCCGAGGCGGTGCGGTCTGTCGTCGAGCGACAGATCTCCGTGGGCCTCGACATCGTGAACGACGGTGAGCAGCACAAGCCGAGTTACGCGACCTACGTTGTCGATCGAGTCGGCGGTTTCGGCTCGTCGCGTCGCTCGACCTTCCCCAAGCGTCGCGACTCGCTGGACTTCCCTCGATGGGCCAAGGCATCGTCGCCCCGTGGCCTGGCGAACCTCCGGGTGCCGACGTGCACCCACGGTCTTCACTGGCGCGACTTCGGCGCGGTGACCACTGATCTCGAACGGTTGACTGGCGCGTTGGCGGTGACCGCCGCCCCGTCGCGCCACGAACGCCGAGACGGGTTCATGACGTCTGCGTCGCCGGGTGCGATCGCGATGATGCTGCCGAACGAGCACTACGCCGACGACGAGGCGTACTTGCGGGCGCTCGGCACCGTGATGCGCCGTGAGTACGAGGCCATCATCGAGGCCGGGTTCATCCTGCAACTCGACTGCCCCGACCTCGCCGCGAGTTACAACTCGGACTTCTCCGATCTCGGCCTCGTCGACTTCCTCGATGTCGCGGGGATGCACGTCGATGTCCTCAACGAAGCCACAGCGTCGATCGCGCCGTCGCGCATGCGCATGCACGTCTGCTGGGGGAACTACGAAGGGCCGCACAACCATGATGTGCCACTCGTCGATCTTCTCCCGATGTTGCTGGCTGCGCGGCCGCACGCGCTCTCGTTCGAGGCGGCGAACCCCCGCCATGCGCATGAGTGGTCGGTGTGGCGGGACGTCGATCTTCCCGAGGGCAAGGTGCTGATCCCTGGCGTGCTCGACACCACCACCAACTACATCGAGCATCCGGCGCTGGTGGCGGAGCGACTGGTCCGCTACGCCCAGGTGGTGGGCCCGGAACGCATCATCGGCGGTGCCGACTGTGGCTTCGGCACGATGGTCGGGCTCACCGGCGTGCACCCCGACATTGCGTGGGCCAAGCTGGGCTCGCTCGTCGATGGTGCGCGCCTCGCGTCAGAGCAACTCGGAATCTCGACCGAAAGAGAACCATGACGTACGTGCTCGTCCACGGGGCCACCTTCGACGGATCGTGTTGGGATCTGCTCCTACCGCATCTCGACGGTCCGGCCATCGCCGTCGATCTCCCCGGTCGCGGCTCGAGGCCCGCGGATCTCACGCAGGTGACGATCCGCGACTTCGTCGATGCCGTGGTCGACGAGATCGAATGCCGTGACCTGCACGACGTCGTCCTCGTCGGCCATTCGCTCGCGGGGATCACGCTGCCCGGTGTGGCGGCCCGAATCCCCGAGCGCCTCGCCCGCCTGGTGTTCGTCGCCGCAACGGTGCCCGGTCAAGGCGAGTCGGTGCTCGAAGCGCTCGACCAGGCCACGCAGGAAGTGGCCGCCGAGAGCATGACGGGCGAGCAGGTGGCGGCACCAGAGGACTGGGCGCGCGCTGCGTTCTGCAATGACATGGACGACGACCTGACCAGTTGGACCCTGGCGCACATGGGTCCTGAGGCAGCCGGGGTCATGACGGAGCCGGTCGATATTCGCGGCCTCGATAGTGTGGTTCCGCGGACATGGGTCCTCACGCTGCACGACGCGGTCGTCGATGTGGAGCGCCAGCTCCTGTACGCGCATCGCGCTCGCGCAGAAGTCATCGAGCTCGACGCGGCGCACATGGCGATGATCAGCCGACCTGAGCAGCTCGCGATGGTTCTCGGTTCGCTGGTCGGCCCACGATGAACGTCGCACTCGAGTTCGGCACCACCAACTTCTGTCCGGTGTTCCAAGGCGCCGCAGTGGCACAGGCCAACGAGGCGTTGGGTTACGACCTGCAACTGTTCGGCGAGAACCACAACATGGCGGCCGACATCTTCGGCGAGCTGCGTGATGCGGCTCGCGCGACGAGTCGCATCAAGCTCCTGGCCGGACCAGTCAACTTCGTCACCCGCGATCCGGGTGTTGTCGCGTCGGCCATCGCGCCGATCCAACTGCTCAGTGCCGGGCGGGCGATCTGTGGGATCGCTCGTGGTGATTCGGCGGTGGCGCTGGCCGGGCGCCGTCCGCAGCGCCACGATGATCTGGCGCGCGACATCGGGTTGGTACGCCACTACCTCAACCGTGAGACGGTGCAGTTCGCGGCGCGCGAGAGCCGTCTCGAGTGGATCGGCGATCTTCCGTACTCGCCCGTTCCGATCGAGATGGTGTGCAGCGGCCCACGCGCGATTGCACTGGCCGCCGTGGCGGCCGATCGCATCGGCCTCAGCGTCGGGGCGAGTCCTGAACGCATCCGGTGGGCACTGGGGATCATCGACGCGGCGCTCGCATCGGTCGGACGCACGCGTTCCGATGTCCGAATCGGCGCATACGTCCCGGTGGCCATCACCGATACGCGCGAGGCGGGCCGAGCCGAGATCCGCTACCGGGTGGCCGGGTGGGCCCACATGTCGAGCTTCCCGGGCAACGACCTCGACGCGCAGCCCGAGATCATGCGGCGGGTTACCGAGCAGCTCCGCGAGGGCTACGACTACCGCTTCCACCGCGCCGACGTCCCGGCCGACAATCCCAACACCCGCCAGGTCGACGAAGCATTCGGCGACTGGTTCGGCATCGGTGGTCACCCGACGTATGTGGCCGAGCGGCTGCACGAGCTCGTCGAGCTGGGCGTGCACACGTTCGTGACGTCGCTCGTGGGCCGTGAGCACGAGCGCTTCGCCTCCGAGGTCATGCCGCTCGTGCGCGCCGCTGTCGCCTCACGGTGAGGCAGACGCCAACCGCTCGACGACGCCCGCCAGGTGTACCTCGACGGCGCGGCGTTGCCGCGGCGTCCGATCGAAGGCCGCGAGCAGTTGCTCGCCAAACACGGTCCATCCGTACATGAGCGCGAAGCACGCGAGCAGGTCGAGCTCGTCGATGTCGGGCGCTGCCCGATCGCGCAATGCTCGGATCGAGGGATAGTGCCGTTGTAGTTCATCGACGGGCATGCCGGCCAGCAACATCCAGGCGACGGTGCGCACATATCGGTTCTGCTTCGTGGTCTGCTCGAACATCTCGCGCACCGCATTCGGCACGTCTAGTGCCTGTTCGACGACGCGCGTGCCGCCTTGGGTCTGCGCCGCGAGCACGGCGCGTAGAAGGTCGTCCTTGTTGCCGAAGTGGCGATGGATCAGGCCGAGGTTTACCCCAGCGTCGCTCGCGATCTCCCGCAACGATGCACCCGTTCCCGACGCGGCGAAGTGGCGCGCCGCCGCGTCGAGGACGGCATCACGGACCTCGTCGCGGCCGAACGGGCGGACGGGACTCTGTGCGATCACGCGTTCGGTCATGCGGCGCCAGTCATGCTTGACAAGTGTAGACGAACGTCTACTTTGTAGACATGCGTCTACAAGAGGATCGCGCGGTGTGGGTCGAACCACTCACCCCGACGCTGGGTGCGGTGATCCACGGCATCGAACTTGCGCACGCCGACTCCGCCGCCATCGGAATCGTTCGCGAGGCGCTGCTCACCCACAAGGTGGTGTTCTTCCGCGACCAGAACCTCGACGATCGGGCGCAGCGTGACTTCGCGGCGTGCTTCGGTCCGCTCAAACGGTTCCCGTTCGGATCACCGGTCGACGAAGCGGTGCCCGAGGTGCATGCCATCGTTGGCGGCGGTGAACGTCCGAAGGTCGGCAACGCCGACATCTGGCATTCGGATGCGACGTTCCTCGCCGCGCCGCCGTTCGGTTCGGTGCTGCGTTCCGTGACGTTGCCATCGCACGGCGGTGACACGTTGTTCGCCGACGCCGCCGCGGCCTACGACGCATTGTCGTCCCGGATGCAACGCATGCTCGACGAGTTGACCGCGACTCATGATTTCGCGAACTCGAGTGCGCATCGTCGGCCGTTGCACGATGAGTACCCACCAGTGTCGCATCCGGTCGTGCGTGTGCATCCGGATACCGGACGCCGCTCGTTGTTCGTCAATCGCATCTTCACCTCGCGCATCGACCAACTGACCGATCGGGAGAACGAGGTGCTGCTCCCGATGCTGTGCGACCACATCCGGTCGCCCGACTTCCAGTGTCGCTTTACCTGGCATCCCGGCTCGGTGGCTTTCTGGGACAACCGCTGCACCCAGCACTACGCGGTAGCGGACTACCGCGAACCTCGCGTGATGCACCGTGTCGTCATCGATGGCACGGTGCCTCGTGCACCCACTTCTTGAGGAGAACGAAATGCTCACCATCACACCCAAACCGGCGGTGCTTGGCGCGACCATCACCGGGCTCGATCTTCGCTCGCCGCTCGACGATGATCTCGTCTTGCAGGTCCGCGACGCGCTGTTGCGCTACGAGGTCGTGTTCTTCCCGAAGGCCGCGCTCACGCCGCTCGAGCAGGTGCGGCTTGGTCGCATGTTCGGCACGCTGCAAAGCCATGTCGCGCTCGACTCGTTGGTCGACGTGCCCGAGGTCGTGGTGTTCGACACCGCCAAGAAGGCGACCACCGCCGAATGGTGGCATGCCGACGTCACTTGTGCCCCCGAGCCTCCGATGGGCGCCATGCTGCAGATGGTCGTGGCGCCACCCTCGGGGGGCGCCACGCATTGGGCCAGCACCACAGCGGCGTATGAGGCCCTCGACGACGCGCTGAAGGATCGCCTCGAGGGGCTGCACGCAGTGCACCAGTCGTGGTGGCAACCGGTCGAGGAGTTCATCCACCCTGTGGTGAGAACCCACCCCGAGAACGGTCGCAAGTCGTTGTTCGTCAACGGGATCTTCACCAAGCGCATCGTCGAGCTCGACGACGCCCGGAGCGAAGCGCTGTTGGTCGAGCTGTACGCGCACATCGAGCGCGATGAGTTCACGGTCCGGCACGACTGGAGCTCCGGCGACATCGCATTCTGGGACAACCGCTCCACTCAGCACCGGGTCGACAATGACTTCGGCGATGCCCGGCGATGCGGTCATCGAATCGCGATCGAAGGCGATCGACCCCGCTGAAGGATTCACCATCGGCGGAAATGCCGACGCCGACCTCGCCGTGGCACCGAGCAGTGCACTGCTGTTGGCCGTCAGGCGCCGCCTGAACCCGTTGTATCGGCGCGGAGTCACCAGTCGTCGATCAGGGTGTCGAGGACGCTGGGTGGGCCGTTGCGCACGTACCACTCGAACCCGTACACGTTGCGGAACGATTCGAGCGAGAGCTGC
>WLNW01000083.1 GCA_009699605.1 Actinomycetota bacterium | reverse complement strand
GCGTTCGAGCTGGCGCGCGCAGGACCCGCACGGCGCAGGGCCGATGGTCGCGCACAACGGACAACGGGTCGGAAGGAACATGACACGACGGTACGCAGGACCGATGACACTGCCCGCTCGGCGGATCGTGGCTCGGCGGATCGTCGGGCTCGTCGTGTGCGGCGTGGCGACCTCGCGGTTCGCGTGCTGTTCCTGTTGGCCGGCGTCGCCGGGTTCGCGCTCAGGAGAACCATCGGACTCGGAACGGCGCTCCACGCGGCCACCATCGCGTCGTTTACGCAATGGTGAATGCGCCAGCTCCCCGGACATGTCGTCCTGGTGCCAGCCACATCCACCACCTAGCGGGGCGCTCGATCCGAACCGGGTCAGTACCGGTAGTGGTCGCTCTTGTAGGGGCCGTCGGCGGGGATGCCGAGGTAGGACGCCTGCTCGTCGGTCAGCACGGTGAGCTTGACGCCCAGGGCGTCGAGGTGGGCGCGGGCCACCTTCTCGTCGAGCTTCTTCGGCAGCGTGTGCACGCCGAGCTCGTAGTTCTCGGGGTGGGAGAACAACTCGATCTGGGCCACGACCTGGTTCGAGAACGAACACGACATCACGAAGCTCGGGTGGCCGGTGGCGCAACCGAGGTTCATAAGGCGACCTTCGGCGAGCAGGATCACCGAGTGACCGTCGGGGAAGAGGAACTCGTCGACCTGGGGCTTGATGTTGATGCGCTGGACGTCGCTCATGCGATTGAGACCCGCCATATCGATCTCGTTGTCGAAGTGCCCGATGTTCGCCACGATCGCCTGGTGCTTCATGCGTGCCATGTGCTCGGCGGTGATGATGCCCTTGTTGCCGGTGGTGGTGATGTAGATGTCGGCCCGGTCGAGGCAACGCTCGAGCGTGTTCACCTCGTACCCCTGCATGGCCGCCTGCAGCGCGCAGATCGGGTCGATCTCGGTGATCACCACGCGCGCACCCTGGCCGCGGAGCGCCTCGGCGCAACCCTTGCCAACATCGCCGAAGCCGCAGACGACGGCGACCTTGCCGCCGATCATGACGTCGGTCGCGCGGTTGATACCGTCGATGACCGAGTGCCGGCAGCCGTACAGGTTGTCGAACTTCGACTTGGTGACCGAGTCGTTCACGTTGATGGCGGGGAACAGCAACGTGCCGGCCGCCATCATCTGATAGAGCCGGTGGACACCGGTGGTGGTCTCCTCGGTGACGCCCCGGATGCCGGGTGCGATGCCATGCCACAGCTGCTGATCCTCGGCATGGAGCTTGGCCAAAAGGCCGAGGATGATGCCGTACTCCTCGCTGTCGGCCGTGTCCGCCGACGGCACCGCGCCGAGCTTTTCGAACTCGAGGCCCTTGTGCACGAGCAGCGTCGCATCGCCGCCGTCGTCGAGGATCATGTTCGGGCCGCCGCCGTCGGGCCAGCGCAGCACCTGCTCGGTGCACCACCAGTACTCGTCGAGGGTTTCGCCCTTCCAGGCGTAGACCGGGACGCCCTCCGGGTTGTCGATGGTGCCGTTCGGGCCGACGACCGTGGCCGCCGCAGCGTGGTCCTGGGTGGAGAAGATGTTGCAGCTGACCCAGCGGACCTCGGCGCCGAGGCACGTGAGCGTCTCGATGAGCACCGCAGTCTGGATGGTCATGTGCAACGAACCGGTGATGCGGGCGCCCTTCAGCGGCTGTTGGTCCGCGTACTCGGCGCGCAGGGCCATGAGGCCCGGCATCTCGTGCTCGGCGAGCTGGATCTCCTTGCGCCCGAAGGCGGCGAGCGAGAGATCGGCAACCTTGAAATCGTCGATGGCTACTGACATGGGTGACTCCTCGTCGAAGACGCACGCGAACGATCGCGCGCGAGTGGATCTCGACGGGCTGGGGTCTTCTGACACCGCGCACAGCAGCCCTGCGACGCACGCAGCCTAGAGCCGCCTCACAACATCGCGAGGCCCGGCGTCGGGCCGGGATCAAGTCGCTCCTGCGCCGCCAGCTCGAGTGACACGGCATCGCCCAGATAGGCGAGGTCGAGCAGCTGGGCGAGAGGGCCATCTCCTGCGGCCTCGACCTGATGAACGGCGAGGAGCGATTCTTCGAGGACGGGCACGAGCCGCTCGAAGGCGAGGCGCACATCGGGGCGCTCGTAGGCGTGGCGCAACAGCACCGAGGTGAGCACCTGCCGGGTGACGTCGCCGTGCTGACCCCAGCCCGAGATCTCGTCCGCGCCCAGTTCGGGCAATGCGCTCGCGAAGGCCGGAATCTTCGCGTTGAGGTTGCACTGGGCTTTCCAGCGCGCAGCCGCGAGACGTCCTGGCGGGCCACCTCCCGTGACGAGAGGGATGCTGCGGCCGATGCGCCGGGCCAACACCCGGACCACGCCCTTCGGTGCGTCCAGCTCGTCGCGGCGACGGTGCAGCTGGCGCACCGCGTGGTCGAGCGCAGGCTCCAGGCCGGGGAGGAATCCCAACCGGTCGAGCACCACCAAGGGGGCCGCGCACAGCGCGCCGAGGGCCGCACGCGGCACCGGGGCGGAGGGGGCGAGAGCGATCGATGTACCACCGAGCGCAACCACGCGGTCGAACACCGAGCCGGGCACGGCAGTGGCGACGATGGTCGCGCCGAGCGCCGCTGCTTCGGCGAGCAGACGACAGGTTCGTTCGGGCATCTCGTCGTGGTCGATGACCACGACCAACGATCGCGAACCGACCCACGCCGGCAACTCGCCGTCGGTGATCGAGATCACCGGCACCACGCACGTCGTCGAAGCAACCATGGCCACGGCACCCGCCGCGAAACCCGCGGCACCGTTACCCACGATCACGATCGCGGTGGCGTCCTCGGCACGGGGAAGCGCTGCGTCCTGCACCACCAACATGGCCAGCTCGGTTCGCTCGGGGACAAGCCGAAGCGCATCGCCGAGCCCCAGCGAATCGGGGCGGGCGATCGGATCCGAGCGAGGTGTCATACCTCGAAGGTGGGCCGGATGCCCGTGGCGGCGGCGAGCGCGAGCAGGCGAACGTGCTCTGCGTCGTCGACGGTGGCGGCTTCGTCGACGAGCAGGATCGGGATGTCGTCCCGGATCTCGTATCGCCGCTTCAGCCGCGGGTTGTACAGCGACTGCTCCGACGCGAAGTAGAGCAACGGACCCTTGTCGTCGGGGCACGCGAGGATGTCGAGCAATTGTTGATCAAGGGCCATGGTCGTGAATCCTTGCCGGTGCGGCGTCGGGCGAAACAGTGGTGTCGGGCGAGCAGTGTGATCAGACGAACAGCGCGCGAACCTCGGCGACGTGCGTGTCGCACGCGACCGGCGTCGCGGCCTCGAGATTTAGCCGCAGTAGCGGTTCGGTGTTCGACGGGCGGAGATTGAACCACCAGTCGCCGCAATCGACGGTGAGCCCGTCGAGGCGATCTTGCGGATACGCAGCGTACGCGCCGGCGACGCGCTCGATGACCGCGTGTGCATCGCTGACCTTGGTGTTGATCTCGCCGGAGGCGCTGTAGCGATCGAGCGGCGCGACCAGCTCGGAGAGTTTCTTTCCCGTGGCGCACATGGCGGCGAGCACCACCATCGACGTGATGAGCCCGCTATCGGCCCGGTAGTTGTCACGGAAGTAGTAGTGGCCGGAGTGCTCGCCCGCGAACGCGGCGCCGGTCTGGGCCATGAGCTGCTTGATGAACGAGTGACCCACGCGCGAACGGACCGCGGTCCCGCCGTTCTCGGCGATGACCTCGGGCACGGCCTTCGAACAGATCAGGTTGTAGATGATGGTCGACCCGGGATCGCGCTCGAGCATGCGAGACGCAACGAGCGCCGTCGTGAGCGACCCACTGACCCCTTGTGCCCGCTCGTCGACGAGGAACACGCGATCGGCGTCACCATCGAACGCCAGGCCGATGTCGGCACCGGTTTCGAGTACGCGGGCCATGAGAGCGCGCTGGTTCTCGGGCTGGATCGGGTCGGCCGGGTGGTTCGGGAACGAACCGTCGAGCTCTGGGAACAGGATCTCGATCTCGAACGGGAGCGCCGCGAACACCTCGGGCACCACGAGCCCACCCATGCCGTTCGCGGTGTCGGCCACGATCTTCAACGGGCGCAGATTCGACTGGTCGATGAACGAGCGCACGTGCGTGGCGAAGTCGGCCAGCAGGTCGAGCGAGGAGATCGACCCGGGTTCCGCGACGCGGGGCAGGGTCTGCTCGGCGAGCGCTTTGATCTCGCGCAGACCGGAGTCCTCGCCGATCGGCTTGGCTCCCGCGAGACACATCTTGATGCCGTTGTACTGCGCGGGGTTGTGCGACGCAGTGAACATCGCCCCGGCGGCGCCGAGCTTGCCTGACGCGAAGTACATGAGGTCGGTGGAGGCCAGCCCGAGGTCGACGATGTCGACCCCCTGGTCGCGCGCGCCCTGGGCGAAGGCCGCGGAGAGCTCGATGCCCGACACCCGCATGTCGCGGGCGACGAGGATGCGCGTCGCACCCTCGTTCGACTGGGCGAAGCGGGCGAACGCGGCGCCGATCGACCGGGCCATGAACGAATCGAACTGATCGGGCACCGTTCCGCGGACGTCGTATGCCTTGAAGATTGCATCGAATGAAGCCATGCGACCCTTACGTTATTGCCTGACCCGGCGAACCGGTGGCACCGACCTCGGCACGAGGCGGAAGCGGGCACGCATCAGGTCAGGGCTCCGGCTGTGGCGGCGCAGTCGGTATGGGCGGCCACCATGGTTGGCTGTCGTCGGCCGGGTGCTTCGCCTCGACGATGACGGTTGGACCGATGCGATTCGCGACGAGGTCGTCGGTCCACCCCAACGGATCGAACAGCGCATCGCGCACCGGTTCCGGCTTCGCGAGGAACAGCCAAGCCACACCGACGATGCCGAACGCGCTCAGCAGCATCGACAGCAGATCGATCCCGACGTAGCCGTAGTGCAGACGGACATGCGTGGACGTCGGGATGACCACCATGAGGTTCGGCGTCACGCGATAAGGCCCGTCCGCACCCGACACCTTCCAGTTGGGGAAGTACGACACCTTTACGAGAACGGGGACACCGATCTGGTCGACGTCGAACTCGACCGAGTCGTCGTTGCTCGTGATCGATGTGACGTTGACGGCCGGCAGTTCCTTGCGCGGCGGATCGGGCAACGTCGGGTCCTCGAACAGCCCGCCGTCGGCCGCCGCGTCCTTGCGCCGCTTCGCTACTTCGGAACTGGTGAGCTTGGCCGTCTCGGGGATGGCGTAACGAGCCCACGCGGACGGCCCGGTCTCTGCGCGGAACACGTCCCACAACGCGGGATCGCTGAAGAACTTCGCCGCCGGTTGGAGCCATTCGTCCTGGGTCGCATGAACATCGGAGTACACGACCGGCTCGAAGCGCAACGGGCTGACGAGCGGCGAGTCGGCCACAGCGAACATGTGCCAGACCCCGGCGGTGGCGATCTCGTCAAGGTCGGGGTGCAACTTCGCGGCGTTGACCGCGGTGTCCGTAAAGGCGAGGTAGTACTTCACGCCCATCAACTGGAGTTGCTTGATGCCGAGGTCGACGTCGAAGCCCGTATAGGGAAGATCGCGTTGAGCCGACGACGGCTGCTTCGAGAGCGCGCTCTGGTTGAGGAAGTGGTACGGCGTCGTGGACGAGGCCTCGAAGTACAGCCCTTCCATGGAACCGATGCACCCGTCGGTGTAGTGCGGCAGCAGCATGGGTGCCATCGGAGTGCCGTACCCCTCGAGCCGCGGACCGTACTCCCACATCGACCGACCGCATCCGTGGGCCGGATCCTTGCCGATGGCCTCGACCATCTCGACGAGGCCGTAGAACTCGGGGTATCCACCCGACGTGCTCGATGGAGCCTTGCGCTCATAGCCCTCGAAGTTCCACTTCGACCACGACGGCAGGAAGCTGGCGTCCTTCGTGCTGTGCATCCAACCCGGCACACCCCAGTGATAGCTGCCGTCGCTCGTGTCTACCGTGCCGCCCGGAACCGAACGAAGCGCCGGAGCGAAGACCACGAAGATCGCGAGGAAGAGCACGGGAGCTGATGCCAGCTGCATGCCGCGCGCAGGGCGACGATCGGCGACGAAGCTCACATCGCCCACGAGGTCGACGAGGCCGAGCACAACCATGCCGAACAGCACGTAGCCAGCCGGGAACTCGAGCGCATGCAGCACCGCGTAGGTGGTAGGGCGCAGCACACTCTCGCCCGCAACGTCGAAGAAGCCGTGCGCACCATGCGCGCTGTTCCACCACGCCTCGGGGAGCTGCAGCGCGGCGATCCAGGCGAGCCCGAGGACCGATGCCAGCACGCTCCCCGCCGTGCTCCGTCGCGCCCATAGCGCAGCCGCCAGCAACGCCAGCAAAAGCGCGCCCAGCGCGTTGGTGTGCATGCCCGGCAGGACGCGACCGACCCTCGACTCGAACGAGCTGTTCGCGACGAGCGCCCGTGTGAGCTCGACGACGACCAGACCGGTCAAGGCGTACGACGCGAAGTAGCGCGCCCAGCGCTTTTCGCGAACGAGTTGCACCGCTTCGGTGAGGGCGATCGCCCCGAGGAGATACAAAGACAGGTAGTAGAAGGGCAGCATCCGGCCGTTCCACAACCGCCCCTCGGGCCGATGGATGAACGCGAGCGCTACCGCGAGGGCGGCTGCGCCGACGGCGATTCCCAACCGGTTTCGTCGATAGATCGACAGCACGAGGCCGACGACCGCGATTGCGAAAACCACCTCGAGCGGCGGCGAGTCGCGAAGGAAGTCGGCCGGGAGCTTGTTGCGGGTGAGCAGGTTCTCCTTGAACAGGAAGACCTTGCCCCAGCCCATGTCGTTCATGTATCTCGACTTCGCGAGGAACGGCAAGGCCCAGAACGCTCCGAGCGCCCCGCCCACGGGCAGCACCGTCGCGAGGGTGCGCAGCTGGGTGACGCCCCAACGGAGCGATGTGTAGATGAGCACGACACCGAGGGCGAAGAAGGCCGGGAACAAATGGCACAGACCGGTGAGCGCGAGCGCGATCGCGGCCCATGCACGCCCGCGGCCGGTATCGACCGCACGGATCGTGAGGCCGATCGCGAGCATCGACATGGAGAGTCCCATGGAGAACGCGAACTCGCCCGCCATGGTCGACGCGATGTTGCCGCCGTAGATGTTGAACGAGCGATCGAACACGAACGGCAACGTGGCCACCGACAGGAACACCGGCCCGGGGAACGCCATGCCGGCGAGTCGGCCCATGGCCCACGCGTTGAGCGGCATCGTCACGAGGCCGCTCACGATGACGATCTTGAACGCGACGCCGTAGGGCATGCCAACGCTGAGCACGGCCACGATGGCCCCGACGGCGATGGCCGCTTTGCGGTAGCGGACGAGCCCTGGAGCGAGGTGCACCGCCACGAGTGCGGCCACCAGAGCCGACAACACGAGCGCGGCCTGCCACCACACCAGGCCGACGTTCAACATCACGACGGCCAACGACGGGATGATCATGTAGTACTGGAACGCGGGAAAGCCCCCGTACCAGTCGGGCGTCCAGCCGATGAGCCGACCCTTGGGAATCAAGTGATCGCGAAGGTACGCGGGCGCCCACACATGGGCACCCATGTCGCCGCCGGTCGGCGTGGTGTCAGCCGCGATGAGTCGTGGGTGCAGAACCGACAGAATCCAGGTCATGGCCGCGCCCACCACGACAAGGCTGATCAAGGTCTCAGGTCGCGTGTTGAGAAACCGTTCGACCACACGGTCGAACAGCACAGTGGCGCGCCCCGGCCGCGCGGGAGTCATCGGCGCGGGCGTCATCGGCCGGGCCGGCAGCTCCTCGTCCCACGGGTTTTGGCCGGCGGTGGACACAGGACCGATGGGGGGATCGGCAAGCGCCGGCGGCTCGTTCATGACGGCGTCCATCGTTGCAGCTCTGTCGGGCTCCGTGGCGGCACGCCCACCGGGTTCCGTTTCTCCGGTCAGCGACCAGCGATCGACAACGGGTCACTCCGCCGAGGGGCGTTGGCGCGGCGCTCGTCGCTGATCTCGTCGAGCACACCCGACAGCGCGATCCGTTCGAGCCGATCCGTCGAGTCGCCGGCGTACCAGCCCCGGTAGCCGCAGCGGGAGCAGGACCGCATCGTGCGGCGTTCGCCGCTGATCGTGATCGAGATCGAGACAAGGGTGTTCGGACAGCACGGACACTGCGCGGCGGACATCGTGGTGGGCCTCCCGGATTCGACCGGGATCCATCGACGTTCCGGCCGCACTCTCAAGGGAAACGTCACATTTCGTTCGTATGTCTGCCACGCAGCGTGGTTTCAGGCTCGGGCCTTGTCCAACAGCAGCACGACCACCGTGGTCGCGTTGAAGCCCACGTGGGTGAAGATCGACAGGCCGAGCCGCCCGCTGCGGTGGGCGAGCCAGCCCACGAACAGGCCGAACACCACAAGCGCGGGCAATTGGAGCAGTTGGAAGTGGGCCAGCCCGAACAGGGTCGCGGTGAGCACGACCGCAACGACGGGCCCGACATGTCGGAGCAACGAGCGCTGCACGAGACCGCGATAGAAAAGCTCCTCGAAGAAGGGCGCGGCGATGGCCACGACGAGGATGAACAGGACCACGCCCCACCAGCTCGATTCCTTGGCCTTGAGGGCCAAGTCGCGGGCGGGCTTCTCGTAGTCATCGAAGGATGAGCCGGTCAGCTTGAGCACCGGCCACGACACCGCGAAGTTCACGAAGTACTGCGCCGCGATGCCGAGCACCAAACCAATGGGCACGTCGCGCGCCTCGACCGCGAGGCCGAAGTCCACGCGGAGCGAGCGCACGCCCCGCAGGTAGGAGGCCACGAGGACCCCGCCGCCGAAGCCGGCCCACAGCGGTAGCCCGAGCAGCGCGACTGCCCATATGGGCGCATCGTCGGTGGTGTCCCAGCCGCCGAGCACGAGGATCATGCTGCCGACGATGCCCGACAGCAGAACTGCCGAGACGAACCCGCCTGCGGCGTCGGGCAAGCCCCATCGACGGGACACATCGGTCGGGGCGGGACGCACCTCCCCAAACTACGCGAGCGACGCGCCGCGGGTGATCACGGGAGGCGGCGCTCTGCGGCTCGCTGCGGCGGTCAGCAGGCGCGCGCGTCGACCGGGATGCGCCGATCCTCGAGACGCCAGCCGTTGGGCGGCGACAAGCGATCGGCGTGCCTTCCGCACAGGTCGTGCGCGGCGAGATGACGCTCGGCGTGCACCGGTTCGAGCCACACCGATCGATCGGCGTAGTCGTAGGAAAGGGTGGCCATGGCGTGCATGCTGCACCCAGGGCGGGCGCACCTTCGACTCATGGCGCGCACGCTAACGCTGACCGCGCGCCTGATCGCGGATATCGCCACGCGCCGCGCGACCGACGCCTCCCGAGCCTTTCGCACCGCGCGACCGACACCTCCCGAGCCTTTCGCACCGCGCGACCGACACCTCCCGAGCCCTTCGCAACGCCGTGCAGCCAACTCGTGGCCCTTCGGCCGTACGATGGGTGCATGGCCGTGCCGCCGCCCCCGCCGCCTCCTCCCCGCCCGCAGCGTTCTCCCGATCGCATGCCCGACCGTTCCCGCACGCCGGGACGCACCCCTGGTGCGCGCCCTGAGGCCAGCTGGTCTCGTTGGGTCATCTGGGCGATCGGGCTCGTGATCGTCGCGCTCTTGGCGCTGTCGTTCTTGATGCCCACCTCCGATCGTGCCGATCTGAGCTACCCCGACTTCATGCAGCGCGTGTCGAGCGGCGAAGTCACCAAGATCCGCATCAACAACGACACGTCCAAGGTCACCGGCGACCTCAAGGACGGCAAGCTCTTCTCGTCGACCGCACCCGCCTCGATTCCTGACGACGACGTCCAAGTGATGAAGGGGTCGGTACCCGACACCAAGTTCGTCAGCCCGCAGACCAACTTCTTCGTGTCGCTCATCCCGGTGCTCCTGCCGATCATGCTGCTCGTCGGCTTCTTCGTGTGGATGAACCGCCGGGCGCAAGGGCAGATGGGCGGCATCATGTCCATGGGGCGCTCGCGGGCCCGCACCTACTCGACCGAGCGTCCCGGCACGACCTTCGCCGACGTCGCCGGGTACGCCGGCGTCAAGCAAGAGGTCCGCGAGGTGGTCGACTTCCTGCGCTTCCCCGACAAGTTCGCGTCGATCGGGGCCCGTACCCCCAAGGGCATCCTGCTGGTCGGCCCTCCGGGCACCGGCAAGACCCTCATCGCCCGCGCGGTGGCTGGTGAGGCCGACGTTCCCTTCTTGTCGGTCACCGGCTCCGACTTCATGGAGATGTTCGTGGGTGTCGGGGCGTCGCGAGTGCGAGACCTGTTCGACAGCGCCCGCAAGCTCGGCCGGGCCATCATCTTCGTCGACGAGATCGACTCCATCGGCCGCAAGCGCGGTGCCGGTGTCGGCGGCGGCCACGACGAACGCGAGCAGACGCTCAACCAGATGCTCTCCGAGATGGACGGCTTCGAGGCCACCGAGGGCATCGTCATGATTGCCGCCACCAACCGCCCCGACATCCTCGACCCGGCGCTGTTGCGCCCCGGCCGCTTCGACCGCCAGGTCGTCGTACCCCTCCCCGAGCTTGACGACCGCATCGAGATCCTCAAGGTCCACGTCAAGAGCAAGCGCCTCGGTCCCGACGTCGATCTCAACGTCGTGGCCCGCGGCACCCCGGGCATGAGCGGCGCCGATCTCGCCAACCTGGTGAACGAAGCAGCACTGTTCGCCGTGCGCGGCGGCGACGATGCCGTGCGGGCGGTCCACTTCGACATGGCTCGCGATCGGGTGCTCATGGGTCAGCGCCGCGAGTCGCTCGTGCTCTCCGAGCGCGAGAAAGCGCTCACCGCATATCACGAGGCCGGCCACGCGGTGTGCGCCTCGGTGCTCCCCCACGCCGACCCAGTGCACAAGGTCACGATCCTGCCCATCGGCATGGCGCTCGGGGTCACCCAGCAGCTTCCCGCCGAAGATCGTCACAGCTACGACCAGAACTACCTCGAGGACCGGCTGGTGGTGGCCATGGGTGGCCGCATCGCCGAAGAGCTCGTGTTCGGCGTGGTCTCCACCGGCGCCAACAACGACCTCGTCACCAACACCGAGCTGGCCCGCAAGATGGTCCGAGAGTGGGGCATGTCCACTCGCATCGGCCCTATGGCGTGGGGCAGCCAAGGCATGGTGTTCCTCGGCGAGGACCTCATGCAGACCCGCGACTACAGCGACGAGACCGCCCGCGTGATCGACGAAGAAGTCGAGCGCATCCTCCGTGGCCAAGAGGAGCGATGCCGCAAGGTCCTCACCGAGTACCGCAACGCTCTCGACCTGGTGGCTCGCCGGCTGCTCGAGCACGAGACCATCGATGGCGCCGAGGTGGCCCGGCTCGTCGCGCTGAGTCGCGAGTCGAGCGCCACTCCCCGCGTGGGTGCCCCCACCCCGCTCACGGTCAGCGACGAAACCTCCACCGAGCTCTAGGCCGCTCGCGTGGTCCGATACCTGGCGGTCGCGGTCGTCGTGGCGATCGCGTTCCTCGTCGGTTGGTTCGCCCAGCGGCGACGCCCCGACGCCCCGGTGCGCACGGGATGGACCGTTCCCGAGCAGCTCGACCGCAACGATTTCGCCCGACCCGACGCGCCCTTCTTGGTGGCCGTGTTCACATCGGCCACGTGCACGACGTGTGCCGACATCATGGCCAAGGTCGCCGTACTCGAGAGCGACTCCGTCGCAGTGCACGAAGCCGAGTACCGCCGTGATCGGGTCCTCCACGATCGCTACGGCATCGACGCGGTACCGGCAGTACTGATCGCCGACGCCGACGGCGTGGTGCGCCGCAACTTCCTCGGCCCCACCACCGTCGCCCACCTGTGGGCCGCGGTGGCCGAGGTGCGCGACCCGGGCTCCGCCCCGCCCGCCTGCGACCACACCTGACCGGCGGCCGAGCTACCGGCCACGCTCAACTCCTGGTTGCGCTCAGCTGCCCAGCGCCACCAGGCCGCCGAGCACGAAGGGGGCCAGGCTCGCGGAATCGGGCACGGCCGGTGCCACGGATCGATCGTTCGCGCCCACCAGCTCGCGCTCGGCCACCACACCCGAACTAGCGTCGACGATCACGGTGAACGTTCCCTGCCCGAGCTCCCTGAGCGAGATAGAACGCCGGGCGCCGGGCGCGAGTTCGATCGAGGTGTACTTGGCCGGCGAGGACACGGCGCCGTTCGCGATCACCGTGAGCTTGATCCGGGCAATCGTCTCGACGTTCGGGTTAAGCAGCATCAATGCCGAGCTTGGTTGATCGGCGTCGGCCACGTCGGCGAACAGGCGGGTGGCCGCCACCGCGGTGCCGGTACTCACGCCGACCCCCGGCCCGGGCGACCCGGGCGTCACCAGTACCTGACGTTCGGCCACGATCGACGAGCCGTCGACGGATCGCACCACCAACGCGAACTCCGATCCGGCGGCCACCAGCGCCGCCAAGCGGGGCGCAGTATGCAGATCGAGCTGTGTGTGCTGGCGCGGTTGCACGGTGAGCTGGAACGGCTCTACCGCTCGAGAGTCCGTGTCCTGAGGCCGCACCTCGACGTCGACCTCGGCCCGCACGTTGCCAGGGTTGTAGACGACGAGCCGCTCCTGGCGGCCGTTGCCGACCCGGCCGGCCGCAAACACCCACGCCGGTGCCGGCGCACCCAGCCCCGAGGAGACCGCGATCCCTCGGCGGGCCTGCCCGTCGTCGTACACCTGGACGCGGTCGACCACCACGCGACCGGAACGGGCGGTCACTGCGGCGGCGATCTCGGCCGACACCGCGACGCCAGCCTTCGCGAGATCGACGCCAACCACCGAGCCTCCCGGCACCACGAGACCCTTGAACAACTCAGGCGCACCGCGGAAGCCAGTGTCGGTCGAGAACTCGACGTCGACGACGGAGTCACCGGGGAACGGGTTGAAGAACACCAGCAGCTCGCGAGCGACGGGCGACTCCCCGGTGTTGGTCGTTCCTATGGGTACATACCAGGTGCCCGATGCGCTCGAGGAGCACGGCGCACGATCGACGCCGAGCGGCCCGGAGATGCGGTGCTCGACGAGCACACCCCCGCCGGCGACCTCGACCGTCGCGCTGGCGTACGCCGCCTGCCCGATCAGCGTCGCGAGCCGGTAGTCGGAGCGCGCGTAAGGGGCGAGGGTCCAGGTTTTGCGAACCGGTTCGGGACGTGCGCCGGTGGTGGGTTTGCTCGCGTAGACCGTGATCGTGCCCGAGCGCACCTCGGCGGTGGTGTTGACCACGACTACCTGATGATCGGCGACGCCGTTATCCAACGCAGTACCGCCATTGCAGAACCAAAGCGAGCTCATCGAGTCGGCCTTGGCCACCGTCGGGCCGGCGACCACGACTTTCGGTGCCAGCGATTTCGGCGTGGCCGAGTGGTCATCCACGAATAGGAACGCCGCGACCAGCAGCGAGATGATCACGATGAGGGCGGGCCAGCGAGCGGCCTTCATGAGCGCCTCCGTCGCTCTCGGAGCGCGTTGAGTCGAACGATCACCAGCACCCACACGACGACGTTGGCCACGACCACCAGGCGCCGACGCAGCGGTGTCTCGTAGCTCAGTCGAGCCTCGCCCGAGGACACGACCTCGAACGAGTTCGCCCAACCGAAGGCGTCACGCCGCACGGCCTCAGCGCCACCCACGTCGAGCCGCCAGTTCGCCGAGGACGTGGTGGCGAGATACATCCGGTCACCGGCATCGAGGCGGCCGGACGCGTC
>WLNW01000082.1 GCA_009699605.1 Actinomycetota bacterium | reverse complement strand
GCGGCTCGTCGAGGAGCAGCAACTGCGGATCCGTGGCGAGCGCGCGGGCCAACGCCACACGTTGCTGCTGCCCGCCCGACAGCGCGCCGGGCCGATGGTGCGCATGGCTCGTGAGCCCGAGTCGATCGAGCCACACCGATGCCTTGCGCTGGGCCACGTTGCGCCGGACACCCCGTGCGTGCAGCCCGAAGGCGACGTTGTCGGTTGCGTCGAGGTGCGCGAACAACAAGTAGTCCTGGAACACGACGCTTACCTGGCGCTGCTCGGGTGGCACGAAGGTGCCGGTACGCGGGTCGTCGAGCACCTGATCGCCGAGGGTGATCCGGCCCTCGTCGATCGGTTGGAGGCCGGCCAGGCACCGCAACAGCGTGGACTTGCCGGATCCGTTGGGGCCGAGGATCGCGAGGACCCCGCCGGATTCGACCGCCAACTCGACGTCGAGGTCGAGCGCGCCCAGTTGCAGCTTGATGGTGGCCGAGAGTCGCATGTCAGGGGCGGGCTCAGGCACTGGCTGACGCAGTGATGCCACCGAGCCAACGCTCGCGCAACGCGACGAGCACGAGGAACGACACCGCCATCATCGCGAGGCTGGTGATGATCGCTTCGGGTGGGTTCGACTCGAGCTTCAGGTACGTGACGAGCGGGAGTGTCTGCGTGGTACGGGGGAAATTGCCGGCGAAGGTGATGGTGGCGCCGAACTCGCCGAGCGCCCGGGCCCACGCGAGAACGGCGCCGGCGATGAGTGCAGGGCGAATGGCAGGCAGCGTGACGCGCCGGAAGGTGTACCAACGTGACGCGCCGAGGGTTCGTGCCGCGTCCTCGAAACGCGGATCGAGTTGGCGGAGCGCGCTCTCTACCGTGATCACGAGGAATGGCATCGCCACGAACGTCTGAGCGATGACGACACCGGCCATGGTGAACGGGAGGCGGATGTCGAACCAGCGGTCGAGCCACTGCCCGACGAGGCCGCGCCGGCCGAGCGCGAAGAACAACGCGACGCCACCGACGACCGGCGGCAGCACCATCGACAACGTGCACAACGCGCGCACCGCGGCCCGACCGAAGAAGTGGACGCGGGCCAGCAGGCATGCGAGCGGAACCCCGAACAAGACGGACAGTCCGGTCGACCACAAGGAACACACGATGGAGAGGCGCAATGCATCGCGCACGTCGGAGGACCGGACGATCGACCACGCATCGCGCCACGGGGCACGCCACAGCAAGCCCGCGAACGGGAGCGCAAAGAACACGATCGCGACCACGGCGAGGACGAGCATGGGCTGCGGTACGTTGCCGCCGCGACCGCGAGGTCGCCCCCGGCACATCACGGCTTGGCGAAGCCGAACGTCGCGAGGATCGCCTGTCCCGGTGCGCTGGTCACGTACGCAATGAAGGCGTTCGCGGCCGGTGCGTTCTTCGTGGCCTTGATGACGGCGATGGGGTAGGTCGCGAGCACGTTCACGTCGTCGGGGATCGTAACTCCTGCCGCCTTGTCGCCTGCGGCTTTGACGTCGGTGGCATACACGATGCCCGCATCGGCCTCGCCGAGGGTCACCTTGTTGACGACCGCTCTGACATCGGCCTCGAGGCTTTTTGGGGTCACGACGACCTTTGCCTTGTCGAGCACCTGTTGCGCGTACTTGCCGATTGGGACCGCGGGCGCGGCCGTGACATAGACGACCCCCGGCTTGGCGAGGTCGGCCGGCCCGGCCATGCCGCGAGGGTTGCCCTTGCCCACGATGATCTGCAGCTTGTTCGTCGCGAACGCGATCGGAGTTCCCGCAGCGCCGGCACCACCTGCGCCCGTGAGCTTGTCCATGTTGGCGAGGTCGGCAGAGGCGAAGACATCGGCCGGCGCACCCTGGTTGATCTGCGTGACGAGGGTCGACGACGCGCCGAAGCTGAACGTGACCTTCGTTGCCGGGTTGGCGGTCTGGAACGCGACGCCCAGCTCCCTGAACGCATCGGTGAGCGATGCCGCCGCGAGAACGGTGATCTCGCCGCCGTTCGAGTTGCTGCTGGTCGCAGTCGGCGACGAATCATCGCCGCACGCCGCCGCGGCCAGCGCGAACAGGCCGAACAGGCCGAACAGCAACGTCATCAGACGCAGTCGACGTGGAGCGGGGTGTGGGCGGTGCATCGGTCGCACCATAGTCAGGGACTGAGGTTCCCGCCATCAGATCATGAAGCTCGACCACCGTCGGAGATACCATGACCGGGTGGCTCCTCGTCGTGCGAAGTCGATCGATCCGTCGTCCACCTCCCCCGTGGAACTGTCACTCGGCGAATGGGTGTGCCTGGCGCTTGTCGACGAGGGGGTGAACCACGGGTGGGCCATTGGTACTGAGCTCGGGCCCGATGCCGAGCTCGGGCGCGTGTGGTCGCTGTCGCGGCCGCTGACCTACCGCGCGGTCGAGCAGCTCGCGGCGAAGGAGCTGATACATCGTGAGGCTCGGCCGCAGGGCCGTGGGCGCGAACGATTGATCCTCACCTGCAAGCCCGAAGGGCTGCGTCTTCTCGCCGCGTGGCTCGATCGCCCGGTTGCCCACGTGCGCGACGTGCGGTCCGAGCTACTCCTGAAGCTCGTGCTTCGGCGCCGACGCGGTATCGAGCTCGAGTCGCTCCTCGAGACGCAATTGTCCTCGCTGGGCGCCCACTTCGAGATCCTCACCACGGCGGGTCCGGGCGGCGACGTGGTCGACGTTTGGCGCCGCGAGAGCGCCCGAGCGGTGCGACGCTTCCTCGAGACGGCGCTGGCCCAGATACCTCCGGGTGAGACGCCGAAGATGCACCCCGTCATGCGGCTCAGCGCGCGCAACCAGCTTCGGGCCCGGGTCACCTCGGTGACACACGGCGACGTGCTGTCCACGGTCAAAACCATCCTCGCCGATGGTCAGCGCATCACCGCAGTTATCACCAAGGAATCGGTGTCCGACCTCGACATCGCACCCGATGACGAGGTGCTCGTGGTCATCAAGTCGACCGAGGTGATGCTGGCCAAGCCCTGAGCCAGCGGGTGACGACTATTCGGTCGTGGTCGCGGTCTTCGAGCCGATCCGCGATGGGGAGGTCAGCGCCATCGACCTCGTGGCCTTTCGCGAAGGTGATCTTGGGGATCTCGGCGGTGTGGGGTCAACGTTCGGTCACCAACGGAGAAGTCGCCCACATCGAGGCGTTCGGAATCGTGCGCTGCGAGGTCCGCGCCGGGCGTGCTGCGCTCGGTCAATCCGATCGCTCGCACGACCACGAGCATCAGCGTCGCACGGTGCGCGGCGGGACTATCGCGAGCACAATGGTCGAGCACGACGACGACGAACCGGCGACCGCGCGGAGGATGACATGAACGACAGTCCGGTCTCGGGCGCCGAGGTGGTGGCCGACGGCCGCCACGCCGCCATGGTCCACGCACCCCGCGCGGCTGCGTCGCTCGACCTGCTCGAGCACACGGTCTGGGGTGCACTCGAGCATGACCTCGTCGACCTTGTCGATCTGGCGGCGCGGCTCTGCGCTCGTGCCCACGGGCTGGTGCCGCTCAGCCGACCGGCGACCTTGGGCGCCGGTCCGTGGGGGGACCTCGACGCGTCGCTCTGGCGTAGCTTCACCGGCCTCTCGGACGCACAGCGCGTCGCGCTGGCCTTCGCCGAGCAATTCACCACCGATGTCTCGGCCCTCACCGACGCGCAACGCGATGCCTTGCAGCACAGCTTCGGTGACGCAGCGCTCACGTTCGCGCACGTCCTCTACGTCGTCGATGTCGTGCCACGCGCCCGAATCGCGCTCGACCGGCTTTTCGGTGCCAGCCCCATGGTCACGTCGCCACCAGCGGACTCGGCGCTCGCCGCCGATATCTGGGCGGCCATCCAATCGAACGTACGCATCGTGCCCGGGCTCGATCAACTCGACCCGGTCACCAGCGAGCTCGTCCGGTTGCGTTGTGCACGGGCGCACAACTGCCGCATCTGCAAGTCGCTACGCAGCTTCACCGCGTTCGAGGCCGGCGCCGACGAGTCCACGTTCGATGCCGTCGACTCCTATGAGACGAGCGACCTCAGCGACGCGATCAAGAGCGCGCTCGCCATGGTCGACGCAATGGTCTGGACACCTGGCCACATCCCCGAAGGGGTCATCGACAACGTGCGGGCCGCGTTCACCGCGGCCCAGCAGGTCGAGCTCGTCCTCGACATCGCCCGGCACGCCACGAACAAGTTCGCCGTGTCGATGGCTGTCGACACGCCCCACGTGGAGGAAGGCTTCGAGGTCTATCTCGTGGCGTCCGATGGTTCGACCTCCTACGGCCTAGAGCGGCCCCGATGACGGGCTCGATCCTCGGCACGCGCGTCCTGCGCACCGAGGACCCCGCGTTGCTACGCGGTGCTCGCGCGTACGTGGCTGACCTCGATCTCCCGAACAAGCTCTTTGCCGCCTTCGCTCGTTCCGACGTCGCCCACGGTCTCGTGCGCGCCGTACACGTCGACGATGCCCGAAACATGCCCGGTGTAGTCGCCGTGTGGACCGCGGCCGAGGCTGGCATTGCGCCGTTGCACGGCTTCATGAAGGTCCACGACGATTTCGCCCGGGCGCCGTTGGCGACCGACCGGGTGCGGTTCGTGGGGGACGCCGTCGCGGTCGTGTTCGCCGAGACGGCGGCCCAAGCCGAGGACGCCGTCGAGGCGATCTGGGCCGAGATCGAGCCGTTGCCCGTGCACGTCGACCCCGAGCACTCCCTGCGCCATGGGGCTGAGCTGATCTTTCCCGACCATGGCTCGAACGAGGCCATGGCGGTGCACGACCGGGTAACGGTCGATCTCGACGCCATCTCCGACGTGGTCGTGCGCGGCCGTTTCGTGAACCAGCGCATGGCGGTCGCCCCGATCGAGGTGAACTGTGTCGCCGCCGCACCGGCCGCCGATGGACGCGTCACCGTGTGGCCCGCGACGCAGATGCCGCACGCACTGCGCGCCCAGCTCGCCGTGGCGCTTGGATGGGACGAGTCCGAGATCCATGTGGTCACGCCCCAGGTCGGTGGTGGCTTCGGTGGCAAGTCGGGTCTGCATCCCGAGTTCGCGGTCGTGACGAAGGCCGCACGTGACCTGGGGCGTCCTGTGGTGTGGATACCGACCCGCAGCGAAGACATGCACACCCTCACGCATAGCCGCGGGCAGATCCAATACGTCGAACTGGGGTGCACCTCAGCCGGCAAGTTCACGGGCCTGCGCGTCCGACTCGTCGGCGACGCGGGTGCATATCCCACCATCGGCACGTTCCTGCCGGGCGGCACGCGGCGCATGTCGCAGGGCACGTACGACTTCCCGGCCATCCAGTTCGACGTCGCGGTCGGCGTCACCAACACCACACCGATGGGCGCCTATCGAGGAGCGGGTCGGCCCGAGGCCACTGCCCTGGTCGAACGCATCGTCGATCAGGCGGCGCACGAGCTGGGCATCGATCCGATCGAGCTTCGTGAACGGAACCTCCTCGGTGACGATCGTTTCCCGTTCCGCACGCTCACGGGCAACCTCTATGACTCGGGTAGGTACACGCTGCCCTTGCACACGGCTGCCGACGCAGTCGGCTACGCGACGCTTCGCGCCGAGCAACAGGTTCGCCGTGCGCGAGGCGATCGTCGAGCGCTCGGCATCGGCGTTGCGGTCTACGTCGAGATCACCGCGGGCGGTGGGTCGAGCGAGTACGGCGCGCTCGAGGTGCATGCTGACGGTTCGGCCACGGTGTTCGCCGGGACCTCCGCGCACGGTCAAGGCCATCAGACGGCCTACGCGATGCTCGTCTCGGCGCAGACCGGCATTGCGGTAGATCGCATCACGTTGGTCGATGGAGACACCGACCGCGTACCCCGTGGTGGTGGCACTGGTGGCTCGCGGTCGTTGCAACTCGGTGGCTCGGCCGTCGCCGGCGCGACCGATGCGTTGGTTATCAAGGCGAAGCATCTTGCGGCCACGTTGCTCGAAGCGTCGCTCGACGACATCGTGGTCGACAACACCCGTGGCACGGTCGGCGTCGCCGGCGTGCCTTCCAGCGAGCTCACCTGGGCCCAGCTCGCCGCACGATCGCCCGAGCCGCTCAGCGCCGACTTCATCTTCGACCAAGGCGGGGCGTCCTTCCCATTCGGCGCGCACATCGCCGTGGTCGAGGTCGATCTCGACACGGGCCACGTCACCCTGCTGCGCCACGTCGCGGTCGACGATTGCGGAACGGTGTTGAACCCCGTGTTGGTCGAGGGTCAACAACACGGTGGCGTCGCAGCCGGCGCCGGACAGACCCTCTACGAGGAGGTGCGCTACGACGCCAACGGCAACCTGCTCACCGCGAACTTCGCCGACTACTGCATTGCATCGTCGGCCGACCTGCCGAGCTTCGAGCCGCACTCCACCGAGACACCATCGCCGCTCAACCCACTCGGCGCGAAGGGCATCGGGGAGGCATCGACGATCGGGTCGACGCCGGCCATCCAGAACGCCGTGATCGACGCGGTGGCGCACCTCGGCATTCGTCATCTCGACATGCCCTGCACGCCGATGCGGGTGTGGAGTGCGGTGCGCGACGCCGCCGCAGGCACGCCGGCCGATCCTTGGCGCGAGCCACCTGCCGTGTTCGGCTCGGATGCGGTCGTCGACGAAGCAGCGATCGACGCGGCTGAAGGCGTCTGAGCGACCGCGGTCGCGCCGCTCAGACGGCCAGATCCGGTGAGGCGTGCGAGGGTGAGGTGCGGATCAGGGTGCCGATGCAGCTGAGCAGCACACCGCCCACGGCCATGAACGCGAAGAGATGGCGGAACGGCGCGATCGACGATGTGCCCGTGGTGCCCGACACGAGCGTGACGGCGATGGCGATGCCGAGCGACCCGACGATGCGTAACACGGTCTGGTTGGTGGCGACCGCAGCCGCGAAATCCTTGGCGTCCACGCCAAGAATGGGTATGCCGTGGATAGCGGGCCAGCTGAGCCCCGACCCGACCCCGAGTAGCAGCGTGGCCGGGAACCACACACCAGGGAGATCAGGTGATCGTCCGGCCCCGAGCAGCAACCAAAGTGCGCCCGACAGCCAGAACATGCCACCGGGAACGACGAGCACTCGATGCCCGAACCGGTCGGCGATGCGGCCGGCGAAAGGCGAGAGCACGGTGACCGACGCGGCGATGGGCGTGATGAGCGCCCCCGCGCGCACGACGCTGTAGTCCCAGACCTGCGTGAGGAAGAGCACGAGCCCGAGCGACGTGGCGAAGAAGCATGTTCCCCACCCGATCGACATCATTACGGCGAGGCGAATGTTGCGATAGCGCATGAGTCGCGGGTCGATCGTGGGCCGCTCGACCTTCGTGGATCGCCACAGGAGAAACCCCAGCAGTGCAAGGCCAGCGATCAGGCATGCGAAGGTGCGCCGGTCGACCCAACCCCACGACGCGGTCTCCACCAACCCGAGGATGAACAGGGTCATCCCGAAGAGCAGCGACGCTACGCCCACCATGTCGGGGAATCGTTCGTGCACGAGGTCTTCGGGCGGGGTCTCGGTGAACACCTTGGCGCCCACCACGATGACGAACACCGCGAAGGGCACGCTCGCGAGGAACGCCATGCGCCACGAACCGAGGTCGATGATGACCGCGCCGAGGGATGGACCGAGCGACGTGGCGATGCCACCGATGCCGGCCCAGGTGGCGATGGCACTCGCTCGCCGCCCGGGGGGCACACCCGAGAGCACGACGGCCACGGCCGATGGCGTGATGAGCGACCATCCGATGGCCTGCACGGCTCGTCCGGCGATCAGCATCGGTGGACCAGTCGCGAGGGTGCACAGCAGGCCTGCTGCGGCGAACACTGAAAGCCCGGTGAGCAGCATGCGTTTACGGCCGTAACGGTTCGAGAGCACCGCAGAGATGATGAGCGTGGCGCCGGAGACGATGGTGTACACGTTGAGGATCCACGACAACTGTGAGGCGGGCACGTCGGGGAAGGACTTGCGGAGGTCGGCGAAGGCCACGCTCATGATGGACTGGTTCAGTGAGGTGATGAACGAGCACATCGACCCGAGGCCGAGCACCAACCAGCCGGGATGCACACGAGGCGGGCGGGCCAGGTCGTTCATTTCGGGCGCCGTCGTGCTCATAGGTGAGCTCTTACCTTCGCAGAACGCGGCGGCGCATGCGTGCCGATCCGTGAAGGAGAGCAGGACGACCACCGCCTCGTAGGATTCGCGGACAACGCCAGGGCGCGACGCTCCGGCAGAGAACGAGGAGATCGACGATGCGCCACGAGGCTCCCTACGGCGACCTGCGCGAGCGCACTGTGGTGGTGACCGGCGGCAACGGTGGCATCGGGCTTGGTCTCGCCGTCGGGGTCGGACGCGCCGGTGCCGAGGTCGCGATTTGGGGGCGCAGCGAGGCGAAGAACCGCATTGCGGTCGAGTCGCTCGAAGAGATGGGCATCGTGGCGCACGCGATCGTGTGCGACGTGAGCAACGAGTCGTCGGTCGTCGATGCCATGACCGCGACGCTGTCACGGTTCGAACGCGTCGACGCGATGTTCGCGAACGCCGGCACGGCGGGTAACGAATCGGCGTTCGTCGACCTCAGCCTTGATGACTGGCACGCCGTCATGCGCGTCGACGTCGACGGTGTCTTCTTGTCGCTGCGGGCCGCGGCGCGCCATATGGGCGAACGTGGCGGGGGCGGTGCGCTCGTCGGGGTGTCGTCGATCGTGAGCCGCTTCGGGGCGGCGCGGCGGGCGCACTACGGCGCGGCGAAGCCGGCAGTCGAAGGGCTGATGCGCTCGCTCGCCGTCGAGTTAGCGCCGTTGCGCATCCGCTGCAACACACTGTGCCCGGGTTGGGCCGACACCGCGATGACCGGCCCAGGGGGAGCCTTCGGCGCGGCGGACTACGAACGCTTCCGCAAGGCAACAGTGCAACGCACGCCGGTGCGTCGATGGGCTGACGCCGAGGACTTCAACGCGGTCGCCGCGTTCCTCGCGGATCCGACGCTGCTCTTTCACACCGGCGACTCCGTGGTCGTCGACGGCGGTTACACCATCTGCTGATCGGACTGTCGATTAGTATTCGGCCTTCGGCGTCGCTCATGGGGACGCGGGCGAGGGAATCATCATCAAGGGGACACCATGAAGGTCGAAGAGGTCTCGTTCACGAGTGAAGGGGTCACCATACGTGGCGATCTCTACCTGCCCGAAGACGCCACCGGCCCGGTGGCTGCGGTCGCGATGGCGGGCGGCTGGTGCTACGTCAAGGAGTTGCGCCAACCCGACTACGCGAAGGTGTTCGTCGAAGCCGGCATGGCGGCCCTCATATTCGACTATCGCAATCTCGGCGCGAGTGACGGCGACGTCCGTCAGCATCTCGACCCGTGGGCGCAGATCGAGGACTACAAGTCCGCGCTCAGCTTTCTCGAGAGCCGCAGTGAGATCGATTCGGACCGTCTCGGCGTGTGGGGCATCTCCTACAGCGGCGGCCACGCGCTGGTGCTCGCTGCGATCGACGACCGCGTGAAGTGCGCAGTCGGAAACGTGCCCGTGATCGACGGCTACAACACGATGTGGCGCGTGCACGGCTCCGAAGGATTTCGCCGACTGCGCAGCCTCATCGCCGACGATCGCACGAAGCGCTTCGCCACGGGTGAGTACGGGTACATGCCGATGTCGTGCGATCCGAAGAACGGTCTCGCGGCCTGGCCCTTCGACGAGGTGCGTACGGTGTTCGAGGAGCTCCAGAAGACCCAAGCGCCTCGTCATGAGCACCGCAACACGATCGCCTCGGTCGAGCTCCTCATGCAGTACGACGCGCTGCCATATGCGTCGCGCATCACCACTACGCCCTTCATGATGATCATCGCCCAGGGCGATGACATCACGATGGAGGACATGGAGGTCGAGGCCTTCCATCAGATCCGCACTCCGGTGAAGCGCCTCGTCGTGCTGCCCGAGACATCGCACATGACGTTGTACAGCGACCTGTCCCGCCTCGAGCTCGCGTCGCGGGCCGCCGCCTCGTGGTACACCGACCACCTCGTCAACATCAACACGCCCGAACGCCTGCTGACCCAGATCTAGGCGCAGGCATCGACGTGCAGCCGCGGGTGATCACGCCGACGCGTGCTCTCGACGCGCACCATCGACGCGAGTCGGTGTGGGAGGGCCGCACGATCGCATCGTTCCTTCATGAACGAATCGTCGCCGCCCCCGACGATCTCGCGATCGTCGATGCGCAGATCACGCTGACGTATCGCGAACTGGGCGAGGCGGTCGAGGCCTTGTCGCAAAGCCTCGTGCGGGCCGGCGTGACACCCGGCAGCTCGGTGCTGGTGCAACTGCCGAACTGGTGGGAGACAATCGTCGTCTACCACGCAATCACGCGTGTGGGTGCGGTGATCAATCCGGTGATCCCGATCTACCGGCGCGCCGAGCTGGCATTCATCGTCGACCAGTCGACGCCCGCGGCGATCGTGGTACCCGAAGCGTTCCGCGGCTTCGACCATCGAGCGATGATCGACGAGGTGCTCGCCAACCGACCGGCCACGCACACCCCGGCGCTCGTCGTGGTGCGACCGACGAGCCCGAGCGCGGCACCCTGGCAGCGCTTCGAGGACCTCGTCGTGCCCGGCGAGACTGCGCTCCGAGCGCCGGTGCTCGATCCTGGGTCGATCGCGCTGTTGCTGTACACCTCAGGCACCACGGCGGCGCCCAAGGGTGTGCTGCACAGCCACGAGACGCTTGTCTATGAGACCCGGTCGATGCAGCGATGGTTCTCGCTCGGTTCGGCTGAGCACATCTTCATGGCCTCGCCGGTCACGCACATCACCGGGTTCTTGTACGCGTACATCCTTCCGGCCATGACCGGTTCGGCAGTCGGGCTGCTCGACGTATGGGACCCGGGTGCTGCGGCCGACCTGATCGAACGCATGGGGTGTCGCTTCACGGTTGCGGCGACGCCCTTCTTGCAAGGACTCACCGACGAGTATCGACGCCGAGGCCACGGATCGGCGTTGCACTCGTTCGCATGTGGTGGCGCTGACGTGCCCCCCGAGTTGGTGCGTACCGCCAGCCGGGTCCTCGGTGCTGAGGTGTGCCGGGTCTATGGGTCGAGCGAGTTCCCGACGTTCTCGTGCGGTCGGGTCGGCGACTCGATCGAGCGCCGGGCCGACACCGATGGTGTCGCGATGGGCGACGCGTCCGGGCACATCGACGGCAGCGCGGATGTGGGCGAGCTTGTCGTCCGGGGGCCCGAGCTTTTCCACGGCTACCTCGACGCGTCGCTGAACGATTCGTCGTTCACCCCCGACGGGTACTTCCGCACCGGTGACCTCGCCTCGATCGACGCCGACGGGTATGTCACGATCCGGGGCCGCATCAAGGACATCATCCTGCGCAACGGGGAGAACATCAGCGCACGAGAGATCGAGGACCTCCTGTACGAACATCCCGACATCATCGATGTCGCGGTGGTCGCGGTTCCTCATGCGCGCACGGGCGAACGCGCCTGCGCGGCGGTGGTGAGCACCAACAACGCACTTGCGCTCAGTGACCTCCAAGGCTTCTTGCGCGATGCCGGCCTGGCCACACAGAAGTGGCCCGAAGATCTGCGACTGGTCGCCGAACTGCCGCGCACCGCCAGCGGCAAGGTGCAGAAGTTCTTGCTGCGCGAGGCGTTCCAGGCTTCCGGTTAGGGGCGATCGAAGCGATAAAGCCGCGTGGCGTTGCCCACGAGCATCAGGTCGCGCTCGTCCGGCGGAACGCCGGCCATCGAAGCCTGGGTGGCCGACCACGCGTTCGGATAATTCGAGTTCCCGTGCGGGTAGTCACTCGACCACAACATTCGTTCGACCCCGATGCGGTGTCGGTTGTCGATGCCGTACGTGTCGGTGACCCACGTGCAATGGACGTGCTGCTCGATGTATTCGCTCGGGAGCTTCTTGAGATCGAAGCGGAACCGGTACCGGTAGTAGCCGTCATCGAGCTGTTCCTTGAAGTACGGCAGCCAGCCGCAGTCGACCTCGGCGAAGACCATGTTCAGCGTCGGGAACCGGTCGAAGATCCCACTGAAGACGAGGTCGATGAGGTGGTTCGTGGCTGCGGTGAACCGGCCCGCTGCCGGTAGCGCGAGAAGGGTGGGGGCACCGGTGGGCAACGTGTTGCTGAGCGAGACGTGGACGTTCACGGTGAGCTGTTGCTCGACGAGCGCGGCGAAAACGGGGTCGTCATCGGCGCTGGGATTCACGGTGCCGCCGGGATAGGCGCCGAGGAGCACGCCACCGGTCGACGGCCGATCGCCGACGCGTGCGATCTCGGCCAATGCGTGGTCGACCCCGCGGTTCGGCACTATGGCCAACGCCCGGAAGCGACCGAGATCGTGGGACGCGTACTCGTGGATCCAGTCGTTGTAGGCCTGGACGAGTGCAAGGTGCAGCTCGGAATCCGTGGTGCCGTAGATGGCCTGCGCGAGACGGGGGGTGGGGTAGAGCACCTCGGCGTCGACGCCGGCTATCTCGATCTCCTTCAGCCGTTCGGCCGGGTCCCATCCACCGCTGCGGATGTCCTCGAAGCGCACCCAGCTCTGGCGCAGACGGGGGTCCTGGCCAGCGCACGCATTGAGCCCGATGGGCATCGGGTCGGGCACGCCTTCGATCACCCATGCATCGCCTTGGTCGAAGCGCTCGACGCGTGGCACGCGGTCGACGAGGCGCGAGGCGACACGCGAGGTCCAGAGGTCACCTGGTTCGTTGACGTGGCTGTCGGCCGAGATCAGGTGGTGCTTGCGGGTGGTGCTCAGGATTGCCCCCGGTGGTCGCGGCGGGCTGCGCCGAGCGCCACCCGCCGAAGTACCTGTGTCGTCACGCTAGCAAGTCGTCGACATCGTGCCCGTGCGCATCGAACGGCCACACGTAGCGGTGGCGCGCCGCTTCGCCGACGACGATCACGCTGGGCGAGCTCAACACGTCGTGGGGGAGTGCACCGAGGGTCGTGCGCCGGATCTGCTGGCGTTCGGTCGTCCCCCAGCGGATGCAGGCCGCAGGTGTCGCCGGGTCGAGCCCGCCGGCCAGCAGCCCGCGGGTGATGGACTCGATCTTCGCAACGCCCATGAGGATGATGATCGTGCCCCCGGTACGCGCAATAGCGTCCCACCGCACAGGATCGGAGCCACTTTGGTCCTCGTGGCCGGCGACCACGGTGAAGCTCAGGGCTTCGTTGCGCATGGTGACCGGTATTCCGGCAGCAGCCGGCGCCGCGATGGCCGACGAGATCCCGGGTACGACCTCGAACGGCACCCCGGCGGCGAGCAGCGCGGCGGCTTCCTCGCCGCCACGTCCGAAGACGAAAGGGTCGCCCCCTTTGAGACGCACGACGGTTCGTCCGGTGCGGCCGTGTTCGATAAGCAGCTCGTTGATCTCGTGCTGGGGAACCGTCGATCGACCTGCCGCCTTACCCACGTCGATCAACGTTGCCGCGGAGGGCGCCAGGTCGAGCAGCGGCCGCGTGGTCAACCGGTCGTAGATGACGACGTCCGCCTGCGCGAGGACGCGCGCGCCTCGCACGGTGATGAGCTCCGGATCACCCGGGCCGCCGCCGACGAGGTACACGGTCATGGGCGGCGCTCGGCCCGAGATGTGGTTGCGGTGGCGGCGGACATCGACTTCAGAGGGTATATGGAGGGCTGTGCCGGGCGGCGCGCCGTCGCCCTGACCCGGCGCACACCCGACATTGCGTGGCATCGTTGCGCCAACCGATTCGTTCCGAGGCCGTCGTGACATTGCAGAACCGCGTGACTCCGTTGAACGAGTTGGTCGCCGATGCTTCCTACCGAGGCACGTTCATGGGCAACCGCGGGGT
>WLNW01000081.1 GCA_009699605.1 Actinomycetota bacterium | reverse complement strand
TCGTCGTCATGGACGAGTTCCACTTCTACGCCGATCCGTCGCGCGGCTGGGCGTGGCAAGTGCCGTTGCTCGAGCTGAACAACACCCAGTTCCTGCTCATGTCAGCCACGCTGGGCGACACCAAGGAACTGGCCGACGATCTTTCGCGCCGAACGGCTCGTCATACGGCCATCGTGCAATCGGTCACCCGTCCGGTGCCGCTCACGTTCGACTACCGGGTGCTGCCGTTGCACGAGATCCTCGAGGAGCTGCTGGCCACGCACCAGGCGCCGGTATATGTGGTGCACACCACACAGGCCGCGGCGGTCGAACGCGCGCAGACACTCATGAGCGTGAACGTGTGTACCCGCGAGGAGAAGGACCAGATCGCCGCGCAGATCGGTTCGTTCCGGTTCACCGCGGGTTTCGGTCGCACGCTCTCGCGCCTGGTGCGCCACGGGATCGGTGTGCACCATGCCGGCATGTTGCCGAAGTACCGGCGGCTGGTCGAACGCCTTGCGCAGGCCGGCTTGCTGAAGGTGATCTGCGGCACCGACACGTTGGGCGTGGGCATCAATGTGCCCATCCGCACCGTAGTTTTTACGTCGCTCTCGAAGTATGACGGCACGACCACGCGGCTGTTATCGGCGCGCGAGTTCCATCAGGTCGCCGGGCGCGCCGGGCGCGCCGGCTACGACACCTCAGGTCGCGTCGTGGTCATGGCGCCCGAACACACCATCGAGAACGAGCGCGCCGTGGCCAAGGCCGGCGACGATCCGAAGAAGCTGCGCAAGATCGTGCGCAAGAAGCCGCCGCCGGGTTTCGTGTCGTGGGGACAGCCCACCTTCGAGCGCCTGAAGGTCGCCTCACCCGAGCCGCTCACGTCGAGCTTCGTCGTGAGCCACGCGATGTTGTTGAACGTGATCGAACGGCCGGGCAACGCGTTCGCGGCGATGCGCCGGCTGCTCACCGGCAACCACGAGTCGCGTCCGGCGCAACGGCGTCACATCCGCCGGGCGATCGCCATGTACAGGGGCCTGCTGAACGCAGGCATCGTCGAGCGCCTCGCGGAGCCCGACGAGCTCGGCCGAGTGGTGCGCCTCACCGTCGACCTCCAGGCCAACTTCGCCCTCAACCAGGCGCTGTCCCCGTTCGCCGTTGCCGCATTGGAGTTGCTCGACCGCGAGTCGCCGACCTATGCGCTCGACGTGCTGTCGGTGATCGAATCGACCCTCGATGATCCGGGCAAGGTGCTCGACGCGCAGAAGTTCAAGGCGCGCGGCGACGCGGTGCAGCAGATGAAGATGAACGGCGTCGAGTACGAAGAACGCATGGCGCTGCTCGACAACGTCACCTACCCCAAGCCACTCGCCGAACTGCTCTTCGCCGCGTACGACAGCTACCGCGTGCACCATCCGTGGATCGCCGACTTCAGGTTGAGCCCGAAGTCGGTCGCCCGTGATCTTTCCGAGCGCGCGATGACGTTCGTGGAGTTCGTGAACCACTACGGCCTCGCTCGCTCCGAGGGGGTCGTGCTGCGTTATCTGTCGGACGCATACAAGGCGCTCGAGCGCACGGTGCCCGACGACGCAAAGACCGAGGACCTCCTCGACCTCACGGAATGGCTGGGTGAGCTCGTGCGTCAGGTCGATTCGAGCCTGCTCGACGAATGGGAGCAGCTCCAGAACCCCGACGAAGAGGCTCAGCCGGTCGACGATCGGCCGCGGCCGGTTACGGCGAACGCCCGCGCATTTCGGGTGCTCGTCCGAAATGCGCTCTTCCGACGCGTTGAACTGGCCGCCGCCAGACGCTACGACGAGCTGGGAGAGCTCGATGTCGACTCGGGGTGGCCCGCCGATCGATGGCGCGAGGCGCTGGGCGCGTACTTCGACGAACACCACTCGATAGGCATCGGGCCCGAGTCGCGGGGGCCGCAGTATTTCATCGTTGACGCCCAACGGGGTGCGTGGACCGTGCGACAGATCTTCGACGACCCGGCGGCCGAACACGAGTGGGGCATCAATGCCACGGTCGATCTCGCCGCTTCTGACGAGGTGGGGAGCGCTGTGGTGCGCGTGGTCGGCGTGGGCGGGTTGCTCGGTCTGGGGGGTGGGGACGCCGGCCTGGTCGGCGCGGGAGTGTGACGTCCTCAGGAGTGCCCTCGCAGGCTTGCGCCATGATGGTCGCCCGGAGCCACCCCAGCGTCCGATACCTGCGGGGCAGTTGCGGTTGACGCCGGCCGACGAGCTGCTCGCCTCATTGCGAGATGCAAACGTGGCGCGTGGTGACCTCGTCGCCGTCGCGCTCGCCGACGATGTCGGACTTGGCATCGTGGTGGTGGCGACGGGCCGATCGTTCACGCTCGCGTGCGATGCGCCGAGCGATGTGGTCGCGGCGATCGATGCCGAACTTCGGCCGCGTTGGGTGTTTTGGTCGATCGATACGGCATCGATGTTGGTGCGGCACGGCGTGCGTGTCGCCACGTGCTGGGACATCGCGGCCGTGCACCGGCTGCTTTACGGCGGGTGGCGGGCCGACCCCGCTCGCGTGTGGGCGGTGGCGCACGATCTGGCGTTGGACGCCATGCCGACCGAGGCGCCGTTCGATCTCTTCCATCAAGAACTGCTCGCCGGTGACGACCCTGAGGATCCGGTCCGTCCGGATGGCCACCTGAGTCCGGAGTGGGCGAACGGCCGGTGGTCACGATCCGTTGTGCGGCTCGGTCGATGGGCGGAGCTGGCTGCTGTGGTGACGCTCGTGCAACGGGCCCGGCTGGTCGAGATCGAAGATCGGCCTCGAGCAATGCTCACGGCACGATCGGAGTCCACGGCCGAGCTGTTGTGCGCCGCCCTGGCGTTCGACGGCCTACCGATGCGTCGTCGAGTCGCCGAGGAACTGATCGCCGCGTTCGTCGGGCCACGGCCGAGCAATGAGGTCGAGGCGCAAGCCCAGCGTGACGATCGAGACGCCGCCGTGCTTGCCTGCGTGCCCGGCGCGGACGACCTTGACCTTCGCAGTCCCGGGCAGGTGAAGTCACTCCTCCGCCGGGTCGGGATCGAGGTGCCCGACACACGGGGTTGGCGGCTCGAAGGAATGCGCGACGCGCACCCGGTGGTCGACGCGCTCCTCGTATGGCGCAAGGCGGAACGCGTGGCCACCACCTACGGTTACGCGTGGCTCGACGCACACCTCGGTGCCGACGAACGGCTGCGAGGCGCGTGGTCAGGAAGCGACGGCTCGGCGGGGCGCATGACCGCGTCCGCTGGGCTGCACAACATGCCAGCCGACATGCGCGGGGCGGTGATCGCCGAGTCCGGTCATGTGTTCGTGCGGGCCGATCTTGGCCAGATCGAGCCTCGTGTGCTCGCGGTGGTCTCGGGGGATCGGGCGCTCGCCGCGGCCACGCAGGACGACGATCTTTACGCGCCCATCGCCCAGCAACTCGGTGCCGATCGACCCACCGCAAAAGTCGCCGTGCTGGGCGCGATGTATGGGCAGACCACCGGCCGCGGCGCGCATGTCGCCGGGCGCCTCGAAATGGCGTATCCGATCGCGATGAAGTTTTTACGCGATGCCGATCGCAGTGCCCAGGGCAGCCGGGACCTGCGTACCTACGGCGGCCGCTTGATCAACGTCGGATCGACGAATGCCAACGACGTCGACGAGCGCGAGATGCGCCGCATCGCCGCAGCACGCGGACGCTACGGGCGCAACGCCATGGTGCAGGGTGCGGCCGCCGAACTCTTCAAGATGTGGGCGGTGCTGATCCGCGCCCGTTCTGCGGTACTCGGTGCACAGATCGTGCTGTGCCTTCACGACGAGGTCCTGGTGCACGTGCGCACCGAGCACGGTCTGACGCTCGCCGCGCTCGTGGTGGATGCGCTGGACGAGGCGGCACATGGATGGGCGCCCGATCGGTCCGTCCGTTTCGTCGCGGACGTCAGCGTGGTCGAGCGATGGTCCGACGCCAAGGCGTGAGCGACGCACCCCGGCAGCGTCGCACCATCGAACGTAGGCTGCGTCGTCATGGCTGACGATGGTCTCGCCCGGGTCGACCGGCTGCTCGCCGAGGCACGTGGCGCGATCGCTCCACGGGCAACTCCTGGTGATCTCGAGCAGCTCCTTGCGAGCGGAGCGCTGGTCGTCGACACACGACCGATCGAGCAACGAACACGCGACGGTGAGCTGCCCGGTGCGCTCGTGATCGACCGCAATGTGCTCGAGTGGCGTCTCGATGCCACCAGCGCATCGCGCGTCGCCGAGGCCGAGGACCCGGCGCGGTTGATCGTTGTCGTCTGCAACGAAGGTTTCTCCTCGAGCCTCGCGGCGGCCACTCTGCGCACGCTCGGTCGGCCCAACGCCACCGATCTCGACGGCGGCTATCAGGCGTGGCTCGCGTGGCGGGCATCGCAACGCCTCGTTGGCGAGCGGCTGGCCGACTGACGACCGCCACGAGCACCGATGGCGCAGCGGGTCACCCGCCGAGGGCCTCGAGTTCGCGCCGCAACCGGGTTGCGCTGACCCCGCCCCGCGCCCCCAGTGGCTGCGCGAACACGCTGATGCGCAGTTCCTCGAACAGCCAACCGAGCTGAATCATTTCGGGCGTGATCGCGTCGGGCGGCAGTTGCGAGACGAACGATGCGTAGCTCTGCTCGAGCGGTCGGACCTCGGTGATGCGCCGGAGGTCACGCTCGATGTCGTCGGGGAGGCGTTCGACGCGGTACTCGATTCCCGTCACGTATCGCAGCACGTCGGGTAGCCGACTCGTGCCCGTCGATCGGACGAAGCCGCGTCGGACGAGGCGAGCGAGCTGCCCCTCGGCATCGGCGATCGACTTGGCCATCGTCTGGGCATTCGTGCGATCGAGCATGACCCGAAGTCGCGTGGCGGCATGGAGGATGGCGGTGGCCTGCCGCAGTGCCTCACCGGCGAGTGGACCCACCCGGTGCCGAGCGTCCTCGGCGAGTGCGTCGAACGCCGCCCGGTCCCACGGGAGCCCGGGTGCATCGAGGACCACCCGGTCGGTTGCGGCCGCGATGCAGTCTTCGACGAGCTCGTCGAAGGTCATGGCATGGCCTGCGACCGCGAGGCGTCCGTTGCCGTCGATCGCGCGCGCCACCGTCTTCGCCGACGGCGCCGACGTCAGCTGCAACAACCGCCGTGCCCCGCTTCGCATCGAGCGTTGTTGCGTGTTCGGGTTTGTGAACACGCGGAGCGACACGCTCGATCCGTCGTCGAGCAGCGCGGGGTAGCCGGCCACGATGTGATCGCTCCGTTCGGCACGGACCATACGTGGCACGGTGCCAACGTCCCAGTCGACGAGCCCGGTGCGCTCCACCAGCGGCACCGCTGCGGCGATTGCCTCCCGGAGCCGCCGTGCGAGCCTGCGGCGCAACGTTCCGACGTCAGCGTCGGCGTCGACGACATTGCCTTTATCGTCAGCCACGATGAAGTGCATGCGCAGGTGGGGCGATACCCGCGTGACGTCGAACGCGTCGATCGGTACGTCGACCCCGGTGAGGCGCGTGATGATCTCGGCGAGTGCGTCCCCGAGGAAGCCCCTCGGCTCGCCGAGCTGCTCGTGCACGGCGCGCGTCGTATCGTTCAGCGGACTGAGGTCGCGCCGAACGTCCTTCGGCAACATGCGCATCAGCTCGGCCACGAGCGCGAGGCGATGTCCCGGGATCTGCCATTCAGCGAGATCACCGCGCAGCTGGTTCAGCGCAGTGAGCGGTATGTGGACGTTCACGCCGTCGAGCGGTCCTCCGGGGTCGAACCGATAGGTCAGCGGCAACTCGAGGCTCCCGCCGGACCACGTGTCGGGGAAGTCGGCGAGTCGAACGCCGCTGTGCTGCACGACAAGATCCTCGGTGAAGTCGAGCAGGTCAGGCTGCGTGCGACGGACATTTTTCCACCAGCGGTCGAAGTGCCGTCCCGACACGACAGAAGCGTCGAGCCGGTCGTCGAAGAAGGCCTCGATGGTTGTGTCGTCGAGCAGATCTTCGCGCCTTACGCGAGCCTGCATCTTCTGCACGCGCTGGACGAACGCAGCGTTGTCCGAGACGAACGTGTGGTGGGTCTTCCAGTCGCCGTCGACGAGCGCGTGCTGGATGAACATGAGCCGCGCCTCGACCGCGTCGACCCGGTCGTACGACACGGTTCGACCGCTGATGATGGGCAGGCCGTACAGCGTGACGTTCTCGGTGGCAACCGCAGCGCCTCGTTGCGAATCCCACTTGGGGTCGTCGTAGGAGTATTTCACGAGGTGGGGCGCGAGCTGCTCGGCCCACTCGGGCTGAATCGCGGCGACGCGCCGGGCCCAGATCTGGTTCGTCTCGACGAGTTCGGCTGCCATCACCCAGCGCGGGGGCCGGCGCGCGAGCGAGGAGCCCGCGGCGATCGAGAAGCGCGCCCCGCGCGTGCCGCGAAAGACGCGGGTCTCGCGGTCGCGCATGCCGATCTGCGACAGCAGGCCGGCCAGGATCGCCTGGTGCACGTTGTCGGGGTGGCCAGCCTCCGCCCCGGGCCGGATGCCGAGATCGCCCATCGCCCGACGCAGCTGGCTGAACAGGTCCTGCCACTCGCGGACGCGCAGGTAGTTGAGGAACTGGGCGCGGCAGAGCTTGCGGAACTGGTTCGAGGACAGCTCACGCTGGCGATCTCGCAAGTGGTTCCACAACGCGAGGAGGCTCAGCAGCTCGGAGCCGGGCACGTCGAATCGTCGGTGGAGGTCGTCCGCCTGCTGGCGCTTCTCCTGGGGCCGTTCGCGCGGGTCCTGGATCGAGAGCGCAGCGACGATGACCATGACGTCATGTACGCAGTTGCGCTGCTCGGCCTCGAGCACCATGCGACCGAGCCGCGGGTCGACCGGGAGACGGGCGAGGCGACGACCAATCTCGGTGAGCCGCCGCGGCTGGTCGGGCACGGCGGGTTCGAGCGCGCCGAGCTCGTCGAGAAGCAGCTCGCCATCGCGCACGGCCGAAGCTTCCGGTGGCTCGAGGAACGGGAACGCGGCCACATCGCCGAGCCCGATAGCGGTCATCTGCAGGATGACCGACGCGAGGTTGGTCCTCAGGATCTCGGGCTCGGTGAAAGGCGCTCGCCCGTCGAAATCATCCTCGGCGTAGAGCCGGATGCAGATGCCTGGTGCCACGCGGCCGCATCGGCCGGCGCGCTGGTTCGCCGATGCCTGGGAGATGGGTTCGATCGGGAGACGCTGCACCTTCAGCCGGCGGCTGTAGCGCGAGATGCGAGCGTTGCCGGCATCGACGACGTAGCGAACCCCGGGCACGGTGAGCGAGGTTTCAGCGACGTTGGTGCTGAGCACGATACGCCGCCCGGCATGGGGTTCGAAGATGCGCTGCTGCTCGCTCGATGACAGCCGCGCATACAGCGGCAGCACATCCGTATCGGGCGGCACGCTCCGACGAAGTGCGTCGGCCGTGTCGTGGATCTCGCGCTCGCCGCTGACGAAGACGAGCACGTCGCCGGGCCCGGCTCGGATGAGCTCGTCGACTGCGTCGCAAATGGCTTGGACCTGGTCGCGGTCGTCGTCCTCTTCGACCCCGAACGGCCGATGGCGAACCTCGACGGGAAAGGTCCGCCCCGCGACCTCGATCACGGGCACCACGGCGCCATCGCGGGCGAAGTGACGCGCGAACCTCTCGGTGTCGATGGTGGCGGACGTGACGATGACCCGTAGGTCCGGTCGCCGCGGGAGAAGCTGCGCGAGGTAGCCCAGGAGGAAGTCGATGTTGAGGCTGCGCTCGTGGGCCTCGTCGATGATGATCGTGTCATAGCGGCGGAGCATTCGGTCGCGCTGAAGTTCGGCCAAGAGGATGCCGTCGGTCATCACACGGATCAGCGTGCGTTCACCGATGTTGTCGGAGAACCGAACGCTGTAGCCCACCTCGTCACCGAGATCGGAGCCGAGCTCCTCGGCGACGCGAGCGGCGATCGTGCGAGCGGCTACGCGGCGAGGCTGTGTGTGCCCGATGAGCCCGTCGACGCCGCGGCCGGCCTCGAGGCAGAGCTTCGGGAGCTGCGTGCTCTTCCCCGAGCCGGTCTCGCCCGCGACGATGACCACTTGGTGGTCGCGGATCGCCGCGATGATCTGGTCGCGGTGCTCGCTGATGGGCAGCGACGCGGCATAGCGGACGCGGCTCTCGGCGACGATGGTGTCTCGCACGGACCGCCGCACGTCGGCGGCCGCAGACGACCGGCTCGCGTCGCGGCCAGAATGCGAGCCGCGCCGACGTGCCATAGGTCAAGCATGGCAGCATGCCTCGCAAATCGGGCACCCTTACACTCCACAGCCATATGACGCATGGAGCACTTTCGATGAGCGATGCAAACAGTGCCTTCGTGCTCATCCATGGTGGGCACCAGGGGTCGTGGTTCTGGGAGCGCGTCGTGCCGCTGCTCGATCGGCCCTCGCTCGCGGTCGACCTCCCCGGACGCGGGCGTCATCCGGCAGAACTGAACACGGTGGGCGTCGAATTGTCGGCCAATTCGGTGCTCGCCGACATCGAGGAGGCCGACTTCGACCGGGTCATCCTCGTGGGCAACTCCATCGCGAGCGCGACCATGCCGGGAGTTGCGGCCGGGCTCGCCGGGCGCGTCGATCGCCTCGTGTTCCTCGGCACCCCGGTCGCCGTCGAAGGCCAGACGACGATGGCCAGCTTCCCCCAGAGCGTGCAGGACATCGCCGCGACCCGCATCCGCACCGCCGGCGGCGCCACGCAGACGAGCGACGAGGATCGACGCTTCATGAGTGGGAACGACATGGACGACGAACAGGCCGAGTTCCTGCTCACCCGGACCGTTCCCGACTCGTTGCGGTTCTTCCACGAACCGATCACGTGGCGAGGGGTATCACGTTCACTGCCGCGCACCTACGTGCGACTGCTCCTCGACCAGGCGCTCGTGGTCGCCACGCAGGACCACATGATTGCCAACCTACGTACCACCGGCGACTCGGTGGACGTGGTCGATCTCGATGCCGGTCACTGTCCGATGATCTCGAACCCGGCCGGTGTCGCGGCCGTGCTCAACGCGCTCTGAGATCGCGTGAATCGGTTTTGGGCCCAGAGCAGCGGATCTGTGGTGGCCGCGTCACCAACCGAGGAAGGCGGCAGGGCGTCGTTCGACGAAGCTCGTGACGCCCTCGCGGCCGTCGTGGGTCATCATGTTCATGTCCTGCGCATTGGCCTCGGCTTCGAAGGCGGTGGCCCGGTCGACGTCGAGCGACCGGTTCACGAGCGCCTTCGTCAACGCGAGCGTGCGGGTCGGACCACCGGCCAGCCGCGTCGCCCACTGCCCGGCCGTGGCGAGGAGCTCATCGGCGGGCACGACCGTGTTCACGAGGCCGAGCTTCTCGGCCTCGGCGGCCGACACGTCATCACCGAAGAACATGAGCTGCTTCGCCTTGTGCGGGCCGATCATGCGTGTGAGTAGGTAGGCCCCACCCGCGTCCGGCACGAGGGCGCGGCGGATGAACACCTCGATGAACCGAGCCCGGTCCGATGCGATGACGAGATCACACGCGAACGCGATGTGGGCTCCCATGCCGGCGGCGATGCCGTCGACAGCGGCGATGACCGGCTTCTCGCAGTCCATGATCGCGACGATCAGCCGTTGGGCGTAGAGCCGTATGCCACGACCGACGTCGCCCTGCGCGGTAGCTGGTGCACCGTCGGGGCGGGGGAGTGGTTCGCGAGGCGAGCGGAGGTCGGCGCCCGAACAGAACGAACCGCCTGAGCCGGTTAGCACGACGGCGCGCACATGCAGGTCCTCGGACGCTCGCTCGAGCAGCTCGACGATGTGCAAGCGGTCGGTGCTGCCGAGGGCGTTCTTCACGTCGGGGCGGTTCATCGTTATGCGCAACACCCCTTCGTCGAGTTCGTGCACGATGTGTGCGCCGGCGGCGGCGTCGGTCATGGTCGATCCTCGTTCCAGGTCGTCGCGCGTCGTCGGATCACGCGAGGTCTTCGTAGACCGTACGGGCCGCGGTCGTCGCCGTGCACGTCGAGCACGCGCGTCGGCGTCCGGTGAGGTTGTTCGGTGTGGCACGAGCGCGACGTGGTTCGGCAAAGGCCGCAACCGCCACGCGCACACCGAAGCAAGGTGGCGTGCTCACGCTCAAGAAGAACGCGGCCTACTTCGACCTCGCCAAGGCCAAAGCCCTCGTCGCGGAAGTCAAGAAGGACTACGACCTGTCGTGCTGGGGCTTCAACGTCTACGAGGATGACCCGTTCATCAGCCTCAACCAGAACCTGCATTCGAAAAGCGCGGGCAACTGGATCGGTTACAACAACCCCGAGGTCGACAAGTTGTTCGATCAAGCGGTTGCGGCCAAGTCCGATGCCGAGCGCAAGACCGCGTTGGACGGCATCGCGGTCACCGTCTCCGACTACGCGGTGTTCGACAAGGCCCGGACCTTGCCAGTTCTCGTTTTGGCGCCGGGACTGCGGGAGGATGGGGAGATGGGCATTCTGCGAAGTCGACGCGGCGCGGTCGAAGTTCTCGTCATTGACCGACCCGAGAAGCGAAATGCACTCGATCCGGCGACGATCTGCGCCATCGGCGAGACGTTCCTCGAGATCGAACACGACGACGAGGTGGCGGTGCTGGTGATCACCGGCGCCGGAGATCGGGCGTTCTGCGCGGGCATGGATCTTGCGTCGTTCGCGGACGGGCGGCAACGGCTCGCGGGCGTCGCGGCCGAGCGGTACGAGGAGTTCTTCCGGACCGGCCTGACGAAGCCGGTCGTCGCCGCGCTCAACGGCTCGGCGGTCGGCGGCGGTTTCGAGCTGATGCTCGCCTGCGATGTCTCGGTGGCGGCCGATCACGCGATGCTCGGCATACCCGAAGTGAAGCGTGGCCTGTTCGCAGGGGCGGGCGGCACGCTGTTGCCCACCCGCGTACCCGCGGCGGTTGCACTCGAGATGGGGCTCACCGGCGACCTCATCACCGCAGCTCGGGCCTACGAGCTCGGCCTTGTGAACCGGGTCGTTCCAGGCGTCGCGGTGCTGTCCGAAGCACTTGCCCTCGCCGAGCGCATCGCCGCGAACGCGCCGCTCGCGGTCCGTGTGACCAAGCGGCTGATGTACGACGCGCTCGAGTCGCCGGTCTCGGCCGCGTGGTCACATGTCATGGAGGCATTGCCCGGCATCCTCGGCACGTCGGACGCGCTCGAAGGTTCTCGGGCCTTCGTCGAGAAGCGGACCCCTCGATGGAGCGGTACCTGACGAAGCCGTAGGTTTGATCTGCTGTTCATGTCCTCACGAACGCCACGCCCGGCCTCGAGACGGTCATCTCGTCGCACGCTCGCGTCGTTCGTCGGGGATCCCGCAGGTACCGTGCGGGGTGGGGTGTCCTGAGGTTGCCGATCGTGGTGGCCATCGCGGAAACCTCGGGGGAGGGTTCGTGACCCAGATCGCCGCTACATCCGAGTCCTCGGTCGTCCTGCTCGAGCGCGTGCTCCGGCACGTGCCACTCGAGCAGCTGTTCGCGACGAATGGCCCGTACTGGAACCAGGGCCGATACCTGACCACCGCAGGCGCCGCATCGCAGATGCCCGGCGGCGTGAGCTCCACGGTCGGTGTGCCGTGGTACCGCCAGGACTGGGCGTTGGGCGGCCACGCGCTCGTCGAGGGTGTGGATGCGCTGCTCGGCTACGAGCCGTTCGCCGACGCGGCCCGGGCTGTCTTCGGTGGCGAGATCGTGCGTCCGCACACGCTCTACGCGAACGTGCAGCTACCGGCGGTCGGCACCGACTTCGGCCACATCGATGTTCCCGAGTTCCGGGGCGTCACGCGTGATCGGCATCCTGTCGCGCTGTTGCACCTGATGAACCGTTCGCGGTTGTTCACTGCGTGGCAGCTCGACATCTGCACCGCGGTCACGTGGTTGTGGGATGGGCCGCGCGGTGACTTCGTGCTATGGGTCGATGGCCCGCAGTCTTCGCCGAAGCGCTACGGACCGCCGCTCACGGGGCGTGCCGTCATCAGCGACAACGATCGAGTGTTTCACGCGGTCGGCGACTTCGCGTCGCCTCACGGCCCTGACCCGTCAGACCTCACACCGACGAGCGAGGTGCACGTCGTCGGCGAGCGCTTCGAGCTGCGTCACGGTTCCGAGGTCCGTGGCGCGTGGTCGCGCGGAGCGGTACGTCGATCGTTGTCGTGGAAGGCGTACGTGTTCGCCGATGCGCACGCGGCGAGCGTGTTCGACGAGCACTTCGACGATCTCGACGAGGCGAGGGTGCTGCGGATCTTCGCGTCCGAGCTCGACGCCCGAGGAGTTGCCCGCCCGGCGAAGCTCGCGATCGACGACTCGCTCATCAGCACCCTGGCCGCGATCTGGCCGAAGACGGTGCCGGTCCAGGGTTGATCCTGGCCGTGCCGGTCGCGGCGACGTTCCGGTGCCTGGCGCCGCCCGGGGTGTAGGCCGAGCTCCTCGACTGCGATCCTGACTGGGACAGGTGGCGCGGATCCTTGAGGAGGCGTACCGCATCGTCGCGCCGCGCGACGTCACGCGTGCCTGCGTCCATCCGAGATGATCGGAAACGTCGTTACACGAACCCAAAAGACATCAGAAGTCTCGGTCTCGCCGCGGGTCGGGACATAGAAACGTTGTGTTTAGGATGAAACGACGGCCCGACCGGCCGACGGGAGACGCACGACAACGAGTCTCGCGGGAGGACGAAGCAGTGGATGCAGAGGTAGGCGCCAAGCCGACCGGCATGGGTCGCGCCGCGTATCCCGACAGCCCCACGGCACCCCTGCCCGAGCCGCCTGAGCGCGACGTCCTCGCCGCGCTGGCCCGGCAGGTTGACGAGAGCCCGAACCAGCCGGCGGTCGACGATGGCGCCGTCGTGCTCTCGTATCGCGATCTCTGGGCGCGAGCCGGACGCCTCGCCGAGCACCTCGCCGCGGCGGGCGTCGCCAGCGAGGACCGGGTCGTGATCGTCGGCCCGCGGAGCGCGGCGTGGGTGGTTGGCTTCCTTGGTGCGCTCCGCGCCGGTGCAGTCGCTGTTCCGGTGTCGACGGTCTTCCCGCCACAGCGCTGCGCCAAGATGGCGCTCGAGTCCGGGGCGGGTCACGCAATCGTGGTCGGTGACGAACCGGACTGGGCGGGCTCGCTCCGGACGATCTCGATCCGCGCGGACGCAACCCCCCGAATCACGGATCTCCCACGAGCGTCACCGGCACCCCAGGGTGAGCACGCCACCATCTATTTCACGAGCGGATCCACGGGGCCACCCAAGGCCGTCCTGGGGACGCACGTCGGACTCGCCTCGGCCTCGGCCGCGTGGTCCCGCACCACCTTCGCCCTATCGACCACCGACCGCATCTCGCTCGTCACGAACATCGGTTTCGTCGGCACCCTGCGGAGCGTGTTCGGCACGTTGACCTCGGGGGCGACGTTGTGCATAGCCCCCGATCTGCTGCTGCCCGAGCAGGCCATCGCCTGGGTGGCGGAGGCGCGATGCACCGTTTTGACCACGACCGCGACCACGGTTCGCACGTGGCTCGCGGAACGAGATCCCGACACTCCCCGGCCGACGTTGCGCTGGACGTTCTTCGGCGGCGAGCCGCTTCCCGACACGTTGGTCCAGGCATGGCGCGCAGTGATAGCGGGGAGCGGTCGTGTCGCGAACTTCTGGGGCGCGACCGAGACGGGCGGCGCGCGAGCGTGGTACGAGGTTCCCGATCCTCCACATCCGGGCATCCAGCCATTGCTGCACCCGTTGACCGGCACCCAGTTGCTGATCTTCGACGAGGGCGGCGCCGCCCTGTGTGACGTGGACCAGCCGGGCGAGCTGGCCGTACGGGCCCGCGATCTTCCCGTGGGGTACGCGAATGACCCCGAGGCGACGGCCCGATGCTTTGTCGCCAACCCCTTCACGCATCGCCACGACGAC
>WLNW01000080.1 GCA_009699605.1 Actinomycetota bacterium | reverse complement strand
GCGGCCGCCACGCTGGGTGGTAACCCGGCTGAGGTAAGGCAGGAGTGCCATCTCGCGGGAGTTCTTGATGGCCCGAGAGATCTCGCGCTGCTGCTGGTCGCTGTTGCCAGTGACCCGACGGGCCCGGATCTTGGCCCGATCGGACATGAACCGGCGCAGGAGGTTGACGTCTTTGTAGTCGACGTACTCAACCCGCTCGGTGTTGAGGATCGAGATCTTCTTCTTGCTGCGACGCGCGTTGTCTTTATTTTTCGCGCGCTTTGCTTCGACCTTTGCCATCAGAACGGTTCCTCGTCGGTGTCATACGATTGCTCATTGGGGACGGCGCGGGGGCTGCCGCCACGGCTCGCCGAACCGGCGGACCCGCCGCCTCCGGTTTCGCCCTTGAAGTCATTGCGGGTGAGCTCTGCAGTGGCCCACTTGAGGCTGGGAGCGACGTCGTCGGCGATGATCTCGACCTTCGAACGGCGCTCTTTGTCGTTGGTCTCCCACGAGCGCTGTTCGAGGCGGCCGTAGACCACCACGCGTGCGCCCTTGCTGAGCGACTCGGCCACGTTCTCGGCCAGTTGTCGCCAGCAGGTGACGTCGAAGAAGGAGACCTTCTCCTCGGTCTCGCCGCGGGCGTTCTGGCTGCGTTGGTTCCAGGCGAGGCCGAAGGTAGCTACTGCTGCGCCGCTGGGGGTGAACCGAAGCTCAGGGTCGCGGGTGACGTTGCCGACGATGGTCACGGTGTTGTCAAAAGCCATGGGCTTCTCCGATCAGGATCACCCGGCCGGAGCCGGGGTGACACTTGCACCGACGAGACCGCGCTTGGCGGCTTCCTTGTCGGGCAGGCGAAGGATCTTGTGGCGGACGATGTTGTCCGCGAGGCGCAGCACCCGGTCGAGGCTGTCGAGGTTGGTGGCCGACGTGGTGATCTGGAGCACGACGTAGATGCCTTCGTGCTTCTTGTTGATCTCGTAGGCGAAGCGGCGACGGCCCCACGTATCGCTGGTGGCGACGGTGCCACCCTCGGCGCCCACGAGCTCACCCACACGAGCAAGGACTTGGCGGACACCGGCGTCGTCGACGTCGGTGTCGATGATGATCATGACTTCGTAAGCCCGCATGCGAGCGTGAAACCTCCCTGTGGATCCGGCCGGGCCGGAGCCCCGATCTGGGGCAGGGTCTTCGATTGACCTGCCAAGCCTAGACGACCGAGACGGCGTTTCCACGAGGGCAGGTTCCCCGAGCGTGCGTTCGACCAGGACATGTCCCCAGTATGACCAGGGGGTGCGACAGTCACGGATAGCGGGCCGGGCAAGGTCGACGGTTCCGGATCGCAGACCGAAGCGCTAGAGTGTCTTGTCGGCATTCCGGGCGATCTTGCCCGGCCGCCGGTGTCCCGGCGAGCGCCGCATCAAGGCGCGCTCGTACAACCCACGAATCAACGGCTGGTCAACGTGCCCGCAACGATCGTCGTCGGCACCCAATGGGGCGACGAAGGCAAAGGAAAGCTCACCGACACCCTCGCCAAGGAAATGACGATGGTGGTGCGCTATCAGGGCGGCCACAACGCCGGTCACACCTTGGTGGTCAACGGGGAGCAGTTCAAACTCCAGCTCGTCCCGAGCGGGGTGCTCTACGCGCACATCACGCCGGTGATCGGCAACGGCGTGGTCGTCGACCCCCGGGTGCTCATCGCCGAGATCGCGCAGCTCACCGCGAAGGGCATCGACTGCAGCCGCCTCAAGCTGTCGGGCAACGCTCACCTCATTCTCCCGTACCACCAGCAGCTCGACGCGCTCCACGAGCGCTACCTCGGCAAGAACAGCCTCGGCACCACGCGCCGCGGCATCGGGCCGGCCTACGCCGATCGCGCGATGCGGGTTGGTCTGCGCGTCCAGGACCTGCTCGACCCGAAGATCTTCCGCGAGAAGCTCGAGGTCGTGCTGCACACCGTCAACCCCATCCTGGCAAAGGTGTACAACCGGCTCCCGGTCGACGCCGAGGCCATCTGCCAGGAGTACCTCGAGGTGTGCGGCCCGCAGCTCGCGCCCTACATCGCCGACACCGTGGGCCTCGTGCACGACGCGCTCGACGCCGGCGAGCACATCTTGCTCGAGGGCGCGCAGGCCACCTTCCTCGATCTCGATCACGGCACCTACCCCTACGTCACGTCGTCGAACCCGGTGGCGGGCGGCGCGTGCACCGGCTCGGGCATCGGCCCGTTGCACATCAGCGAGGTCGTCGGCATCGCCAAGGCTTACGTCACCCGCGTGGGCGCCGGGCCCTTCCCGACCGAACTGTTCGACGAGATCGGCGACTACCTCGTCGACACGGGCCACGAGTACGGCACCAACACCGGTCGCCGCCGGCGTACCGGATGGTTCGACGCGGTCATGATGCGCCAGGCTGTGCGGCTGAACTCCTTGTCGGAGATCGCCATCACCAAGCTCGACGTGCTCGATGGACTCGACACCGTCAAGGTGTGCGTGGCCTACGAGTACGAAGGCGAACGCATGACCTCGATGCCATATCACCAGTCGGTGCTGCACAAGGTCAAGCCGGTCTACGCGGAGCTTCCCGGTTGGAAGACCGCGCTCACTGAGGCCACCGAGGAACACCAGCTTCCACCGGCCGCCCTCGACTACCTGGCCTTCCTCGAGGAGCAGGTCGGTGTGCCGATCCGCCGCGTCGGCGTCGGGCCGGGTCGCGAGCAGTTCGTCGAGCGCTCACGGACGTGACCGCGATGAAGGTCGCGGTCGTCGGTTCGGGCGGACGTGAGCACGCCCTCGCGGCGTGTCTCGCACGTACCGCCGACGTGGTCGTCACCCCGGGTAACCCGGGCATCCCATGGTCGACCTCGCGCCCGGTCGAGGAGCTCGACGTCGATCTGGTCGTCGTCGGCCCCGAGACCCCGCTTGTCGATGGCCTCGCCGATCGGCTGCGGGCGCAGGGCAGGTCGGTTTTCGGGCCCGGTGCCGACGGCGCACAGCTCGAGGGTTCCAAGGCGTGGATGAAAGACGTGCTGGTCGCCGCAGGCGTTCCCACTGCGGGCCACGGCACCTTTGACGACGTCGCCGCAGCCGAGGCCTTCCTCGACACCATGGGCGACCTCTTCGTCATCAAGACCGACGGCCTCGCCGCAGGCAAAGGCGTGTTGGTCACCAGCTCGCGGGCCGAGGCCTCCGCCGCAGTGCGCGAGTACCTGTCGGGCGAGCGTTTCGGCGACGCGGGCCGGCGCCTCGTGATCGAGGAGGGGCTCACCGGCCCCGAGGTGTCGCTGCTCGTGATCTGCGACGGTCACCGGCTTGTCCCACTCGCCCCGGCGCAGGACTACAAGCGCGTCGGCACAGGTGACACGGGTCCGAACACCGGGGGAATGGGCGCGTACTCACCGGTGCCGGGGGTCACCTCTGCCATGGTCGAGCAGATACTCGACACCGCAGTGGGGCCCACGCTCCGCGAGCTGCAGCGACGCGGCATCGACTATCGCGGCGTGCTCTACACGGGCATCATGCTCACACCCGCCGGCCCCAAGGTCATCGAGTACAACGTGCGCTTCGGCGACCCCGAGACCCAGGTGCTGCTCCCGCGGTTCGCCGGTGATCTTGCGGCGCTTCTGCAACAGGCAGCCAATGGCGCGATGGTCGACGATGCCACGTTCAACGATGACGCCGCGGTCACGGTGGTGTGCGCGTCCGAGGGGTACCCGGGTGCGCTGCGCACGGGCGATCCGATCCTCGGCCTTGACGCGGCACGAGCTGTCCCCGGCGTGCAGGTCTTCGCCGCCGGTGTCGGTGCGGGGCCGGATGGCCGGCTGGTCACCGCAGGAGGCCGCGTGCTGAACGTCACCGCGGTCGCACCCACCATTGCCCAGGCGAGCGCTGCGGCGTACACAGCCGTGGGCATGATTACCTGGCCAGGAATGCACGCTCGCGCCGACATCGCACGATTCGGCGCCTCGAACACCGAGGAGACACGGTGAAGGTCCTCATCCTGATGGGATCGGCGAACGACCACGACAAGATGGCCCCGGCCGTCGAGATGCTCACCCGTTTCGGCATCGAGCCCGACGTGCGGGTGCTGTCCGCCCACCGCAATCCCACCGCCGTGGCCGAGTTGGCCTCGACTGCCCGCGAGAACGGTTACGTCGCCTTCATCTGCGGCGCCGGGATGGCCGCGCACCTTGCGGGCGTGGTCGCGGCGCACACCACGCTGCCCGTGGTGGGCGTTCCTCTGTCGGGCGGCGGGCTCGACGGGGTCGACGCGCTCTACTCAACGGTGCAGATGCCTCGCGGCATCCCCGTGGCCACCGTGGCCATCAACGGATCGATGAACGCAGCGATCCTCGTGGCTCAGATGCTCGGCATCAACGACCCGGCCATCGCCGAGTTGCTCGCCGAGCACAAGCGCGAAATGGCCGGAGCCTGATCACTTCTCGGCCTCGTCGAACGCCCAGCCGGCGTGTACCGGGTTCGAGATCTCGGGCAGCGGTGCCGGGTCGTCGACGTGCATCTCCCGCTCGCGGGCCTTCACTCGCGCCCGAATCGACCGCTTCGACAACGTCGGCGTGGACTTGGCCGCCCGCACTCCCGATGCGGCCACGGCGCAGGTCACACACATCGGCAGCTTCTGCCCGCGCGGGAACACCAGGCACTCGCGGCAGAATTCTGCGCCGCAGCGACCACAAAGGTTCTCGCTCAAAATGAAGGGATGTCGGATGCAAACTCGCGCCATATCTCTCTGCATATCGGCGCCGGACCGACGAGACTTGACGGCTGCGGAAGGACGGATCCTGTGGCACCCGGTGTGAGCATCCCCAACGTGCTGGCGGCGCGCTATGCGAGCGCGTCGATGGTCGAGCTGTGGTCGCCCCGCGAGAAGGTGGTGCTCGAGCGGCGTCTCTGGATCGCCGTGCTCCGCGCCCAGCACGCGGCGGGCATCGAAGTGCCCGAGGGCGTCATCGCGGCCTACGAGGCGGTGGTCGACGACGTCGATCTCGACGCCATCGCGGCCCGCGAGCGCATCACCCGCCACGACGTCAAGGCCCGGATCGACGAGTTCTGCGCACTCGCGGGCCACCAGCACATCCACAAGGGCCTCACGTCGCGCGACCTCACCGAGAACGTCGAGCAGCTGCAGATCCGAGCTGGCTTGGTGCTGGTGCGCGACCGTATGGTCGCGGGGCTTGCCGCACTGGCCCGCCGCGCCGCCGAGTTCTCCGATCTCGCGATGGCTGGTCGCAGCCACAACGTCGCCGCGCAGACCACCACGCTGGGCAAGCGGCTGGCAACGGTGGGCGAAGAGTTGTTCGAGGCCTACGAGCGCGTCGAGCACCTCATCGGGCATTACCCGCTTCGCGGTCTCAAGGGCCCGGTCGGCACTCAGCAGGACCAGCTCGACCTGCTCGGGGGCGATGCTGCGCAACTCGGCATCATCGAAGATGCCGTGGCCGAGCACCTCGGGTTCCGTCGTGTGCTGAACAGCGTCGGGCAGGTGTATCCCCGCTCGCTCGATTTCGACGTGGTAGCCGCGCTGGTGTTCGCCACGGCGGCCCCGGCGAACTTCGCCACGACGCTGCGATTGATGGCCGGTCACGATCTCGTCACCGAAGGGTTCAAGCCCGGCCAGGTCGGTTCCTCGGCCATGCCGCACAAGATGAACACACGCAGCTGCGAGCGCATCAACGGGCTCGCGGTGGTGGTGCGCGGGTATCTCACCATGTGCAACGCGCTGGTCGGCGAGCAGTGGAACGAGGGCGACGTCAGCTGCTCGGTGGTGCGCCGGGTCGCGTTGCCCGACGCGTTCTTCGCCACCGACGGGCTCTACGAGACGTTCCTCACGGTGCTGGCCGAGATGGGCGCGTACCCCGCGGTGATCGCTCGCGAGCTCGACACCTACCTGCCGTTCCTCGCGACGACCAAGATGTTGATGACCGCGGTGCGCCACGGCGTCGGCCGTGAAATCGCGCACGAGGTCATCAAGGAGCATGCGGTGGCCACGGCGCTGCATCTTCGCGAGTCGGTCGATGCCGAGAACGATCTGCTCGACCGTCTTGCAGCCGACGAACGGCTCCACCTCGACCGGGCCACCTTCGCCGAGGCGCTCGCGTCGCCGATCGAGTTCACCGGCGCGGCCCGCGCGCAGGTGGCCTCGTTCGTGGCGCGCGTCGAATCCCTCGCGGCGCGTCATCCCGACGCGGCGCGCTACGTACCCGAACCGATTCTCTGAGGTTTCCCATGACGGTTTCCCTGCCCCGGCTTTACTCCGGCAAGGTTCGCGACGTCTACGACGCCGGCGGCGACCGACTGCTGATGGTCGCCTCCGACCGCATCTCGGCGTTCGACGTCGTGATGCACGAGCCGGTGCCTGACAAGGGCCGGGTGCTCACCGCGATGTCCGTGTTCTGGTTCGAACTGTTCGCCGATCTCGCGCCGAGCCATCTGGTGTCGGCCGACGCGACCGACTTCCCCGAAGGATCGGGCCCCGAGACGGTCGGCCGCTCGATGCTGTGTCGTCGCGCCGACATGTTGCCCATCGAGTGCATCGTCCGCGGGTACCTCTCGGGCTCGGCCTGGAAGGAGTACCGCACCTCGGGCACGATGCACGGCGTCGCGCTGCCGGCCGGCCTGCGCGAATCCGACAAGTTGCCCGAGCCGGTGTTCACACCGTCGACCAAAGCCGAGTCGGGCCACGACGTCAACATCTCCTTCGACGAGGCGGCCGAGCTCGTCGGGGCCGACGTCGCGACCCGGGCCCGCGATCTCTCGCTCGCCCTCTACACCCGGGGCGCCGAGTGGGCAGCGGCGCGCGGCATCATCATCGCCGATACCAAGTTCGAGCTCGGCTTCATCGACGGCGAGCTGGCGGTGGCCGACGAGGTGCTCACCCCTGATTCGTCGCGGTTCTGGCCGGCTGACGCGTGGGCGCCTGGCGCGACCCCGCCCTCGTTCGACAAGCAGCCGGTGCGCGACTACCTCGAGACACTTGTGATCGACGGCGCGCCGTGGGCCAAGACGCCCCCGCCGCCGCCGTTGCCCGAAGCGGTGCTCCAGGCGACCCGCGACCGGTACCGCGAGGCCTATGAGCGCATCACCGATCGGTCGTTCGCCGATTGGCCGGGTGCCGTGTGATGAACCGCCGCGCGTAACAACGTTCACGTCTCGGGGTGCCAGTAGCGGAGATGCCATGTGGCAGAGTGATCGCATGATCTTCTCGGTGCTCGTCGAGGTCCAGCTGCGTCCCGGGGTCGCCGATCCCCAAGGGTCCACCATCGAACGTTCCCTCCCCGCGCTCGGCTTCGGCGGGGTGGTCGGTGTGCGCGTGGGCAAGGCCATGCGGTTCACCCTCGACTCGGCCGACGCCGCCGCGGCGCAGGCCGAGGTGGCGGAGATGTGCGACCGGTTCCTCACGAACCCGGTGATAGAAGACGCGGTGATCACCGTGACCGAAGCAGCCGGCGTATGAGCCCACGCGTCGGAGTGGTGCTCTTCCCGGGCTCGAACTGCGAACAAGATGTCGTCGAGGCGATCGAGTCGCTCGGCGGTGAGGCCGGGGTGATCTGGCACGGTGCCACGGAGCTCGGCGACGTCGACGCGATCGTGCTGCCCGGCGGGTTCGCCTATGGCGACTACCTGCGACCCGGGGCGATTGCCCGGTTCTCGCCCGTCATGGGCCCCGTGGCCGACTTCGCGCGAGCAGGCGGGCCGGTGATCGGCATCTGCAATGGATTCCAGGTGCTCACCGAAGCGGGGCTGCTTCCGGGCGCGCTGCAGAAGAACGCCGGGTTGAAGTTCCTGTGTAGGTCGGTCACGGTTCGCGTGGAAAGCACACGGAGCGCGCTGACGAACCAGGCGGAAGTTGGGCAGAAGCTCACGATTCCAATCAATCATTTCGAGGGCAACTACACCTGCGACGAGCGCACCATCGCCGAGCTGCGCGACGACGACCGCATCCTGTTCACCTATGTGGACAATCCCAACGGGTCGACCAGTTCGATCGCCGGGATCTGCAACGCGGCGCGCAACGTGGTGGGGCTGATGCCACACCCCGAGCGCGCGTGTCACCCACTCTTGGGGGGGACCGATGGTGCCATCGTGCTGCGTTCCCTCCTCGCCGCGGCCGGCGCCCGGTCGGGCATCTGATCAGGCACTACGGCTGATGCCGGCGCGCTCGAGCATGCCCGGCGACACCCCGACCGCCCGCCACGCGGCGTACGAGATGCCCTCGCTCTCGCTGGAGGACTTGACCGCGGCGATGTGCGCGCGCAAGAACTCGGCGGTCGTCACAGCTCGGAGATGACGTGGTGAGCGGGTCCGTTGACTAGGTTCGACTCCATGACCGAACCCATCCACCGCGCGCTCGGGCTCACGGACGACGAAGCGGTGTCGATCGAAGCGATCCTCGACCGGGAGCCCAATCACCTCGAGCTCGCGATGTTCGCCGTGATGTGGTCGGAGCACTGTTCCTACAAATCGAGCCGGCTGCACCTGCGCCGTCTCCCGACCGAAGCCCCATGGGTGCTCGTTGGTCCTGGTGAGAACGCCGGCGTGGTCGACGTGGGCGACGGCATCGCCGCGGCCATCCGCATCGAGAGCCACAACCACCCCTCGGCGATCGAGCCCTACCAAGGTGCGGCCACGGGCGTCGGCGGCATCCTGCGCGACATCTTCACGATGGGCGCGCGGCCGATCGCCCTCATGGACCCCCTGCGATTCGGTCCGCTCGATGACCCTCGCAGCCGATGGATCGCCGAGGGTGTCGTGTCCGGCATCTCCGGTTACGGCAATGCGGTGGGCGTGCCTACCGTGGGCGGCGAGATCGTGTTCGACGCCACGTACAAGGGCAACCCGCTCGTCAACGTGCTGTGCCTGGGCGTGCTCCCAACTGATCGCCTGGTGCTCGGTCAGGCGAGCGGGGTCGGCAACCTCGCCGTGCTCCTCGGTTCGTCCACGGGCCGCGACGGTATCGGCGGGGTGAGCGTGCTCGCATCCGCCGGGTTCTCTGACGACGAGAGCGAATCGGCCAAGCGCCCGAGCGTGCAGGTGGGTGACCCCTTCGAGGAGAAGCGCCTCATCGAGGCCTGTCTCCAACTGCTCGACGAGCACCTCGTCGTCGGCATTCAGGACCTCGGCGGCGCGGGCATCACCTGCGCGACCAGTGAGACCGCTTCGCGCGGTGGCGTTGGCATGGACGTCGACGTGACGGCCATCCCGACCCGCGAACCGGGCATGGAGCCGTTCGAGATCATGACGAGCGAGTCCCAGGAGCGCATGCTCGCGATCGTCGAGCCGGTGGGGCTCGACCGGGTCCTCGCGATCTGCGAGCGCTGGGAAGTGCGGGCCTCGGTCATCGGCGTGGTCACCGACGGCGACCGCCTACGCATTCGCGACGGATTCGAAGGCGAGGTGCTGGCCGACGTGCCGGCGTCGTCGTTGCACGACGCGGCGCCCCTGTACGACCGGCCCCGGCAGGCTCCCGGCCCTTCCTCTGCGCCTGGTCCCGATTCGGTGGCCGCGCCGGCCGATGCCGGCGCGGATCTCGTCGCGATGCTCACCGACACGTCGTGGGTCTCGTCGCAGTACGACCACCAGCTGTTCCTCAACACCGTGGTCGGCCCGGGCGGCGATGCCACCGTGTTGCGGCTCAAGCACCCCGGCACGGGTCACGACACCGGCCGCGCGCTGGCGATCACCGTCGACGGCAACCATCGCTGGTGTGCCGTGGATCCACGACGTGGCACGGCGCTCACCGTTGCCGAGTCGGTGTTGAACCTGGCGTGCGTGGGCGCGCGTCCGCTCGCCGTGGTCAACTGCCTCAACTTCGGCAACCCCGAGAACCCCGAGGTCATGTGGCAGCTGTCCGAGGCCATCGACGGCATGGCCGATGCGTGCCGGGCTTTCGGCGTTCCGGTCATCGGCGGCAACGTCAGCCTCTACAACGAGTCGGCGGGCGTAAGCATCGACCCCACCCCGGTGGTGGGGCTGCTCGGACTGGTCGACGATCTCACCGCGGTTCCCCCGGGGGCACGGCTCACCGAAGGCCACCGCATCCTGCTGCTCGGGCCCGACACCTCGAACCTGGCCGGCTCGCGGTGGGCTGCCGATCGCGGCGCTCGCGGCGGCTCGCTCGACCCGCTCGGTTATGAGGTCCACACCGCTGTGGCCGACCTCACCCGGGCGTTGGTCATCGGTGGCCTCGCGTCGGGCGTGCACGACGTGTCGGTCGGTGGGCTCGGCGTGGCCCTGGCCGAGATGGCCGTGAGCTCCGGCGTTGGCTTCTCTGTGGCCCGCATCGCCGATCATCGTGCGCTGTTCGCCGAGGGCCCGTCACGGGTGATCGTGGTGGTCGCCCCCGACATGCTGGCCACCGTGGTGGCCATGGCCGAGCACGCCAGTGTTGCGGTGACCCGCCTCGGGCTCGCCACCGGCGACCGTCTCGTGATCAAGGGCCTCGTCGATGTCGGCCTGGCCGACGCAACCACGCAATGGCGCGATCGGCTACCGCTGGCGTTCGGCTCGGGCTCCACCCACTGAGCCCTTTCGCGCCGCCCGTTGTGAGGTCTCTGGCCCGCATCGTGAACGCCCGACGGCCGACCCTCATAGAATGATCGCGTGACCGAGTACCTCCCCTCTGGCCCAGTTGATGCGGAGGACCCGACCGCAGCTGCTTCCCCCTCCGATCCTGCCTCGCTCGACCTGGTCGACGACTCGCCCAAGGAGGCCTGCGGGGTCTTCGGGGTCTACGCCCCGGGCAAGGCGGTCGCCCACGTCACCTACCTCGGCCTGTATGCGCTGCAGCATCGCGGGCAGGAATCCGCGGGCATGGCCGTGAGCGACGGCCAGCTCGTCACGGTCGTGAAGGACATGGGTCTCGTGTCCACCGTCTTTGACGACCGCGTGCTGGCCGCGCTGCCGGGGGGCCACGCGATCGGCCACGTGCGCTACTCCACCACCGGTACGAGCGTGTGGAACAACTCACAGCCGGTCTATCGCGGTGCGCCCGCCGCAGAGTTCGCGCTCGGTCACAACGGAAACCTGGTGAACACGGACGAGTTGGCCGAGGAGGCCGGCATGTTGCCCGGCACGGTGGGTAGCGACAGCGACGTGCTGGCCGAACTCCTGGCGCTCGACATCGGCGCGAACGCGCACGACTCGCCGCAGCCGGGCCAGCCGGCGCATCTCGAGCGAGCGCTGCTCAACGTGCTGCCGCGTTTGCGTGGGGCGTTCTCGTTGGTCCTCATGGACCAACAGCGAGTGTTCGGTGTTCGCGACCCCAACGGGTTCCGTCCGCTGTGCCTCGGTCGGCTCGACAACGGTTGGGTACTCGCGTCTGAGTCCCCCGCGCTCGATGTCGTCGGTGCGCACTTTGTGCGCGAGCTCGAGCCGGGCGAAATGGTGGTCATCGACGAGACCGGCTGGCGTTCGGTCCGTCCCTTCGCCGCCGAGGCCGTCGATCCCCGCCTGTGCCTTTTCGAGTTCGTGTACTTCGCCCGGCCCGACGCGCGGCTCTACGGCAAGATCGTCCATGAGGCCCGTGTGCGCATGGGTGAGCAGCTGGCCGAGCAGGCTCCGGCCGATGCTGATCTCGTGATGGGCGTGCCCGAATCGGGCATTCCCGCGGCCGAGGGGTTCGCTCGACGCAGCGGCATCCCGTACGGCCAGGGCCTCGTCAAGAACCGCTACATCGGGCGCACGTTCATCGCCCCGACCCAGGAGCTGCGTGCGCTCGGTGTGCGCATGAAGCTCAATCCGTTGCGCGACAACATCGTGGGCAAGCGCCTCATCGTTATCGACGATTCCATCGTGCGTGGCACCACCACGCGGGCCATGGTCGGCATGCTCCGCGAGGCGGGCGCGGCCGAGATCCACATGCGCGTGTCGTCGCCTCCCTATCGCTGGCCCTGCTACTACGGCATGGACACCGGCAGCCGCGGCGAGCTGCTCGCGGCGAACCTCACGGTCGAAGAGATCCGCGACTACCTCAACGTCGACACGCTGGCGTACCTCCAGCTCGACCGCCTTGTCGACGCGGTCGGCGCGAAGGGCGCGGGGTTCTGCGATGCGTGCCTCACGGGTACGTACCCGGTGTCGATCCCGGTCGCGTTGACCCGGTCGTCCGAGGTGGCGGTCGCACCGCCTGCACCTGGCATCATGGACTCGTTGTTCAGCAGCGCGTTCGCGCCGGTCGATCTCTGACATGGGCGAGACCTACGAAGGTGCCGGAGTTTCGATCGCCGCCGGCGACGACGCGGTGGCGCGGATCAAGCCGCTGGTGCGTTCCACGTATCGCCCTGAGGTGATCGGCGACATCGGCGGGTTCGGTGGCCTGTTCGACATAGCGTCGTTGGGGTACGACCACCCGGTGCTCGTGTCGAGCACCGACGGCGTCGGCACCAAGGCTCTCGTCGCACAGCAGTTGCAGCGCTTCGACACCATCGGGCTCGACCTCGTCGCAATGTGCGTCGACGATCTCGTGTGCCAGGGCGCGCAGCCGTTGTTCTTCCTCGACTACATCTCCATCGGGCGCCTCGATCCCGAACAGGTCGAAGCGCTGGTCACCGGCATCGCCGCCGGATGCCGTTTGGCCGGTTGCGCGCTCATCGGTGGCGAGATGGCCGAGCATCCCGGCGTCATGAAGCCCGGCGAGTTCGACCTCGTCGGTTTCGCGGTTGGCGTCGCCGAGCGCAACAAGTTGGTCACCGGTCGCGAGGTCACCGCCGGCGACGCGCTCATCGGGATTCCCTCGCCCAACCTGCGCAGCAACGGGTTCTCGCTGGCCCGCCGCGTGTTCTTCGACGTTGCGGCGCGCGACGTGCACGGGCCGGCGTGGAGCGATGCGGATCGTTCCCTCGGGGATGTGCTGCTCGAGCCGTCGGTCATCTACGCGCCCGCCGTGCTCGCCACGATGCGCGAGGTCGAAGTGCGTGCGGTCGCCCACATCACCGGCGGTGGCATCCCCGGCAACCTGAATCGCGTGCTGCCCGCCGATGCCGACGCGCGGGTCGACGCGAGCACGTGGGAGTCGCCGCGGATCTTCGCCGAGCTCGAACGCCTCGGCTCGATCGATCGTGACGAGATGCGCCGCGTCTTCAACTGCGGCATCGGCATGGTGCTCGTGGTGCCCCAACACGAAGTGGGCGCGGCGATTTCGGCGCTCGACGCGCACGGTCACGCGGCGCGAGTGATCGGCGAGATCGTCCCCGGCACGGGCCTCGTGCACATCGACAACTGACCGGCCCGCAGCCCGTTCGCTTAGCCTGAGCGCATGGCCAACGAAGCGCTCGTCGCGCACCTTCTCGAGCACTCGGTCCGCACCGGCGACTTCACGTTGAAGTCGGGGCGCAAGAGCACGTGGTTCATCGACTCGAAGCAGACGGTTTGCCGGCCCGAGGGGATCATGCTCGTGGCCAACGCGGCACTCGCCGTGATCCCCGCCGACGTCACTGCGATCGGTGGCCTCACCATGGGCGCTGACCCGGTCGCGTTCGGCATCGCAGCCGTGGCCGCTACGCGCGGGCGTGCGCTGCGCAGCTTCAGCATCCGCAAGGAGGCCAAGGACCATGGTGTGCAGGGCCGCCTGGCCGGTGCCTTGCTGCCCGGCGACAAGGTGGTGATCACCGAGGACACCGTCACTCGCGGCACCAGCGCGCTTGACGCCGCGCTCGCGGTCCGTGCGCTCGGGGCCGAGCCGGTGCTCGTGCTCGTGGTGGTCGACCGCGGCGGTACGTGCGCCGCCATGGCGGCAGCCGAGGGCATCGCGTTTCACGCCCTCATCACCGCGCCCGACCTCGGTTTCCCCTACGAAGGCGCCTGACGCACCTGAGCTAGTTCGCGCGAAGAGTGTTCCCGCGTCGAGCTTGTTGCGCGATCGCGCCGCTCTGCCCAGCGAAATCGCGCAACAAGCGGCGAACGGGAAGCGCGCCGGACGCCCGGTGGCCTACGAAGGCGCGTGATCCGCCGCTGAGACGTAGGTCTCGCGCAATTGCGCGCCGCCTGCGCCAGGCCGGTACGTTCGGGGCCATGGCTACTCCTACCGCGGCGTTCTCGGTCAACCTCTCTGTGCAGCTCGACAACACCCCTGGGACGCTCGGCCGTCTCGCGGCCGAGATCGGTCAGGTCG